>JAOZSE010000010.1 GCA_029939835.1 Pontiellaceae bacterium
GACGGCAAGCCGGTTCTGACCGTCTATTTGAAGTACATAGATGAACAGGCTCCGGTGATTCAGGGCCTGCGCCGCATCAGCCGTCCGAGTTGCCGGCGCTATGCTTCAGCCGGCGATATTCCGCGCGTGCTGGGCGGAATCGGAACGGCGATTCTGAGCACCTCGTCCGGTGTGCTGAGCGATGCCGAGGCGCGCAAAGCCCATGTGGGCGGCGAAGTGCTCTGTTATATTTGGTAATTTGAAATTGAGGAACCCGAAATGTCTAGAGTAGGAAAAGAACCCATAGCGATCCCCTCCGGTGTAGAGGTCACGGTCGCCGGGCAGACGGTTACGGTCAAAGGCCCCAAAGGTCAGAGTGCCTGGACGGCGCCGGACGTGATCAGCGCTGCGGTCGAAAACGGACAGGTGATCGTGAAGCGCAGTGAGGAAACCAAGGAAGCCCGCTCCCTGCACGGCACCATCCGAAGCCTCATCAACAACATGGTTTTCGGCGTTCAGAACGGGTATGTCAAAGAACTCGAAATCCAGGGCGTCGGTTATAAAGCGCAGCTTCAGGGTCGCACGCTGGTGCTCGCTCTCGGTTTTTCGCACGATATTAATTATGAAATTCCCGAAGGCATCACGATAGAGGTCAGCGGGGCAACTGACGTCAAAGTATCAGGGCACGAAAAAGCCCTCGTCGGTCTGGTTGCCGCACGCATCCGGGCGTTTTCGCCCGCCGAGCCCTACAAGGGCAAGGGCGTGCGTTATAAAGGCGAACAGGTTCGGCGCAAAGAAGGTAAGGCAGTGGCTTAATCATGAAGGTCAAAACCAAAGCAGATTTCCGGAAGCGCAGACATTTTCGCCTGCGCAGCAAAGTACAGGGCACGGCCGACCGTCCGCGCATGGCGGTCTATGTTTCCAACCGCTATATTTATGTTCAGGTCATAGACGACGACGCACAGCGAACTCTTTGTTCGGTCTCTTCGCTGGGCGAAAACAATACCGTCGCTACGGCCAAAGCGCTCGGCACCAAAGCCGCCGAGGCCGCCAAAGCGCAGGGCGTGACCCGCGTGGTGTTCGATCGCGGCGGGTTTGCCTACGGGCAGCGTTTGTGTGCACTGGCTGACAGTGCCCGCGAAGCCGGCCTTGAATTTTAGTTTTAAATGAGGAGTTGCTCGACGTGAGGGAAAAAGCTGCAAATAGAGAAAAGAAGAAATCGGAATTCGAAGAGCGCGTAGTACACATCAACCGCAATTCAAAAGTGGTGAAGGGTGGACGTCGTTTCAGTTTCGGTGCACTGGTTATTGTCGGTGACCGCAAGGGACGGGTCGGCTACGGCCTCGGCAAAGCCAACGAAGTGGCCGATGCCATCCGGAAAGGCGGCGAGAACGCCAAACGCACCCTGCAACCGATTACTATGAGAGGCACCACCATTCCGCACAAAGCGATCGGTGAATATGGCGGCGCCAAAGTACTGCTGCGTCCGGCTTCCGAAGGTACCGGTGTCATCGCCGGCGGCGCCAGCCGCGCGGTGCTTGAACTCGCCGGCGTGCGCGATGTGCTGGCCAAGTCACTCGGCAGCAGCAACAGATTGAACGTAACCAAAGCAACGCTGGCCGCGCTCGGAACCCTGCGTACGCGGGAAGAAGCGCTTGCGGCTCGCGGAAAATAAGATAGAAGAGGTTTTTCAAATGGACTTGCATTCACTTCAGCCTGCCGAAGGTTCCACCCACCGGAAAATGCGCATCGGCCGCGGCCGGGCCTCCGGCAAAGGAAAGACCAGCGGCCGAGGGCACAAAGGGCAGTATGCCCGCTCCGGCCACAAGCATAAGCCGCTCTTTGAAGGGGGGCAGATGCCCATGGCCCGCCGCATTCCAAAGCGCGGCTTCAACAACTTTACTCGCAAAGTGCTGGCCCCGGTGAATCTGACTTCTCTGGATGCCTTCGAAGACGGGAGCGAAGTCACCGTTGAGTTGTTGAAAGAGTCCGGGTTGGTCAAAGGCCGCTGGAACGGTGTTAAAATTCTCGGCACCGGCGAAATCAGTAAAAAACTTTCGATCAAAGCCAGTGCCTTCAGCGCATCGGCCAAAGAAAAGATCGAGGCCGCCGGCGGCAGTTGTGAAGTGGTTTGATTATAACATGAAGCGGGGTTAATCGATGCTTTCCGCCTTTATAAACAGTTTTAAGATTCAGGAGCTGCGCCAGCGGATACTGTTTACCTTTGGTATCATTTTGCTCTGCCGGCTGCTTGCCAATATTCCGATTGCCGGGGTCGACTTCGGGATGATCAGTGAATACCTCCAGGCGTCGGCCAGCGGGCAGGGCGTCGGCTTTCTCGACATGTTCAATCTCTTCAGCGGCGGCGCTGTGCAGAACTGTGCAGTCGGCGCACTTGGCATCATGCCCTACATCAGTGCCTCCATCATCATCCAGTTGATGACAGCCGTGGTACCATTCCTTGAAAAGCTGGCCCGCGAGGGCGAAGCCGGTCGCGCGAAAATCACCCAGTACACCCGCTATCTCACTGTGCTGCTCTGTACGTTCCAGGGTTTTCTTATCGCCCGGGCGCTCGAAAGCGGCAGCCTTTATTTCCCTCCCGAAGTGGTGCGTATTCCCGGCCTCGGCTTTGAACTGCTCACCGTGATGACGCTGGTCACCGGGACGTTGATGATGATGTGGCTCGGCGAGCAGATCACTGAGCGCGGCATCGGCAACGGCCTCTCCATGATTATTACCGTCAACATCGTCAGCCGCCTGCCGCTCGCGGTGAACGCGCTCATCAGTATGTTCCGGCCCGTGGATGGCGTGGTGCGTCACTCACCGTTCATGGCGGCAACCCTGCTGATCATGATTCTGGCGGTGATCGCCGCTGTTATTGCGGTCACACAGGCTCAGCAGAAGATACCCGTGCAGTACGCCAAACGCGTGGTGGGGCGCAAAGTGTACGGCGGACAGCACACCTTCATGCCGCTGCGCGTCAACTACGCCGGCGTAATGCCGATCATTTTTGCTCAGGCCATCCTCATGTTCCCGGCCAAGATTTTTAACATGATGCCCGGTACTTTCTTCAAACAGCTTGGCGCGGCACTCAGTTACGGAACCCCTGCCTACATGACCGTCTTCGGCCTCATGATTCTTTTCTTCTCCTATTTCTGGGTGGCCACGCAGTTTAATCCCGTGCAGATTGCCGATGATCTCAAAAAGCACGGCGGCTACATTCCGGGCATCCGCCCCGGAAAATCCACCGCCGAATTTCTTGATCGCACCATGACCCGCATCACGCTCGCCGGCGCGGCCTTCCTGACCCTCATCGCGGTGCTTCCGACCGTTATGGGCGCGCAGTTTGGCATTCCCGGACTGGTGGCCTCCTTTTTCGGCGGCACCAGCCTGCTCATCATGGTTGGGGTCATGCTCGATACCATGCGCCAGATCGAATCCCATCTGCTGATGCGCCACTACGACGGATTTTTGAAAAAGGGAAAACTTAAATCCGGAAGAAGGTAGGGCATGGAAGCAATCATTCTCCTCGGCGGACCCGGCGCAGGCAAGGGCACGCTGGCCGAATCACTTAAGCAGAAAACAGACTATCTCCATGTCTCCACCGGTGACATGCTGCGCGCTGCGCTCAAATCCGGCAGCCCGGTTGGCCTCGAAGCCAAGTCCTATATGGAGGCCGGTGAACTCGTTCCCGATTCTGTTATCCTGCGCATCATTGAAGAACGCATTGCACAGGAGCCTGCGGGTGCCCGCTTCATGTTCGACGGCTTCCCGCGCACGCTTGAGCAGGCCGAAGGCCTCGAAGCGATACTCGAAAAACACAGCGGAACCATCACGCACGTTTTCAAACTCGATGTGCCGCGCGAAACGCTCCTGCAGCGGCTCACCGGCCGCCGCGTATGCAAAGCCTGCGGCGCGGTGTATCACGTCATCAACATGCCGCCCCAAAAAGAAGGTGTTTGCGATGTGGACGGCGGTGAGCTCTACCAGCGTGCGGACGACAGCGAAGAAACCATTCTCAACCGCCTCGAAGTCTACGAAAAACAGACCGCGCCGCTTATTGACCACTATCAGCAGCGCGGTCTCATCCGCGACATTGATGCCGATCAGGATGCGGAAAAAACCACAACGCTCGTTCTCGACGTGTTCAACGGGTAGATCAATTTGACCGCAAAGACGCGAAGAAAAAAAGGAGAAAGGGATGACGCAGCCAACACTACATCAGGAAGAACTTGCCAAACAGTTTGTTTATTCCAACCCCTCTTAAATTCTTCGCGTCTTAGCGGTCATCAACTCTCCAAACCCATGATACCAATCAAAACCCCCTCCGAACTCGATGCCATGCGGCGGGTTAACCAAATGACCGCCCGTGTGCGCGATGAACTCGCCGCGATGGTCTCTCCCGGCATCACCACACTCGATCTTGGGAATGCCGCGTCTAAGCTGATCCGCGGTCTGGGCGGCATCAGCGCGTTCTACGGCTATCACGGCTTTCCCGGCCAAATCTGCGTTTCCGTCAACGACGAAGTCATCCACGGCATTCCGGGCCGCCGCGTCATCAAAGAAGGCGATATCGTCAGCATTGATGTCGGTATCACCTATGAAGGGTTTATTGGCGACTGTGCCGTTACGGTGGCAGCAGGCGAGATAGACGGTGAAAAAAAGAAACTGATGGAGATTTCAAAAGCCGCGCTCGAAGCCGGCATAGCCAAAGCTGTGGCCGGTAACCGTCTCGGCGATATTTCGCACGCTGTGCAGACCGTGGCCGAAGCCGCCGGATTTTCCGTTGTGCGCGAATTTGTAGGCCACGGAATCGGCCGCGAAATGCACGAAGAGCCGCAGATTCCCAACTTTGGAAAACCCGGCCGCGGCCCGAAACTCAAACCCGGCATGACGCTGGCCATCGAGCCGATGATCAATGCAGGCATCGCAAAAGTGGAGGTGCTTGAGGATGGCTGGACCGCCGTCACCGCGGACGGACGCCCCTCCGCCCATTTCGAACACACCGTCGCCGTTGGCGTTACCGAACCCGAAATCCTGACGCTTTCTTAAGGTTGCGACCGTTGAGGATTCAGGATGGATTTTTTTCAGTCACTGCTGAAAAAAGCCGGTTGGGCGGCGGATTTTTTAGAGGTCGGAAAAAGGGGGTTTGGCCGGTCGTTTTTTTTGCGAATCAGGGCTTGTACATCAGGGGCGGGACGGTATGATGAGCCGCTCTGAAAAATGAGAATGAGTGCGCAGGAAACTATTTTACTGGACGCTCAGCTGGAGTCCGTGATAGATAGTCACGCTTTTCGCGCCGTGCTGGGGAACGGGCACCGTTTTACGGCTTATATTGCGGCACGGGATCGGGGGGGGAAAGCCCCGGAAAAGGGTGATTTTGTGGAGGTGGAGATTTCGCCTTACAACATGAGTGTGGGGCGAATTATTATTTCAGGTGAATTATGAAGGTTAAGGCATCCGTTAGAAAAATCAGCGCCGACGACAAAATTGTGCGTCGCAAAGGGCGCGTGTATGTCATCAACAAACGCAACCCGCGGCACAAACAGCGGCAGGGTTAAAAGGAGCAGTTTTTTATGCCTCGCATACTCGGTATTGATATCCCCGGCAGAAAGCGTCTTGAGTACGCGCTGACCTATATTTACGGCCTCGGCCTGACCAAATCGCGCGAAGTGATCGCCAAGTCCGGTCTGGATCCCGCCAAGAAGGCCGATGACCTGACCGACGAAGAAATCACCAAGCTCACCGGTATTGTCCGTGATGAGTACACGATTGAAGGGGATCTGCGCCGCGAAACAACGCAGAATATCCGCCGCCTGATTTCGACCAACTCTTATCGCGGGTTGCGTCATCGTCGCGGCCTGCCGGTCCGCGGGCAGCGCACGAAAACCAATGCCCGCACCCGCAAAGGGAAGGTTCGGACTGTCGGCGTGGTTCGCGGCAAGGAAGCCCGCTCGGCAGCCAAAATATCCGGCAAATAATTTTAACTGAGGAATTCGATTCATGGCTGAAGAAACCAAACCTGTAGAAGAGACCGCCGACCTGTCCGCCGAAGCCGCCCCGGCGAAGGCGGAAGCGAAGGCTGAAACGCCTGCCGAGGAAGTGAAAGCGGAGAAGGCAGTCGAAACGCCTGCCGCAGAGGCGAAGGCGGAAGAGAAGCCCGTTGAGACCCCCGCCAAGGCGGAGGAGAAAACGGAAGCCCCCGCAGAAGAAGTAAAAGCGGAAGCGAAGCCGGAAGAAAAAGTCGAGGTGCCCGCGGAGAAAGCCCCTGCTGAAGAAAAACCAGCGGAGGAAGGGGCCAAGGAAGAGGGCGCGAAGAAAAAATCGGGCCCGAAAGATATTTTCGCCGCGATCGAGGGTGAGTCTGAAGAGGAGGCTAAACCGAAGCGCAGGAGCAAGGGGGCCAAAAACGTTCCTTACGGTCTGGCATTTATCAAAACTACTTTTAACAACACCATCGTGTCGCTTACCGACATGAAGGGTCATGTGATTTCATGGAGCAGCGCGGGCCGCTGCGGGTTCAAAGGTTCCCGCAAAAGCACGGCTTTTGCCGCCACTACGGTGGCACAGGAGGCCGCGCGCGGCGCGATTGCTCACGGGATGAACGAAGTGGAAGTCCGGGTGCAGGGGCCGGGCGCAGGCCGTGAGTCGGCCGTGCGCGCGATTCAGGCCGCGGGTCTTCGCGTTTCCGCCATCAAGGATACCACGCCGGTTCCGCACAACGGCTGCCGCCCGAAAAAGCAGCGCCGCGTGTAAGCAGGCGAACGTAAATAAAACACCATACGAACCGGTTAATGCCCGGTTCTGGGAGGAAAAGACAATGCCGATCAGATTAGGTCGTTTCGAAATGCCCAAGCGGGTCGTCAAAGACGAAACCGCATCCACGGCCACCTATGGCCGATTCATCGCCGAACCATTTGAAGCCGGGTACGGCCGCACCATCGGAAATTCGATGCGTCGCGTTCTGCTTTCTTCACTGGAAGGCACCGCGATTTCATCCGTCCAAATTCATGGCGCGCCGCACGAATTCTGCAGTCTGCCGGGCGTGGTGGAGGATGTCACCGAGATCGTCCTCAACCTCAAGAAAGTGCTGCTCAAGTCCTATACCCGCGAACCTCAGCGCCTCAAGATCAGTGTCAAGGGCCCGGGCGAAGTCACCGCTGCCGATATCCAGACCAACGAGAATATTGAGGTGCTCAATCCCGACCACCACATTGCCACGCTCGACACCAATGGAAAATTCGAGGTTGAACTCGAAACGCGCGTGGGCCGCGGATACTGCCCGGCGGAAGGCAATAAGAAGGAAGAGCAGGAAATCGGCATCATTCCGATTGATTCGCTGTTCTCGCCCGTCAGCCGCGTAAAATACGAGGTGGACAACTGCCGCGTCGGCCGCCGTACGGACTACGACAAGCTCATTATTGAAATCTGGACCGACGGTCGCGTGACGCCCGACGACGCGCTGACCCTTTCGGCTGCTATTCTGCGCCATCACCTCGATATCTTTGTCAGCTATGACAAAGACCTGATCGAATTCGAGGCGAGCGAAAAACAGATTGATATCGAAAAAGAAGAGCTGCGCAAGAAGCTGAACATCAGCGTTAACGAAATTGAACTCAGCGTGCGCGCCGCCAACTGCCTTAACAACGCCAACATCACCACGGTCGGCGAGCTGTCGCAGAAGACCGAAGCCGAAATGCTCAAGTACCGCAACTTCGGCAAGAAGTCGCTCAACGAGATCAAAGCCAAGATTCTGGAAATGGGTCTGTCGCTGGGCATGACGTTCGATGCCGACCTGCTGAAGCCGCCGGCGACGGAAACGGAATAATTCAGGAAAACGGGGTTCATCATGAGACATCTTAAGAAAACAGTTAAACTCGGACGCCATGGCGCGCACCGCGATGCGATGCTGGCCAATCAGGTGTGCAGCCTGATTGCCGAGCGTCGCATCAAAACCACCCTGGCTAAAGCCAAGGCAACCCGCACGATTGCTGAAAAAATGGTTACACTCGGCAAAAAAGGCGATCTGGCTGCGCGCCGGAAGGCGACGTCCAAGCTGAAAAATCCCGCAGCGGTCAAAACGCTGTTTGAGGAGATTGCACCGACTTTTGCGGAACGCGCCGGAGGCTATACGCGGATTACCAAACTGGGCCCGCGAATGAGTGACGCCTCTGAAATGGTAATCCTTGAGTGGGTCGAAGCCGCAGAGCCGGCCGAAGCCGCCACAAAGAAAAAGTAATCGCAGGAGATTGCCGATGAAAAAGACCTCTCAAGCAGACGCTGGGAGGTCTTTTGTATTTAAATGCGAAGGGGAAGCGAGTCATGAGCCGCAGTGCATTCATTGCTGATATTATTGAGAAAGCCAAGGCCGGTCCGCGCACCATTGTGCTGCCGGAGGGCGCGGATGAGCGCGTTATTGCCGCCGCCAACACCATCACGGATGATGGCATTGCCAAGGTGATTGTGCTTGGCGACGAAACCGTCGCGGCGCGCGTTGGCAAAGGCATCACAGTGATCAACCCCGAAACCTCGGAAAAACTCAATGAATATGCCGCTGCGCTTTGTGAACTGCGTAAGCATAAAGGGCTGACCCTTGAACAGGCGAAGGAGGCGCTCAAGCAGGTGAACTGGTTCGGCATGATGATGGTGCACAGCGGCGAAGCCGACGGTTTGGTTTCCGGCGCGGCCCATTCCACCGCCGACACGGTGCGCCCCGCGCTCCAGATCATCAAAGGTTCGTTTGTTTCCAGCGTCATGTTCATGTGTGTACAGGACACCACCTATGTCTTTTCTGACTGCGCGCTGGTCGAAAATCCCGATGCCGACCAACTCGCGCACATTGCGGTCAGTAGCGGTCTGACTGCTCTCAAGTTTGGCATTCCCGGCGATGTCGCTCTTCTTTCCTATTCCACCAAGGGTTCGGCCTCCAGTTCGCTGGTTAAGAAGGTGGTTGAAGCGACGGCCCGGGCCAAAGAACTTCTTGCTGAAGAGCATTCGGAGGCTGCCGTCCGGCTCGACGGCGAGCTCCAGCTTGACGCAGCCATCGTGCCGCAGGTGGCGAAGAGCAAAGCACCGGATAGCCCGCTGGCGGGCGAGGCGCGCGTACTGGTTTTCCCCGATCTCAACGCGGGTAACATCGGCTATAAGCTCGTGCAGCGCCTTGGCGGCGCCGAAGCCTACGGCCCGATGCTTCAGGGCCTGAATAAACCGGTGAATGATTTGTCGCGCGGATGCAGCGCAGAGGATATTGTCGGGCTGGTCGCCATTACGGCGGTGCAGGCACAGGGTGTTTAAACGGAGTGGAGCATGAAAATACTGGTGATCAATTCGGGGTCGTCCTCGATCAAATACAAACTTTATCAGGCGAAGGATAACAATCACGACTTTATCCTGCTGGCCTCCGGCGGGGCCGAACGTATCGGCATCTCCGGCGCCTTCATCAACCACAAAAAAGAGGGCCGCGAAAAAGACCATATTTTCGTGGAACTGCCCGACCATAAGAAAGCCATTCATTCAATTTTTGAAATCCTCACCGATCCGGAGAAGGGCTGCCTAGCCGGACTGCAGGAGTTGGCGGGTGTCGGCCACCGCGTGGTGCATGGCGGTGAGCATTTCACCAAATCGGTTCTGGTCGACGGGGAAGTCGTCAAAGCCGTCCGGGAAAGCTCTGTGCTGGCTCCGCTCCACAATCCGCCCAACCTGATGGGGATTCAGGCGGTTTATGAACTGCAGCCGAAAATGAAACAGGTCGCTGTGTTCGATACCGCGATTCACCAGACCATGCCGCCCAAGGCCTATCTCTACGGCCTGCCCAGGGAGCAGTACACCGTCCATAAGATCCGCCGCTATGGCTTCCACGGCACCTCGCACGGCTATGTCGCCCGGAAAGCCGCCAAAGAGCTCAAGCGTCCGATCAAAAAGCTCAAGCTTATCACCTGCCACCTCGGCAACGGCGGTTCCATCACCGCCTTCGTCGGCGGCAAATCGGTCGACACCTCCATGGGACTCACGCCGCTGGCCGGCCTGCTGATGGGAACGCGTTCCGGCGATCTTGATCCCTACATTCCGCTGCACATTATGCAGACGCAGGATATGAGCGTTGAGCAGGTCAGCGGCCTAATGAACAAGCATGGCGGACTGCTCGGCCTCTGCGGCAAGCGCGATATGCGCGATGTGATCGACGGGTACGAAAAAGGCCGTGGAGCCTGTATCGAAGCTGTCGAAATGTTCGTGTACAGCATCCAGAAATATATCGGTGCCTACATCGCCGCCATGAACGGCGTAGACGCCATCGTTTTCACTGCGGGCATCGGTGAAAACGTCGGCCTTATCCGTGAAAAGGTGCTCGAAAACTTTGGCTACATCGGCCTCAAACTCAACAAACGCTCCAACGGGGCCAACAAAACCCTTATCACCTCCAAAAACTCAAAAGTGAAGGCGCTCGTCATTCACACCGACGAGGAAAAAGTTATCGCTTCGGATACCTTCGATATCCTCAATGGATAAACGATAGCCGTTAGTTTTATTGTAGGGCGGGGGCCGTGACCCCGCCGAGATTCCGCGATCACGGATCGCGGCTGCAAATTGTTCTAGATTTAGACGGCCATCCTGTGAAATAAACACTTCTTAGTCCTATGAAAAAAGCATCTACAGCCTATGTCTGGTTCGATACCGAGTTCACCTCCCTCGAACTCGACGAGGCGCACCTGCTTCAGGTCGCCGTCATGCTCACGGATAAAGACCTTCGGCGTATTACGCCGCCCGAGGAAGACATCAATCTTTATATCCGGCTGCCCGAAAATGCGCACCTCAGTTCCTGGGTGAAGAAAAACATTCCCGATCTGATCAAAAAATGCCAGTCGCGCGCCGCGGTGCCCGTTGAAGAGGTGGATGCCAAACTTACCGCCTTGCTGGACCGCTGGTGCGGCACGCCGCTCAAAACGATCCAAAAGCGGCCGGTGATGGCGGGCAACAGTATCCATACCGACTGGATGCTCGCGCGTAAATTTTTCCCGGACTTCGTGAGCCGTCTGCATTACCGTCTGCTCGACGTTTCTGCACTTAAAATCCAATGGCTCGATCTGACGGGTGGGGCGGAGTTTAAAAAGGATGATTCCAAAGCCGTCAAAAAATATTTTCCCGAAGCCGACCTGCGCCGTCTCCGCCAGCACGACGCCTGCTACGACATCGTCGCCTCCGCCGCCGAACTCGCCTACTATCGCGAAAACCTTCTGCGCTTAGGTTGATTTCTCTTCGTCGAACGAAAAGGTAGGGCGCGTTCGCCGAACGCGCCGCCAGTCCTGAGCTTTCTCGGAGGGCGGACGGCTCGGCGAGCCGTCCCTACCAAAAATGCCCCGTGGCTTGCTGCGGGGAGTTTCACTCGGCCGGTTTTTGGAAGAGGGAGAGGTTTCCGGAGAGTTTATCTTCGAACTCAGCGAGGCGGCGGCCTTCGAGCGGATTTTCTTTGCCGGCAATGAGATCGTTGATGGCAGCGATCTCGTCGCTGGAGAATTTGGCGCCGCGCAGGACGTGGCGCTCGAACGATTCATAGGCCATCGGGCAGACGGCTTTGACGATGCCGGCGATGGCGCGGGCGTATTCCTGAATTTCCCACTGGGCGTGGGAGTCCATGCGCAGTTTGAGGAAGTGCAGCATGTTTTTGAGATCCATCTGCCAGTACCACTCGGTGTACATCGAAAGCGGCAGGTTGATGCGGGCCAGCTCGCGGGCGATACCGTCGTCCAGAAGCTCTTCATAGTTGGCGAAGCTGGCGGACTGGTCGCTCTTGAGCAGTTCGAGAACTTTGTCCTGCAGTTCAACCGGTACGGCTTCGTTTTCGCGACCCTGTTTGTTGTCGGCGCTTTGCAGGCTGATGTGTTCGCGCGGCGGCAGGTAGAACTCGTCTTTCATGACACTGTAGCGTCCGGATATCTCGTTAAGGCGCGCTGTGCGGTGGCGGATCCACTGGCGGGCGACAAAGAGCGGCATTTTGCAGTGGAGTTCGAAAATGACGTGTTCGAAGGGGGAGGTGTGCTCATGGCGCAGGAGGTAGTCGATCAGGCCCGCGTCCTGCCGGAGGGTTTTGGTGCCTTCGCCGTAGGAGACGCGCGCGGTCTGCACAATGCGGTCATCGCCGCCCATGTAATCCACCAGCCGGACAAATCCTTTGTCGAGCACCTTGATTTCCTGATCGAGCAGGGCTTCCGCTGTCGGAACCGTGATATGAGCCATAATCAACTCCTGGAATGTTGGAATAGTGGAAAATGGAATAATGGTGGAATGAACGGGCCGGGGCAAATAATTTGTTCCGAGGGGGTTGACAATAAATTTAAAAAGTGCATCATACGCGCATCATTATAAATAAGAGTTGTTCATACAGGTGATGCACTATGAGTACGTTTGAAGGAACAGGCATCAAAAATCTGAAGCTGCGCGGCGGAATTTACTACTGGCGGCAGAAGATGGACGGTGTTCAGTACTCGGAGTCTTTGCAGACTGCGGATCGCGAAGAGGCTCTCAAACGGATGGCCGAAAAGGTGGAGGCCGTAAAAAGCGGAACGGGTTTAAAGGAGAAAAAAATGACGAAAGAGAAAGATATAAGTTCGGAATCGGTCGACTACTGGCCGCAACTCAAGGTACTCGACTGCACGATTCGTGACGGGGGACTGATGAATAACCATCAGTTCAGTGACGATTTCGTACGCATGGTTCACAAGAATCTTGTGGCAGCGGGCGTGGACTACATGGAAATCGGCTACAAGGCAGACAAAAAACTGTTCAGCCCCGATGAGTACGGTCTCTGGAAATCGTGCGACGAGGATGCGCTCAACCGCTTTTTCGGTGACGAGGATCCCGGTATTAAACTCAGTGTGATGGCAGACGTTGGCCGAACCACAGAGAGCGACATTGTTCCGGCTGACCAGAGTGTACTCGATCTCATTCGTGTGGCCTGCTACATCCACCAGATTCCTGCCGCAATGGATATGGCTAAAGACGCCAAATACAAGGGCTATGAGGTCGCCATTAACCTGATGGCGATCTCGACTGTACCGGAGTTCGAGCTCAATAAAGGCCTCGAACTGATCGGACAAAGCGAAGCCGATATGGTGTACCTCGTCGACAGCTTTGGTTCGCTCTACTACGAGCAGATCGAAGACCTCATGCGCCGGTATCTCGCCGCGATGGGCGAGGGAAAGCAGGTAGGCATTCATGCGCACAACAATCAGCAGATGGCGTACGTGAACACCATTTGCTGCGCCATTAACGGTGCCACGATGCTCGACTCAACTATCGACGGAATGGGCCGCGGGGCGGGCAACTGCCCGACCGAGCTGCTGCTCGGGTTCCTGCGCAATCCCAAATTCCACCAGCGGCCGATCATCGAAGCCGTTGAAAAACTGATGGTTCCGCTGCGCGAAACCATCGACTGGGGCTACAGCGTTCCCTACATGATCACTGGGCAGCGCAACGAACATCCGCGCGCGGCGATCAAGGTGCGCGAGGGCGATCAGAAAAACGAGTTCATCAAGTTTTACGACGAGATGTACGATCAGTAGACCTTCCCCGCGCTTCGCGATGCTCAGCGCCTCCCCTCCGAAAGGAGGGTTTTTTTTTGTTCCTCTCCACGGGAGGGCTGGCCGTCGGGCCGGGAGGAGTGCTCTGTCTGTTTTTTTACCGAAATTGTCGCAGAATGCCCCGTGGCTTGCTGCGGGAATGAATGCGTCCCTCGAAAGGTAGGGACGCCTCTCCGAGGCGTCCGCGGACCGCTCGGAGAGCGGTCCCTACCAAGATGCCCCGCGGGTTGCTGCGGGGAGCTTCACTTCGACCTGCGATATTCCTTGTTCGATATTCGATATTTCCTTTATTCTCACGCCTTCCTCAAAGCCGGAGTGGCGGAATTGGTAGACGCACTGGACTCAAAATCCAGCGGTAGCAATACTGTGAGGGTTCGAGTCCCTCCTCCGGCATGCTCTAGGAGATAACTATGCAGGATAATGAATATCGGCAACAGCGGATTGAAAATATGGAAAAGCTCGCAGAGGCGGGCTTCCCGGCGTACGGCGGCGCGTTTGAACGCACCGGCACGCTGGCGGCACTCCACACGAATTTTGAAGAAGGCAAACAGGTCAAGGCCTGCGGGCGGATTGTCGCAATGCGCAAGATGGGCAAGATGGCCTTCGCCCATATTTCCGACGGTTCGGCAAAGTTTCAGCTGATGGTGAAAAAGGATCTGATCGGCGATGACGCTTTTACGGCGTTTAAGCTGCTCGATCTTGGCGACACGATCGGTGTCTCTGGCGAACTGTTTATCACTCGCACCGAAGAGCAGACTATTCGTGTGAACGAGTGGACGCTGCTCGCGAAGTCACTCCTGCCGCTGCCGGAAAAGTTTCACGGCCTGCAGGATGTCGAAACGCGCTACCGTCAGCGTGAGCTCGATCTGATCTCGAATGATGAGGTGATGGATCTCTTCAAAAAGCGCACCGCGGTACTGAGCGAAATCCGCGTGTTTCTTGCCGCGCGCGGTTACTTTGAAGTGGAGACGCCGATGATTCAGCAGATCGCCGGCGGCGCGGCGGCTAATCCGTTTAAAACGCACTATCAGGCGCTCAGCACGGATATGTATTTCCGCATTGCTCCGGAGTTGTATCTGAAGCGGCTGATCGTCGGCGGCATGGATCGCGTGTTTGAACTGAACCGGAACTTTCGCAACGAGGGGCTCGACCGTACACACAACCCCGAATTTACCGCACTCGAGATCTACGAGGCCTACGGCGATATGCGCACGATGCAGGAGCTGGTGCAGAGTCTTGTCACCCATCTGGCAGAGAAAATTTTCGGCGGCCTTGAAGTGGAGTGGGGCGGCAACACGATCAATCTGGCAACCCCGTGGAATGAAATCACTTATCACGACCTGGTCTGCAAGCACCTCGGCGCGGACTGGTTTGACAAATCGCGCGACGAGGCTGTCGCCAAAGCCGATGAACTCGATGTGCTCGTTGACGCGGAGATGGACTTTGAGGCCGTTACCCACGAAATCTACGAAAAGACGATCGAGGCGACGCTGATTCAGCCGACGTTTGTCACGCGCCTGCCAGCGCACCTTGTGCCTCTGGCTAAACCGTGTGCCGACGATCCGTCGCTCGTAGATGTTTTCGAATTGATCATTGGCGGCAAGGAAATCGCCCCGGCGTACAGCGAACTTAATGACGCGCTTGAACAGCGCCGCCGCTTTGAAGAACAGGCGGGGGGCGACTCGGCGAAAATCGATCAGGATTTCCTCGCATCGCTCGAAACCGGCATGCCGCCGACCGGCGGCATGGGCATCGGCATTGATCGCCTCATGATGCTTCTCAGCGGCTCGGACGCGATCCGCGACGTGATTCTCTTCCCGCAGCTTAAGCCCCGTAAACGGGTCGCAGCAGAGGAAACCGAAGAAACGGAGGGGTAGGATGGAACGGTTTTCAATCTCAATGGAAGACGGTCTGCTCAAAAAGTTTGACCGCAATCTCAAGAAGCACGGCTACTCAAATCGCTCCGAAGCGGTACGCGATCTTGTGCGCAAAACACTGATCGACGAAGAGTGGAAAGCGGGCGAAGAGGTGGTCGGTGTGATCACGTTGGTGTTTGATCACCATCAGCGCCAGCTTCAGGACAAACTCACCGAGCTTCAGCACGATCATCACGATCTGATTGTCTCTTCGACCCATGTTCACCTCGACCACGACAACTGTCTTGAGGTGATTATTGTGAAAGGCGAGGCGGGCACTGTGCGCGAACTGGCCGATCAGCTGAAAGCCACGCGCGGTGTGAAATCGAGCGAGCTGACTTCCGCAAGTACCGGCCGCAAGCTCTAATAATTCACTTTCTTTGTTTCACCGGTTGACACGGCCCGCCTCATAGTGTTACGAGTATTACAAACGTAACACAAACGAAGGGGTGGTTCAGGATGAAGGATTTGAAGAGGGTTGTAGCGGTCGTTCTTGTTTTCACAGCGGGTACCGTGTTTGCGGCGCGTCCGCTGGCGGTGGATGATGCCGGGGTGGTTGACAAGGGGCAGTTGGAAGTCGAAATCGGCGCGAGAGTTGTGCACGACTCAGCCTGTGATGCATGGGAGATTCCGGTCGGGCTTACCGCTGGAGTGCTGCCGAATATTGCGGTTGGCATCGGGTTTGGCGGGCAGTTTGAAGAGCGTTCACACATCGCCGGAAAAGATCACGAAAGCGGCCTCGGCGATCTGGTTCTCGGTGCCAAATGGGGGTTTCTCTCTGAAACCAATTGGCTTCCGGCGCAGGCGCTTTCCTTTTCGGTAAAATTTCCGACGGCGGATGACGACAAAGGGCTGGGCAGCGGCGAGATTGATTATGATCTCACATGGATCGCTTCAAAAATGCTGACCGAGACCGTCGGTCTGCATGTCAATGCCGGGTACAGCTGGATCGGCGAGCCCGCTGGGGAAGAGGTCGGTGATATCGCGCATTATGGAGCAGCGCTGGATGCCCAATTGAACGAAACGGTGCAGTGGGTCGGCGAGGTGTTTGCGGAGAAAGAGCTGCAGGGCGGCACGCAGACGGTTGTGCAGTACAACACGGGTTTCCGCTGGAGCGCATCGGATGCGCTGACCCTCGACCTCGCGGCGGGATCGAGCCTGCACGGCGACGACGCCCCGGATTTCGCCGCGACCCTCGGTCTCACCTGGGCGTTCGGGCTGTAAAACGGGATTTGCCGGTTGCTTTTATAATATGATTAATAAAAAATACGTAACACTTGGAGTTTAATAATGAATACGGAAATTGCCATTCTCTGCTGGACCGCTGCTTCACTCGGCTTTATTCACACGGTCCTCGGGCCGGATCATTATCTGCCGTTTATCGTGATGAACCGTGCGCGCAAATGGAGCGCAACTAAAACGGCGTGGATTACCTTTGCCTGCGGGTTGGGGCATGTGCTCAGTTCCGTCGTGCTCGGCCTGATCGGTATCGCGTTCGGAGTCGCCGTAATGAAGCTTGAAGCCTTTGAGGCCTTCCGCGGTAATCTCGCGGCGTGGGCGCTGATCGGTTTCGGGTTTGCCTACGCGGCGTGGGGCATTCACCGCGGTGTCCGAAACCGCCCGCATACGCATCTCCATCTGGAAGGCGAGGGCGCGCCCGCTCATTCACATCATCACGAAGGGGAGCACACGCATTCGCATGAGCCGGCTGCCAAAGCCAACATCACCCCGTGGGTGCTTTTTACCATTTTTGTACTCGGTCCGTGCGAGCCGCTGATTCCGCTGCTGATGTATCCGGCGGCCAAACACAGCCTGCTCGGTACCGTGCTGGTGGCGGTGGTCTTCAGCGCAGTGACGATCGGCACGATGATGGGCATCGTCATGGCTACCTCATGGGGCGTGAGCTTTGCACGCTTCGGACGGCTGGAACGCTGGACGCATGCGCTTGCCGGTGGCGCGATCTGCCTTTCCGGTCTGGCCATCCAGTTCCTCGGTCTTTAGCTCCTAAACGCAAAGGCGCAGAGGATGCGGAGGATCGCAGAGCTTTCTCTGCGAGTCTTGGCGGACTTTGTGATTTTGCATTGAAAACAAAACGGCTGAAAGGGTTCTAATGTTTCGAAAATTTTCAGTACGCTGTAACGAATGATCCGTCCGATTGAACATCCCGAAACGTTGCAGCTAACTGACCACTTTTTTGCGCCCGGCGGTCCGCTCGAAGAAGCGCACGCCGGCAACGATTTCCCCTTCGAAATCCGTCCCCAGCAGCAGCAGATGGCGCACGCCGTCGCTGAAGCCTGTGCCAATTCGTGCCATTTGGCGGTCGAGGCGGGCACGGGCGTCGGTAAAAGCTTTGCCTATCTCATTCCGCTCATTCTCAACGCACTGGCGCAACAGGTGCGCGCGGTCGTGACGACCTATACGATTACCTTGCAGGAGCAGCTGATCGAAAAGGATATTCCGTTTTTGAAGAAGGCGCTGGGAGTCGATTTTAAGGCGCGGCTGGTCAAGGGCCGCAGCAATTATCTCTGCCTGCGGCGTCTCGCCCGCGCGCGAAAAATGGGCAGCGACCTGTTTGATCCGTCGAAAGAGTTTGAGGTGGATCGTATTCGTGGATGGGCGGATACGGCGGTGGAAGGGAGCCGTCAGGAATTGGAACCGCAGCCAAGTGCCGATGTCTGGAGTGTGGTCTGTTCGGAGCATGGGAACTGCCTTGGCAAGAAGTGCCCGGAGTTTGATCGCTGTTTTCTGATGAAGGCGCGGGCGGGACTGCACGAGGCAAACCTGCTGGTGGTGAATCATCATCTTTTCTTTTCGGAAATGGCGGTACGCGCCGAGGGCGGGGCGTTTCTTCCAGACTATGGAATGGTGGTGTTCGATGAGGCGCACCAGATGGAGAATGTCGCGGCGGATCATTTGGGGCTCCGGATTTCGCGTTACGCGGTCGAGCACTGGCTTCGCCGGCTCTTTACGGTCGATAACCGCAAGGGCCTTTTCGCGGTGTCGCGCGACGGCAAGGGCGCGGACATCGTCAATCGCCTCTGGGACGAGAGCGACCGGTTTTTTAAAGCGATGCGGTTGCACTGTCGGCTTTCCGAGACTCAGAGTACCGTGCGCCTTCGCGAGCCGCCCGCAATTGAGACGCGACTTCTGGATCTGATTTCGGAACTCAACGGGCATCTCCTCGGAGTAATGAGGGATTTGAAAGATGATCCCAACCTGAAGGCCGAACTGAAATCGGCGTGGATGAAGGGGAACTATTTTTTCGAGTCGATTTTAGCGTTTTTAAAACAGAGTGAGGAAGGGCACGTCTACTGGGCGGGGCTGGAAGGTAAAACGCGCAAGCAAACCGTCATTCATTCGGCTCCGGTTGATGTGGCGCCGCTCCTCAAAACGATGCTGTTTGACGAAGTGCCGTGCGTGGTCATGACGAGCGCCACGCTGGCCGTCGGCGAAAACCTTGAATGGTTTCGCGGACGGGTCGGCGCGGAGCACTGCGACGAGTGCTGTGTCGGTTCGCCGTTCGACTACGTTCGGCAGATGCGGGTGCATGTGCCCGCGAATATGCCCGATCCCGGCGAAAAAGCGGCCTTTGAGCGCGCGGTGATTGACGTCCTGCCGCGCTGGATTGAGCGTAGCCGCGGGCGGGCGTTTGTCCTTTTCACCAACGCGGCATTTATGCGGCGGGCAGCCGAGCGGCTCAACGAACAGCTCGAAGCAGACGGCTATGGCATTTTTGTGCAGGGCGCCGGGCTCCCGCCGCAGGCCATGCTTAGCCGGTTCCGGAAGCATGGGGCGGGCGTGCTGTTCGGAGTGGATCGCTTTTGGATGGGCGTGGACGTGCGCGGCGAGGCGCTCAGCAGCGTCATCATCACCCGCCTGCCGTTTGCTGTTCCGGATCAGCCGCTGGTGGAGGCGCGCCTGGAACAGATCAAGGCGAACGGAGGGGATCCGTTTAAGGAATATTCATTGCCGTCCGCGGTGATTAAGTTCCGGCAGGGAACGGGACGGCTGATCCGCACAGCGAGCGACGAAGGTACGGTGGTAATTCTCGACCCGCGCGTCAAAACCAAATGGTATGGCCGGCTTTTTCTGGCAGCGCTGCCGGAGTGCCCCGTCGAGATCGAGGAACTTGAAGAATAAACCGGCTTGAAAAAAGTCCTCTATAATAGGTATAATACGCGACTTTTATGAAAATACTGCAAACCAGTCTGGCTCTGCTCGCACTCTTTGCGCTGATACTTCCGTGCGCTCATGCAGGCGAGCACCATCACGATGAATTTGTGACGGTTGAGGTTTATGCTGCTGATCATGCCGAATGCCATGCCTGCGCGGACAGCCCCTGTTCGGACTCGACGCAGATTGTACCGGCTAATCCGGGTTCCTCGCTGGAAATTCCGGTTCGCCAGATTCAGCTTATCACCATTTTCGAAACCACCCGTCCAATGTTTGTGGCGGTGGCCCATCCTTCCGGAGACCTTCAGCGTCTCCAAACTGTTCAGCTTCTGATTTGATCGGCTTCGCATTCTGCGAAGCAGTTATCGGTTAGCGGTTATCAGTTATTTAGGTAAGTGATCCGCAAAGGTTCCTCCTAATAACCAATAACAAATAACGAATAACCGGAACGTAAGTTCCGCAAATCAGGAGATCATAAATGAAACATTTAATTTTTTGGACAGCCCTGCTTGGGTTGTCATTCACCAGTCAGGCACTGACGCTGGATGAAGCCACTGAACTTGCCCGAAAGAATTCACCCCGTTTGAAAGCGGAGCACGCCCGGCAGCAGGCGGCAATCCGTAGTGCGGATATTGCTGGGCTGTGGGAAAACCCGGAGATCGAGGTCGAGGCAGAGGGCGTAGACGGCGATAACGATGGTTTTAATCAGGCGGAATACGCCGTCATGTTGAGCCAAAAGATTCCCTTCGGCGGCGTGTCAAAAAACAGAAGGCTTGTTGCCGGACAACTTGCGCGAATGCGGGCGGAAACGGTTTTGGGTAGTACGCGGGCCTTGGATGCGCAGGTGCGTACCGCTTTTTCGGAGGCACAGGCTCAACAGGAGATTCTGCGGATTCGTCGCAATCAGGAAAAGTTGGGCCGGGAATTCGCGGAGGCGGCAAAAAAGCGTCATGAGGCTGGCGGGGCTTCAGAGTTGGAGGCCGTGCAGGCCGATCTGGCGCTCGAAGAAATTCTTCTCGAAATGAAATGCTGTTTTGGGGATATGGACTCCGCACGAAAAAGTCTGGCTTCCGTATTGGGGCTGCCTCTGGAAGAATTGAACGAGCTGTCCGGCGACTTTTACCAGTTGGCTTCCGCAGAAAAGTTGACGGTTGATGAGTCACACCCGGCACTGCAATGGCTGTCCGCACAGGAAGAGATGACCCGGGCGGAAGCCCGGTTGGCGAAAATCGGCAACACCCGGAATCTTTCGCTGGGGGCTGGGGTTAAATATGATGCGGCCGATGAAGCGCAGTCTTTTGTGGTGGCCGCGTCCATACCCCTCTCTATTCGTAAAACAGGTCGTGTGGAGAATGAGGCCGCTCTTTTGAGAGCGGAGGCTCTGCGCGCGGAACGTGATCAGATGCAGCGTGACCTGCAGCGTGAGCTGGATCAGGTGTCGCTACTTTATCAAAGCGCGGCGACGGAAGCCGCGCAGTATGAACAGCGGATTATTCCCAAAGCGGAGCAGGCTTATGCACTGAGTAGGAAAGGATATGAAGCCGGGCGCTATTCGTGGATGGAGTTGCTGGAGGCGCAGCAGAATCTGGCAGGAATTCAAATTCAATATGTTGAAGCGGTGCTGGAGGCACAAAAGGCCGCTGCAACGCTGACTCAATTTAAATCAGGAGAAGAATAATGAGAATGGAATGTGGGAATATTGGAAAAGTGGAATATTGGATGGTTGGAGCGTTCGTTTTCTTTTTAGGGATGACTGCACAGGCGCAACACGAATGTACAGATCCGAACTGCACGTCTTGCACACCCGTTGTTTCTCCCGTAGTTGATACGCATGAGGATCATGCCGGACACGACCATGCCGTCGAAGAGGCGAAGCATGACGAACACGAAGGCTGTGCCCACGTTGCGGAAGAGGCGAAGCACGACGACCACGCGGGACACGATCATGCCGCTGAGAGTCACGAGGAACACGGCGAGCTTGAAATTGAAATGGTTGCGGGCGGGATCGTGGAGCGGATGGCGTCTTTCCCGGCAGAGATTCAGATCAATCGGGATCGTGCCGCCGCTATTTCGCCGAAATATGCGGGCACGGTTCGTGAGATTTATGTGGAGATCGGAGATGCCGTAGAAAAGGGCGATATTTTGGCGACGATTGAAAGTCGTGAGACGCTTGCCAATTATCCGGTCAAAGCGCCCGTAGCGGGCACGGTTGTTTCCCGCGGAAAGTCGGCCGGGGAACTGGCGGACGAAGAGACGGCGCTGTTTGAAGTCGTCGATCTCTCCAGCGTCTGGGTGGAGGTTCATGTCTTCCCGCAATACCGCCATGCGGTGGAGAAGGGGCAGGAGGTGCATCTGATTGCCGCCGATGGTCACGAGGTTGAAACCGTGATTGATTATGTGAGTCCGCTGATTGATCCGGAAACGCGCACCATGAAGGCGCGTTGCGTTCTGACCGGCGGAGGGGACGGTTTTTCCCCGGGTTCCTTTGTTCGTGCGCAGGCCGCTGTGGAGTCAGTTCAGGCCCGTGTCCGGGTTGAAAAAGATGCCGTTCAAACGATGAATGGAGAAACCATTGTTTTCATTCAGGACGAAGACGGGATTGAACCGCGCGATGTTCATATTGGGATTTCCGATGAAAGATTCGTGGAGATCGAATCGGGTCTGGAGCCGGGCGAGAAGTATGTCGCCCACGGCGCGTTTGACCTGAAAGCCGAACTTGTCACCAGCGGACTCGACCCGCACGCCGGGCACGGGCATTAATGAAAATTTAAGTAGGGGCGGGATGCATTCCGCCCGTACAGGAGAGAGAATATGATAAATCGCCTGATTGAATTTTCCTTACGGGTGCGCGGGCTGGTGGTCGCCGCCATCATTGGAATTATTGTGTTCGGGGTGGTTTCCTATCGCCAGATGGCGGTGGATGCCTTTCCCGATATTTCGCCGATCATGGTGCCGGTCTTTGCCGAGGCGCATGGCATGGCGCCCGAAGAGGTGGAGCGCCTGATTACCTTTCCGATTGAAAACGCGATGAGCGGCCTGCCGGACGTCAGGCAGATCAAGTCGACCTCTGCGTTCGGGATGGCGGTGATCTATGTCTACTTTCAGGATGACACCGACATTTATTTCGCGCGCCAGCTAGTCGCCGAGCGGCTCGCCGCCGCGATGGCCGACCTGCCGGAGATGCACGAGCCGCCCGCACTCGGGCCGATCACGACCGGGCTGGGACAAATTTTCATTTATTACCTAACCATTGATGAAACGGCGGATACCGAAGGCAAAGAACCAGACATTTATCTGCGTGAACTCAACGACTGGGTGGTGAAATACCAGCTTCAATCGGTGCCGGGCGTGACCGATATCCTGTCGATCGGCGGGCATGTCCTTCAGTATCAAGTGAAGGTCAATCCGTACGAACTGCATCGTTATAACCTGTCGCTCGACGAACTGGTCGAGGCGATCCGATCGAACAACCGTAACGCGGGCGGGCAGTTTTTAGTGTTGGGTTCGGAAGAGTCGCTGGTGCGCGGAATCGGCTTGATCGAGAATCTAGAGCAGATTCGCGACATTCCCGTGCGGGTCGTCGACGGCGTGCCGATCACGGTGGGCGCGGTGGCCGACGTGGAGTACGGCAGTGAACTTCGTCGCGGAGTTGTCACGCATAATGGCGAGGAGGAAGTGGTTTCCGGGCTGGTGCTCAAGCTGTTCGGCGAAAACACCTCGGAGGTCATTGAAAAGCTCTACGTCAAAGTCGCCGAAGTTCAGGCGTCGCTTCCGCAGGGCGTAAAACTTGTTCCGTACTACGAGCAGGCCGAGCTGGTTGAGCAGGCCACGGGAACGGTGAAGAAGGCCCTGCTGGCCGGAGCGTTTTTGGTTGCGCTGACCCTGTTGGTTTTCATGGGCAACCTGCGCAGTGCCGTGGTCGTGGTTCTATCGCTACCCATTTGTGCCTTGATCGCGGTCATTATGATGGGCACGAACGGGGTTTCCGCCAATTTGATGTCGCTCGGTGGAATTGCTATTGCGATCGGGATGCTCGGTGACGGCGCCATTGTGATGGTCGAAAATATCTATCGTCACCTCGGGCTTCCGAAAAACCGTTCGCGCGAAAAATCAGCAGTCATTTTGGCCGCCGCGCGCGAAGTGAGTCGCCCGGTCTTCTTTTCAGCGGCGATCATCATTATGGTGTTTCTGCCCATTTTCTCTCTGCAGGGAGTCGAAGGAAAAATGTTCACTCCGATGGCGTTTACGATCACCTTTGCACTGCTCGGCTCGATGGCCGTTGCGCTGATCGTCTCGCCGGTTCTCAGTTGCTACCTCGTCAAGCAGGGCGAACATAAAGAGAGCCCGTTGCTGGAAAAACTCAAAGCGGCATATCGCCCCTTGCTCGAAGGTGCGCTGAAGCGGCATGGTCGGGTGGTCCTCGTTGCCGGGGCAGTTTTCGCTGGTAGCCTGCTGATTTTTCCGATGCTTGGAACCGAGTTTATTCCGACGCTCGAAGAAGGCTCCATTCTGATCGGGGTTTCCATGGCCCCCTCCATTTCTCTGGAAGCGGCGACCGAAACGGTGATGCGGATCGAAAGAGAGATTATGGAGCACCCCGAGGTGGAAGAAACCATCTCGCGGATCGGACGGCCCGAGGCGGGGAGTCATCCGCACCCGGTCAATTATGCAGAGATCCATATTGAAATGCATCCCGGCACCGATAAGGCAGAGATGGTTGCTGAGTTGGAAGAAGCGCTGGCGGAACTTCCCGGCACGCAACTCAACTTTACCCAGCCGATTCAGAATGCGTTCGACGAACTGCTTTCGGGAATTAAAGCGCAGATAGCAATCAAAGTGTTTGGGGAAGACCTCGATGTGTTGCAGACAACGGCGGCAGAGATCAAAGAGGCCATCGAAGATGTTCCGGGATTAGTTGACCTATCGGTCGAGCAGAGCTTCGGTCAGCCGCAGGTGCAGATTGCGGTCGACCGCGCCGCCTGCGCGCGCTACGGCATCGCTGTCAGCGATGTGCTTGAGCTCGTCGAGCTGGCGATCGGCGGGGAGCCGATTGATCAGATTCTGCTCAACACCCGCCGCTTCGGAATTCATGTGCGCTATCAGGAGGCGTTTCGCGCCGACCCGAATGCGCTCCGCAACCTGCTGGTTCCCACGGACGGCGGCTCGTTTGTTTCGCTCGAGCAGGTCGCCGACGTGAACGAAGTGGTCGGGCCGATTCAGATTAACCGCGAGAAAAATCAGCGGCGCTGGATTGTGCAGGGCAATGTGCGCGGGCGCGACCTCGGGAGTGTGGCCGATGAAATCCGCGAACGGATTTCTGAGAACGTTGAGCTGCCGACCGGATATTTTGTGGAGTACGGCGGTCAGTTTGAAAATCAGCAGCGCGCCATGCGGCGCCTCTCGATTATCGTTCCCTTGGTGATTATGGCAGTTTTCATTCTGCTTTGGATGACTTTCGGAGCGTGGCGCGACGCCTTTATCATCATTGTGAATATTCCGCTCGCGCTGATTGGCGGGATCTTTGGACTGCTGGTCACCGGGGAATACCTTTCGGTGCCCGCCGCCGTCGGCTTCATCGCGCTCTTCGGGATTGCGGTGCAAAACGGCGTGGTGCTCGTCAGCTATTTCAATCAGCTTCGATGCGAGGGAAAGAGCCTGCACGATGCTGTGCTCGAAGGCGGGATGCTTCGCTTGCGCCCCGTATTGATGACGGCGATGACGACTGTGCTCGGACTGCTTCCGCTACTGCTTTCGCGCGGCATCGGTTCTGAGGTGCAACGTCCGCTCGCGGTAGTCGTGGTGTTTGGCCTGACGACTTCCACACTGCTGACGCTCTTCGTTATTCCGGCGGTTTACAGCCTCATTGAAAGCCGCATGCCGAAAGAGTACGAGACCTTGAGGGATTAAGGGCTGCTGCCGAGGCAGGCGACAAGAGTCGCTGAATGAAGAATTAACGGAACGCTAACAATTTTAAGCTGGTGCGCTTTGAGCGCACCGCTTATAAAGAGGCCGTTCGCAGTTAACGAAAACAGCAGACGGAGCGGAAATTATGCCAAATGTGGTCGGGCTGATTCTGGGAGGGGGAGCGGGAACGCGGCTGCAGCCGCTTACCACGGATCGGGCAAAACCGGCGGTGCCGATTGCCGGCAAATACCGGCTGGTCGATATTCCGATCAGTAACTGCATCAACAGCGGTATCCGATCCATTTACGTGCTGACGCAGTTCAACAGCGTTTCGCTGCACCGCCATATCCAATCCACCTACCTGTTCGATCAGTTTTCCCCCGGCGCGGTCCGGATGCTGGCGGCCGAACAGACGCCGGACTCGGAAGGCTGGTTCCAGGGCACTGCGGATGCCGTTCGTCAGTCGAGCAAGTATTTTATGCACAACGATCCGGATGTCGTGGTGATTCTTTCCGGCGACCAGCTCTACCGGATGGATTTCGAGGAAGTGATCAAAGAACACATGGAGCGCGACGCGGAGGTGACGATCTGCACCAAACCCGTTCCGAGAAGCGAGGCAGGATCCCTCGGTATCATGCATGTTGATAAAAAGAACCGGATTGTCGAGTTTGCTGAAAAGCCCGGCGATACGCCGCGACTGGATGCGCTGCGCGCGCCGATGTATAGAGACGAGCGCTACCTCGCCAGCATGGGGATTTATATCTTCAACGCCAAGGTGCTGTCTGAGCTGCTCTGCGGCAGCGATGAGACGGATTTCGGAAAGCACATCATTCCGCAGGCCATTGAAGAACGGAAGGTGTTCAGTCACATTTTTGAGGGCTACTGGAAAGATATCGGAACCCTCGGCATGTTTCACGAAGCCAATCTGGCGCTGACCGATCTGGTTCCGGAGTTTACCTTTTATGATACCAAAGCGCCGATTTACACCCACATGCGCTATCTGCCGCCGTCAAAAATCAACTGCTGCGACCTCAACCGCTGCCTGCTTTCCGACGGGTGCATTGTTTCGGGCCATCGCATTTTGCATTCGGTGATCGGTACGCGGGCCGTGATCGGTGAGGGTACGGTCATTGAACACTCCGTCGTCATGGGCGCCGATTATTATGAGCACGAGAAAGCGCTGGCGAAAAAAGCACCCGGGGTTCCCGCGCTGGGGATTGGGAAAGACTGTTACATCAAAAACGCCATCCTCGACAAAAACGTCCACATCGGCGACAGCGTCTACATTTCACCCGCCGGAAAAGCAGAAGGGGAGCAGACCGATCTCTATATTGTTCGTGACGGCGTCATCGTTATTCCCAAAAACACCGTCATTCCCCCCGGTACGCGGCTTTAACTGCGGCTGGCGTAGAAGGGATACCGCTCCGAATCTTCGGGGCGGTTTATTTTTTTCCAGCGTTTGTACATCCAGAGCCAGTGTTCAGGATGGTTACGGATTTCGCGCTCAATGGAGGAGAGAATCTGCTGCGTCAGCCGCTGCGCGGCTTCGTTGCCGGTGTCGGATGGGGGGGCGAACGTCTCAGTTGTATAAACACGATAGCGTCCGCCGCGCTGCGGCACGCAGAAGAAGATCAGGATTTCGCTGCCGATCCTTGCGGCCAGCGCGGCCGCCGCGGACGTGACCGGTACGGGCAGTCCGAAGAAATCGACCCAGACACCACCTTCTTTTTCATCAGTATTTTGATCAACCAGAAAAGCGATCTTGCCGTTGTTGCGGAGAACGCCGAGCAGTTTGCGCAGCGCCCCTTTGCGCGGAATAATTTTTTGGCCGGTCACCTCGCGTTGTTGAAGCAGCAGGCGGTTTACCTCCGGGTTTTTAACCGGCATGGCGATGCCGTGAAACGGCTCGCCCTTGAGCGCCATCACCTGGCCGCTTACCTCCCAGTTTCCGAAATGCGCGGTAATCCAGATTTGGCTTTTTTTGCAGAAAAAACGCTCCATGCTTTCATCAATGGCCACATATTTTTCCAGCCGTTTAGCGGGATGTCGACCGAACCAGATGACGTCGAGGAAGGTGCGCGTCATGGTGATATAGGCGGTGCGGAGAATTCGTTTTTTCTCACGGGAGCTTTTTTGGTCGCCGAATGCAACCTCCAGATTGGCCAGCCCGATCCGCCGTCCGCGGCGGTCAAAACAGTAACCCAGCCGACCACCGGCCTGCGCCAGCCCCAGCAAGACCGGACGCGGCAGAAGCGGAACAGCCGCCAGCGCAAAGCGCAGGGCGGCGGTTTCAAAAGGGCGGCGGCGTTCTCTTTGGATTTTGCCCATGGATCAGTTGAAGACGATCGTGCGGTTTTTATAGACCAGCACCTTGTTCTGCAGGTGTGCCCAGACGGCGCGGGCCAGCACCATTTTTTCCAGGTCGCGGCCTTTGCGAATCAGGCTTTCCACCGAATCCTTGTGCGAGACCCGCATCACTTCCTGGTCAATAATCGGCCCCTCGTCGAGGTTGGCGGTAACGTAGTGGCTGGTGGCGCCGACAATTTTCACGCCGCGCTGGTAGGCCGAATGGTACGGCTTTGCACCGACAAAGGCGGGCAGGAATGAGTGGTGAATGTTGATGATGCGGTTGGGATATTCCTCGCAGAAGCGGTCTGAAAGAATCTGCATGTAACGCGCCAGCACCATCACATCAATGCTGTACTCCTTCAACAATTCCATCTGCTTTGCTTCCTGCTCCGCTTTGTTGTCTTTAGCGACCGCGATGCAATGGAAATCAATACCGTGCATTTTTGCCAGCGGCTCGAGATCCGGATGGTTGCTGATAATCAGCGGAATATCCACCTGCCATTCGCCGGCGTTCCAGCGTGCCAGCAGGTCATGGATGCAGTGCGAAAATTTTGAGACGAAGATCGCCATGCGCGGCGTGTAGTCCGAAAAATGGAGCTCATACTTCATGTCGAAGCGGTCGGCGAGCAGGCTGAACTTTTCGCTGATCTGATCGCGGGGAAGAGCAAAGGCGGCCATTTCCCACTCCACGCGCATAAAAAATGTGCCTTCCTCGGTGTCTGTGTGCTGCTCGAGATCAATAATGTTGCCGTTATGCCGCATCAGAAAATCGGTCACGGCGCACACCAGACCCTTCCGGTCCGAGCACGAAATCAGCAGAATGGCAGAGGCGTCACTTTTCACAGCCGGGTTCCTTTCATAAATTGCGAACGAACTTTATAGACATCACCCCGAAACACCAATAGGTTTTTGCACATGAAAAACAACCTGAAAATTTTATTTACCCTGTTCGCGGCAGCGTCTCTTTTGATGGGCTGCTCGCAGCAAGAAATCGAAACAAAAGTGGAACCCAAGCCTCTAAAGGAAACCAAAACCATGATCTTAATGAAAACCACCAAAGGGGATATCAAACTCGAACTCGCCGCGGACAAGGCTCCGAATACCGTCGCGAACTTCCTCAAATATGTCGAAAGCGGTCACTACAACGGAACCATCTTCCACCGTGTCATCAACAACTTTATGATTCAAGGCGGTGGCTTTACGGCCGACATGAAGCAGAAAAAAGCGCCGCATACCGTAGACAACGAAGCCAACAACGGCCTTAAAAATACAAAAGGCTCTATCGCCATGGCCCGCACCTCCGATCCGCACAGCGCAGGCGCACAGTTCTTCATCAACGTCGTCGATAACGGCTTCCTGGATCATACCGCGCCGACGCCGCAGGGGTGGGGCTATTGTGTCTTCGGAAAAGTAGTCGAGGGCATGGATGTTGCAGACGCTATTAAGGGTGTAGCAACTGATCCGGGCGACGTGCCCAAAGAAGTTATCGAAATCACCGAAATCAAAATCGTTGAATAGCGATTTTAAGTTTTCCAATGAACACTGACCGCATAGAACGGATTCTCAATTCCGGCTATCGTGCGGTACTTGTCACTACCGGCGGCGGATCGAGCGCCGTCAACGCCCTGCTTACCGCGCCCGGCGCGTCGCACTTCGTCGTTGAGGCGCACGTACCCTATTCGCCGGAAGCGATCGAACGATTCCTCGAAAAAAAACCGGAACATTCCGTTTCTCCCGCAACCGCCCGCAAACTGGCCGAAGTGGCTTTTAATGTAGGACGGGCATCTTGCCTGTCTGGACAGGCTGGAAGCCTGTCCTACATTATGGGAATCGCCTGTACTGCGGCGCTGCAAACCGATCACGAGCGGCGCGGCGCCGACCGCGCCTTCATTTGCATCAAAACCGCCGGCGCCGAAAAAGTTTATGCGCTCCACCTGTCTAAAACCTCCCGCGAAGAGCAGGAAGCTCTTTTGAGCGACTGGCTGCTCACGCTGATCGCGTACGCTGTCGGTGCGGAACACGGCCTCATGCTTCCCGGCTCCTTCAACCCGTTTCACCAGGGGCACGCAAACCTGCTTAAAGCGGCGGAGCAAATGACCGGCTTGTCCGGCGTATTCGAACTTTCCTGCGCCAATGTGGATAAGCCACCGCTCGAAGAAGCCGAGTGCTTACGCCGCGTCGCCGCCATCAAAGATATTCCCGTGGCCCTCACCGACGCCCCGCGTTTTGTCCGGAAGGCGGAACTCTTTCCTAAAACCAAATTCGTTCTGGGATATGACACCGCCGCACGGCTTGTTGATCCGGCGTATTGCCGGGAAACGCCGCGTTCCAGCTTCGCTGAAGCTACGCAGGACAGGGAGGGCACGCGGCCTACAGAAGAAAGCTGTAGGCCCGGTATCCCTACCGGGCGCTGGCTGGAAATGTGGCGTGACTTCAAAGCGTTGGAGACCCGTTTTCTTGTTGCCGGACGTGCCTGTAGGCCGGGTGACCCCACCCGGCGAGAAAAATTCCTAACACTCAGCGACTTGAAATTGCCGGACGGATTCGAGGTTCTCTTTGCGCCGGTTCCTGAAGATCTTTTCCGCGAAGATATCTCCTCAACCGATCTGCGCGGGTGAATACATTCTTCGAAAAGGCAGGGCGCTTTCGCCGAAAGCGCCGCCTCTTCTGGGCTTCGCCCAAGAGCGGACGGCGTCCTCCTTTGCCAAGGCTTCGGCGGACACGCGGCGAGCCGTCCCTACCAATTTCATCCGACGCCCGTCGTCAGAAGAATCTTTCATTGAATAAAAAGCACAGATGGTGTCGATTTCAGAGCGGAGCTCGGATAAACACTTGTCTCCCAGCGAGTTGCCTAATGAGAAACTTTAAAAAAGACAAAAACGATCATTTTTGATATAAATATGCGAGGGAAAATATTCTTGTTCTTGTGAAATAATGAGGTATAAGAAATGTTCTTTAAAAGATAAAAGAAAGAAAAGTGAAAAGATGAAAACGAAAACTGCAATACTGCTCATCAGTGCGCTTTGCATGCTTCTCCCGCTCGCCGGACAGGCCATTACCGTTGAGTGCCACGGCTTCGCAACTGCGCCGATTACCCGGGATATTCTTTACAGAGTAACGCTAGGTACGACGGAATCCATCGACTACCTCCATAACGGCTGGTTCGCTGACGGTTCAGTTAATGGGTGGGTGAGTCAAGGGTCGGACTTTATTGTTGTTGATGCCCTTGGTGTTAGCCAGAACTGGACGATAAATATTGCCAGTATCAGTGAGCCGTATACCAATTATGTTGAGCATGGACTCATCGCTACTTCCATAGGAAATACAGATGCGGTACTCCAGTGGCAGGAAGATGGCGGCGGCAGCATCAGCGACGGAGTTTACTACTTCGGGTACAACACGGAGCAGCCGCTTGTGACGGTTGGTTTTCTGACATCTTCAACCGTTCTTAATGAGGACTGGGATGAGCCGGTCGGGCAGGGACTCGGCCCGATTCATGCCCCGGTACCGGAGCCGGCAACCGCATTATTGATGGTCGTGGCTACCGGTGCGATTGGTGTGTTTCGTAGAGTTCGCAAATATTAGTTCCAGATCAATTTTTCGTCGAAATGGGCGTCCTGAATTTTCGGGACACCCGTTTTTTGTTTTGCAGGTAATTTTTTCCGGGGTTTAGCGATTTAGGGAAAGCTGTAGCCGCATGTTTTCCGGGTGCGTCAACGTAGACGAGGGTTGCCATTCCCTTCGGTCATTCCTCGTCAAGAAACGAGGCTTTCTCCCTCTGGTCGAGTCCAGCCTCGTCTATGACAATGGCTACTTCATTTCCGCTTCCGGCGTTTTTTCGGTTTGGCACCGCGCGGGCGGTCGCCGGTAAAGGTGACCTGCGGCTTTTTCTTCTTTTTGCTGCGCGGCGGGCCGCCTTTTGAAGCGCCGCGCGGCGCAGCCTGTCCGGCGAGGCGGAAATCGACGAAGTTGCGCGCGATGTCCACTTTGACGAGGTCGGCTTCGAGCAGGTCGCCAATTTTAAAAACTTTTCGGTGGCGCTGCCCGGTAGCTTTGGTTCTGGAGGCGTTGACTTCGTAGCGGTCGTCGATGATGGATGAAAAGGCGATGAGTCCGCGCTGCAGGGTGTCGGGCAGTTCAATCAACAGGCCTTTGCCTAGAATCTTAATGATGCAGGCTTTATAGGGGCCGGTTTCGCCTTTGTAGAGCAGGTCGCGGTAGTATTCGGCTCGGCGCAGGGCAATACTTTCTTTTTCGGCGGCATCGGCTTCGGTTTCGGTGCGGGTGCACTGCGCGGCGAGGGCTTCCAGATCGTTTGTGCGATAGGG
>JAOZSE010000056.1 GCA_029939835.1 Pontiellaceae bacterium
CCGGCGGGGTCGGCGGCTTGCTCGCTGGGCACGCCACCGCCCAGCGCGACGAACGCATCTTCATGATGTCGCAGGGCGTCTCCAAAACGGTTTACTACACCGGCGCGCTCATGCTTTTCTTCGTGCCCGGCCTCTATCTCACGCGCGGCGGCGGCGCGTGGATTATTCGGGGGCTCTACACGCCGCGCACCTGTGACTTCTACCTTGCGCTTGGCTCCATTGCGCTTTCCGGCGCTGTTTCTTTCCTGCTCTTGTCACCGCTCACCAAATGGACACTCAAGCTGATGAAAAAAGTAGACTACCGCTGGATATCCGTTTTTGCGCTCGCCATCATAGTGGCGCTGGTCTTTTCCATCACCCGATGGACAGGGCTCTTCGTCATGATCGTCGCCACCGGTATCGGCCTTCTTCCCGTACTCTTCGGTTCGCGCCGGCTCAACTGCCTCGGCATGCTGCTGCTGCCTATCGCCTGCAACATGTCCGGCATCGGCGAACCCGTCGCCGCCTTCTTAGGATTGCTATGAAAGGTATTGCCCATTTTATTTCCGGCGTAGCGGTTGCCTCCTTCTGTCCGTGGGCGGTCGAGGCGGCGCAGAACGGCAATGCCGTGTATTTTGTTCTGGGCGCGGTCGCGGGAATCCTGCCCGACACCATTGATTTTAAATTCTACCGCTTCTTCTATCCGCACGATGTTCGCGTCGAGCCCTGTTCCGAGCAACTCGACCCGCAGCCGATTGCAGATCAGGTCGCCGCCGCCATTTCTGCGGCGGCGGAAGGCACCCCGATCACCCTCAAGCTCTCCACCATCAAACTGAGTGCCGATAACTGGCGGCAGTATCGTGTAGGAATTGATCCCGGTGAGGGTGAAGTGCGCGTGCAGTTCGGCCCCGTCGTCAGTACAGGGCAGGTGCCGCAGCCCGATTCGCTGCCTGCCGACCGCCCCGTTGGCGTTTCCAAATTTTCCGCAACAGTCAAACAGGGCTATGAGCCGGTCTGCACTGTGGATATTTTTGACGGGCCCAGCTTCCTGTTTAAACGAAATGAAGTCGGCGAAGTGGAAACGGATTTTCTTCCGTGGCACCGCAACTGGTCGCATTCACTCGTAATCGGCGCATTGCTGGCGGGTCTGGCCTCCTTGGTCACCTGGAAAGCGGGCGCGGTTATTTTCGGGGCCTATGTCATTCATATCATCGAAGACCAGTTGGGCCACATGGGCTCCAACCTTTTCTTTCCCGTCACCAAAAAACGCGCGCCCGGTCTCAAATGGATGCATTCCGGCGACGCCTTGCCCAACTTCACGACGGTCTGGCTCTGCTGCCTGTTCATTTTCTGGAATATCTACGCCGCCATCGAAAACCCGGTCTATCACCTCGGCTTCATCCGCTTCATGATGATCGCCATGGTCATTCCGTTCGCGATTTTCGGTTTGCTGCGGTGGTTGCTCATTCGAGCGGATGGCGGAGAGCCCGAAACCCTTTCCACTTCATGGGATGTTTGATTCCCCAAAACTCCTTCTTCCATTATTTTGCCCTTAATGATTTTGCCGCAAGTTTTCCGAGGGTACTGGGAAGTCTGGCAAAACCATTTTTTAGATTCCAAACATTGGAAACTCGCGGTTTGATTTGATCGGGTTTTGCAGGCAGACTCTCGCCAATGAAAAAACACATCCACTCTTTTCTGACCAATAAAGAGCATCCCGTTTTGCAGTTCATCAAATACGGCATCTGCGGCGGCATTGCCACCGGCGTTGATATTGTCCTCTTTTTTCTTTTCGCATGGTTTCTGTTCCCCGCGCTTACCCATGATGATCTCTTCGTTAAACTTCTGAACCTTTCGCCCGAACCGATCACTGAGGCCATCCGCTCGCGCAACTTTGTCATCGACAGCGTCATCTGCTTCATTTTTTCCAACCTCACCGCCTACATTCTCAATCTGCTCTTTGTCTTTAAGGGCGGACGCCATCAGCGCCATGTCGAAATGGCGCTTTTCTACGCCGTTTCGATTGTGAGTCTGGTGGTGGCGACTTTTGCCGGGTGGGTGCTCATCAGCGTCTTTGGGCTCAGCACGACGTGGTCCTACGTCGCCAAAATGGTTGCGGCCCTGATGATCAACTACGCCGGGCGGAAAATTTTTATTTTTCATAAGTAAAGGGAGCGTTTCTCGCAAAGGCGCGGAGGCGCAAAGCAGACAAAGAATAGTGCTTAAAAGGAAAAACGGAGGAGGATCAAAATGACAAAAAGAGTAATAACAGCGATAGCAGTATTTCTATTCGCTTTTTTCACCTTAGGCTATGCGCAGACCAACTCGATCGGGCTGGAAACCAGCGCATTAGCAGGCGTTGCCCAGGGAAGTTTACCGGGGGTGGAAACCAACGCATTGGAAGGCTCTGCTCAGAGCATTTCACTCGGGGTGAAGGTCGGCACGTTGGGGCCGGGGGCCGAAGCAGCGATAGCTCTCTCGGATTTTCTGGGCATTCGGTTCGGCGCAAATTATCTCCCCTTAGAGTATGAGGGGACATTTGACGACGTTGATTATGACGTTGATCTAACCCTCAGGAGCGTGTCCGCTTTGATTGATGTGCATCCGTTTAAAGGAGCTTTCCGGATCAGCGGCGGGGTGGTTTATAACGGCAACGAGCTCGAATCCGAGGCGACCCCCACGGCAAACGTCGAGGTTGGTGATGCAACATACACGCCGGCTCAGGTTGGAACCCTCAAGGGCGAAGTTGATTTTGATGATATCGCCCCGTATCTTGGATTGGGCTGGGATACCTCTTTCGGCAAAGAGGGTGCCTTCGGCTTTATTGCCGATTTGGGTGTAATGTACCAGGGTTCGCCGGAGGTTGAACTTACTGCCAACGGTACCCTTGCGGGCAATCCGGCTTTTCAAGCTGAACTGGCCAAAGAGGAAAAAAATATCCAGGACGACTTGGACGATTTCAAATTTTATCCCGTCATTTCCGTCGGATTCAGCTATAGGTTCTAGAGGGAAAAGTTTGGAGTCCCACCTTTAGCCGGAGTCTCAGTTTGGAGTTCCGCCTAAAGGTGGGACTCCAAACAGTTTAAAATCTTCTTCGCACAGTCTGCCTTATTTAGCGAGCCCCATGACTCCACATTTTTAGCATCAATCCACGTGAAGAGGCCGGATTCGGCGGCGAGGGAGTCGGGGGTGTTGAGAACAATGCCGTCGAGATTTTTTGAGGCCAGTTTTTCTTTGGCTTTGGCCTCGCCATCGTGCGTCTGGAGCGCAAAGCCGATGGCGATTTGATCGTCCCGTTTGTCGGCACAAAGCGTGGCGGCAATGTCGGGCGTCGGTTCGAGTTCAAGTGTCAGGCGGTTATCGCCTTTTTCAATTTTCTGCGCCTGCCGTTCGGCGGGGCGGTAGTCGGCGATGGCCGCGGCGAAGATGATAACGTCGGCATCGGCAAATTTTTCCTGTGCTGCGGTCAGCATTTCTTCGGCGCTGGTGACTTGGGTGATATGGATGGTCTTTTCAGGGTGGACGCGGCTTCCAGCCGCGTGGCCAGCGGCAGGGATGCCGCTTCCACATTTTGGAAGATTAGCTTCAAAAACCGGGCCGGAGATGAATTCAACGTCCATGCCGCGCGTCAGCGCTTCTTCGGCGAGGGCTTTGCCCATTTTGCCGGAGCTGGCGTTACCGATGAAGCGGACCGGGTCAAAGTATTCGTGGGTCGGCCCGGAGAGAATCAAAACGGTTTTATTTCCTAGCTTCATTCTTACAGAAGTAGTGGGTTACCATTTGTAGGTGTAGCGATCCCCATTTTTGCGTTTTTTTGTTCCGAGAGCGAGCAGGTTGTTTTTTTCTACAAAGACGAAAACGTCGCTTCTACTATAATCTTTCTTATCACAATCCATCGCCCAATCCCTAGCCTCTTTGTTATCTGGAAGATCCATATATATGTAAAAATCGAAATTGTTTCCGTAAACCGAAAGCCTCGGTCTGGATGAGGTTGATCTGTAGTTCCCTCCGTAGCAAATAAGCTTGACGACCTTTCCAATATATTTATCACGATCTCTTGTTAATTCTTCAACCGTTGCCGTTCCTTCGTATTCCGCGTTTAGAGCTAACTTCATCCGTTCTTCTGTTGATGAGCCATTTTCTCTATTTTTGGTATTCCTTACGCTACGAAGCTGAGATTCGGCAAAAGAATCATCCTGGTCTGCAGCTTTTTCATACCAATTTTCTGCGATCCTGTAATTTTTAGAAACGATACAGCCGTAGTGATACATTAGTCCCATTAGGACTTGAGCGTCGGCATCGCCCGATTCAGCGCGTTTTCGAAGCAAATTCTCTGTGCTATCGGCGAAGAGTGTGGATGCCGCAAAAATGATTCCAATAATCAGGTAAAACATTTTCATTTTTTCTCCTTTATCTGTGTGGGTCATAAATTTGATTGAATGACTTCCAGAATGGTTTTGGGGTCGCTCATGCGTCCGGCACCGCTGGTGCCGCAGGCCATAAGGCCATCTTCGGGGCCAATGCGCTGCCAGCCGCGATTTTCCAAGGTTTGGACGTTTTCCTGCACGACAGGGTTTTTCCACATCTGCGTGTTCATCGCCGGGCAGAAGAGTTTGGGGCAGGTTGCCGGAAGCGAAAGCGCGCTGGCCGAAACAATATCATCACCAAAGCCATACGCGAATTTGCCGATGATGTCGGCCGTGGCGGGCAAAACGGCAAACAGGTCCGCTTCGGTGGCGGGGTAGAGGTGCGGGTAGAGATGGTCTTTCTCCGAGGTCGGATGCGCGGGGAACAGATCGGTGCGCACCTCTTTCTGCGAGAGTGCGGCAAAGGTGAGCGGCGTCACAAACTGGCAGGCCGCCGGGGTCATCGCCACCTGCACGTCGTGTCCGGCCTGTTTGAGCGCACTGACGACAGCCGCCACTTTGTACGCCGCGATGCCACCTGTTACAGCTATGAGTATCTTCTTCATGCTTGTATGGGCGGGATGCATCTGTAGTAGGGGCAGGATGCATCCTGCCCCTACTACACCTCCATCACATCTTTTTCTTTGGCGGAAAGCATACCGTCCATTTTCTTGATGTGGTCGTCGGTCAGCTTCTGGACTTCTTCGAGACTTTCGTCGCGTTCGTCTTCGGTGATCTTGCTGTTTTTCTGGAGCGATTTGAGCTGGTCGTTGGCTTCGCGGCGGACGTTGCGCACGGCGACGCGCTGCTCTTCGGTGGAGCGCCCGGCTACTTTGGCCAGCTCGCCGCGGCGCTCTTCGCTCAGTTCCGGAATCGGCACGCGGATAAGGCGTCCGTCGTTCATCGGTGTAATGCCGATGTTGGCGGCGCTGATCGCTTTTTCAATGGCACCCAGCGAAGAGGGGTCGAACGGGCTGATGACGATCAGGCGCGGCTCGGGCGTCGAAATGTTGGCGATCTCTCGCAGGCGGGTGGCGGTGCCGTAGTAATCCACGGTGATGTTTTCCACCAGGCTCGGACTCGCCTTGCCGGTGCGCAGGCCCGACAGTTCGCCCTGCAGGAACTCAACACACTTATCCATTTTTTCTTCGGCGGCCAATAATACTTCAGTACTCGTTTCCATGATTCTGCTCCTTGAGCTTAATGATCCACAAGCGTTCCGGCCTCTTCGCCGCGGAAGACCCGCAGGATTTCGCCTTCCTTAAAAAAGTCGAACACTACAATCGGAATGTCATTTTCCATGCAAAGCGAGAACGCGGCGGCATCCATCACCTTGAGTTGTTTGCTCAGCGCTTCACCGAAGCTGAGTTTATCGTAGCGTTTTGCCGTCTTGTCTTCCATCGGGTCGGCGGTATAGACACCGTCCACTTTGGTGGCTTTCATCAGCACGTCGGCATCAATTTCCGAGGCGCGCAGCGCGGCGGCGCTGTCGGTGGTGAAATAGGGATTGCCCGTGCCCGCACCGAAAATCACTACGCGTCCTTTTTCAAGGTGGCGCATGGCGCGGCGGCGGATGAACGGCTCGGCGATGGCCGGCATGCGGATCGCGGTCATTACGCGCGTGGGAATACCGATATTTTCGAGTGACGATTGCAGGGCGAGGGCATTGATGACGGTGGCGAGCATGCCCATAAAGTCGCCGGTAGTGCGGTCGGTGCCGCCTTTTTCGCCGGCCAGTCCGCGAAAAATATTTCCGCCGCCCACCACCACGGCGATTTCCGCGCCTTCCGAAATCAGCTCTTTAAACTGCTGGCCGATGCTGGCGAGGACATCGGGGTCGATGCTCAGGCCTTTTTCCTTATTCTGGAATGCTTCACCGCTGAGTTTGAGCAGAATGCGTTTGTACTTCATAGATTTCCCTCTCGAATGCTTCGGCGAACCATAGGGAATTCGCGCCGGAGTGTAAATTTCCAAACCGTGGAAAAATCAGGGCAGCGTAACGCGAAGGAGCGTCGCGTTTCCTTCCATCCGGTATGTGCTCAGTCCGGCCGGGACGAGCCAGGACTGCCCTTTGGTGAGCGGTTCCGAACCGTCGACCCAGCTGAGGGCGCCTTCGCCGTCGGCGATAAAGAGTGCATGAAACGTCGAGCCGTCGAGTTCAAATGCGGCGGGTGCTGAAATTTTAAACCGGTCGAGTTTGAAATAATCCGACCGCTTTATTTCCAATCCTTCAATACCGTTTTCGATGAAGGGGCGCGGCGTGCAGTGCGGGTCGCCTTCGTTTTCCCAGTCGATCACCTGCAGGGCTTTTTCGATGTGCAGCTCGCGCGGCTTTCCGTCGGTGCCGGTGCGGTCCCAGTCGTAGAGGCGATAGGTGGTGTTGGAGTTCTGCTGGATTTCAAGAATCAGGCAGCCCGCGCCGATGGCATGTACCCGTCCGCCGGGAACGAAAACCGCTTCGCCGGGAACAGCCGGGACTTTGCGTAGAATATCCGCGACGGTTTTGTTTTCGAGCGCTTCCAGCAGTTCCGTTTTGCCGATATCGGGGTTGAGGCCGCAGTAGATCAATGCATCCGCGCCGCCTTCGAGGAAATACCACATTTCAGTTTTAGGATCACCGTTGACGGCGGCGGCGTTATCATCGTTTGGATGAACCTGCACGCTGAGCGTGTCGCGCGCGTCGATCAGTTTGATGAGCAGTGGGAAATCATCGCCTTGGGCGCGGGTGCCGAGCAGGGCGGTTTTGTGTTCCGGCAGCAGATCGTTCAGGGTCTGGCCTGCCAGCGGGCCGTTGGAAATCGGCGTCGGACCGTCGGGGTGGGTGGAGATTTCCCACGATTCGGCATAAATACCGTCGGGTTCGTTCCGGTTGAACCGCTCCGGGATACGGCCGCCGCCCCAGAGATAATCCTTATAAACCGGCCTGAAACAGAGGGGGTAGAGTTCGCTCATGGCTTTTTTTCACATTTTTTGAGATTTGTCCTGCAATCCGTTGACGGGCTATCTAGAGTGCTAAGCTAGCATGAACGAGATAGCCGTCCAGTCAAAAGCCCGCACCGAATTTATTGATATTACTCATGCCGTACAGCAGTTTGCGGCGGAAAAGGGGCTTGAGGACGGCGTCGTTACGGTCTTTGTTCCGCATACCACCGCCGGGGTCACTATTAATGAAAACGCCGACCCTGACGTTACCGCCGATCTGGAAACCGTGCTCGACCGCATGGTGCCGTGGAGCGGCGGCTACCGCCATAGCGAAGGCAACACTGCCGCGCATGTCAAAGCCTCGCTGACCGGTTCGTCCGTGCAGGTGATTGTGGAGGGCGGGCGGCTTTGCCTCGGCACCTGGCAGAGCATCTATTTTTGTGAATTTGACGGGCCGCGTTCACGGCGGGTCTGGATGAAGGGATTTTGAAATGAGGATCAGATGGATTCGTTATCTGCTTCCGGCGCTGTTGATCGCCGGACTTTTTTTCGGCTGCAGCCGGAAGCCGGGCGAAAAACTTTATACCGAAGCACTGGCCGAGTGGAAGGCGGGCAATCCGGTGCGCGCCCGGACCCTGCTTGAAAAATCCATCCGCCGACGGCCCGGCAACAGTAAAAATGCCGCGGCGTATAATCAGCTTGGCCTGCTCCTCTGGGAAATGGGGGAGACCGATGCCGCAGCCGATGCCTTCAGTGAAAGCTGCCGCATGGAAACCGGGCAGTACGACGCACTCTGCAATCTTGGCGCGGCACTCTGCGCGCAGGGAGAGTTTGAATCGGCCGAGCGCATTTTGCGCGAAGCCTCGCTGATGCGCCCCGATGATGTCCGTCCGCTCGCTTTTGCAGGTATCGCCTATCTTCAGAACCGAAAATGGGAGGAAGCCCGCCGCAATCTGCAGCACGCCCTCGGGCGCACGCCCGGTGATGCGCGCCTTGAGACCGCGCTGGCGCTGGCCGAACTCCATGCCGTCGGCGCGGAAGCCGCCTTGAAGCGGCTTCAGGCCGTCGCCGCGCGCGATGCCAGCTATGTACCCGCGTCGTTCAACATCGCTACCATCTACCGCTACTGGCTCAAAAATCCGGTTGAGGCCCGCAGGTGGTATGAGCACTATCTGGACAAAACGGCAGACGTCGAAAATACCTTTACCGCACACGCCCGCAAACAGCTCGAGGGCAGTACCGGTGCCGACACCGCCGCCGAAACCAGCGAAAAACTTTCTTTCCGTCCGCCGCGCGTTCGTGACCGCAAGGATGCCGAGAAAAATTTCAAGAAGGCGGTCGGGTATCACAAAGACGGCAAACTCAAAGATGCCGTTAAGTGGTATATCAGGGCGCTCGAGGAGGACGACTCCTATGAACAGGCTTTCTACAACCTCGGGCTGGTTTATTATGCCGATGAAAAAATGGAGCTGGCGGGCGAGGCCTTTGCGCTGGCCCTCAAACTTAATCCCGCTTTCTACCGGGCCCGCTACAACGGTGCGCTGGTTGACTACCAGCTTGGCCGCTTCGACCGCGCGCAGCGCGAACTTGAGATTGTACTCACCCAGCAGGCCGACTACCAGCCCGCCAGGGATCTCATGGAACGCCTCCGCAAATAAAGCTCTCCGCGGCAAAGCCGCAGGGTATCTGGGTAGGGACGGCTCGCCGAGCCGTCCGCTCTTCGGCGAAAATCAGAACAGGCGGCGCGTTCGGCGAACGCGCCCTGCCTTTTTGGATGGTAACTCAGCGCTTTTTACGTTCGTTGATGACGAGCGCCAAGGTCATCAGCGCACCGCCGCCGAGCAGGCGCGGCCAGTCGGCGGCCTCGCCGAAGAAGAGCACGGAAACGAAAATACCGAGCGGAATCTTCAGGTTGTTGAACACCGCGAGCGTTCCTGCGCGAACGCGCCGCGCGCCGATGTTCCAGAGGAAAAAGCCGAGGCCGGAGGCGACGATGCCGAGATAGAGGAGAACGCCTGCCTGTCTCGGAGTGACGGTCAGCGCGATCCAGTCAGTACCCGCCGCCGCCAGCGCGGCGGTGAGTGCCGCGCCGAGGTAAAGCAGGCCGAACACCTGCAGGTCGGTCGGTTGGCTCGGAAGGCGGGCCATGGTTCGGCGGTAAAAAATCTGCCCGAAGGCAAAGCAGAGGTTGGCGGCTTGCATCAGCAGAAAGCCCCGCCACAGTTCCGGTGAGCTGATCTGTTGATATTCAATCACCAGTCCGCCAGCCACGGCCAGCAGAACCGCCCAGAGGGAAGCCGGGCAGAGACGGCGCTCAAACAGGTCGTTGATGGCTGTGACGTAAATCGGGGTGAAGACGGTGAAAAGCGCTACTTCGTAGGCCTTGAGATATTGGAAGGCGTGGATGTAGGCCACATACATCAACCCGTACTGCACCGCGCCGGTGACGAGCAGTCGTGCGGCATCGGCCGTGCGCAGGGCTCGCGCACGCAGAAACGGAGCGAAGACCGCCAGCGCAACTGCGAGGCGGATGAAGGCAACAGCGGAAGAGGGCAGTCCGGCGAGACCGCCTTTAATCAGTCCGAAGGAGAAGGCCCAAACCAGTGAAGTAATCAGGAGGTAAATCATATTATCGCTAATCCCGAATTTACTTCACAATCTGGAGGATGGATTTAAAGGCGGGGTCTTTGGCGTCGCCGAGGAGTTCAAAGAGGAGCATTTCCGTGCCAGTCAATTTGACGCCTTCATTTTCCAGACGGCGAAGCGCTAGCGCTTTGTTGGCGGGGTCGCGTGAGGAGACGGCGTCGGCAACGACGTAAACTTCGTAATCGGCTTCGAGCAAATCCATCGCCGTCTGGTAAACGCAGATATGCGTTTCGATTCCGCAGAGAATCACCTGCTTGCGCTCTGATTTTGCCAAACATTGGAAAAAGGCCGGTTCGCAGCAGCAGCTGAAAGCGCTTTTTGCGATTGGCTGCCCAGTGATGACTTCCTGAAACTCGTCGCGGGTAGGGCCGAGCTTTTCGGGGATCTGCTCGGTTACGATCACCGGGACGTCCAGCGCGTTCATACCCTGAAGCAGGCGACGTAAGTTTCCGAAGAGAGCTTCGGATCCGTCAACCAGCTCGGAAAGTTTTCCCTGAACATCAATAAAAACCAGGACGGCATTCTCTTTTTTGAGCATAATTCCCCTTTTTTCCGTTGGTTTGGAGATAGTAGATTAAACGGGAGGGTAAAATGAATGACAATTTATGCTTGATAATGAGCGCAAAACGACTATAAATGAACATTTCC
>JAOZSE010000057.1 GCA_029939835.1 Pontiellaceae bacterium
GGCAGCATGAAGCCCGCCAACGCGCCTGAGCTGCTGGCCCAGCCCGATATCGACGGCGGTCTCATCGGCGGCGCGGCTCTCGAAGCCCGTTCCTTTGTGGACATCGTCAAAGCGGGAATGTAGAGAAGGGCATTAGGCTTTAGGTGGTTAGGCTTTGGGCACATGAATTTGTGTTGGCAGAGCAATTCCTAAAGCCTAAGGTCTACGGCCTAAAGTCTCAGGAGAAAAATATGAATGTTATCCGTACCTTGTTAATCATTCTCGAAGCCGCGTGCAGCCTTGCACTGATCGGCCTGATTTTGCTGCAGAAATCGAAAAGCGAAGGCCTCGGCCTGGCATTTGGCGGCGGCGGCAGCGAATCGCTGTTTGGCGCGCGCGCCGGAAACGTGCTCACCAAAGCCACCGTCGGCATCGGCATCCTGTGGCTCGTCAACACCCTGATCCTCGGCATGCTATTTGCCGGAAGCGCCGGTGAGTCGCTGATGGATGATGCGGCCGTCACGCAGCCCGCTCCGATGCAGCAACCGGTTGCGCCGGTGCAGCAGTAAATTGCAGCGTTGGCTCTGTGGGCCAATCTTTTTTCCACCGCTTCCCGGATACGGGTAAGCGGTACTACATGTAGAGAACGTCTACCCGAACCTGTGAGGGAGACGTTGAATTTGTAGAGAACGTTTACCCGAACCTGTGAGGGATGCGTTGAATTTGTAGAGAACGTTTACCCGAACTGGCAGGAACGCTTTTCAGGTTAACGGGCTGGAGGGCGGCGCTCCGTCGCCGCCGCGGACAGCTCGGCGAGCCGTCCCTACCCAGATGCCCCGTGGTTTGCTGCGGGGCATCTTATTTATTTATACAGGATGCACTTGCAGGAGTGCGTGCTGCTGAATGGAACCGAATCGGGATAAGCCAGCGCGCATTCGGGTTTGGCTTTCGGGCAGCGCGGGTGGAAATGGCAGCCCTTCGGCGGGTTGATCGGCGAGGGAACATCGCCTTCCAGAATGATTTTCTTTTGCGTCCCGTCCCTGAAAACCTGCGGCGCGGCCGAGAGCAGTGCCTGGGTGTAGGGATGCTTCGCTCCCTCGAAGATTTCTTCCGCAGTGCCTTCCTCGACAATGCGGCCCAGATACATGACGGCGACGCGGTCGGCCAGATATTGAACGACGCTGAGATCGTGCGTGATGAATATGTAGGAAAGCTTCAGTTCCGCCTGCAGGTCTTTGAGAAGGTTCAGGATTTGCGCCTGAACCGAGACATCGAGCGCGCTGGTGGCTTCGTCGCAGATCAACAGTTCGGGATCGGTACTGAGTGCCCGGGCCAGCACAATGCGCTGCCGCTGTCCGCCCGAAAATTCGTGAGGGTAGCGGTAGATCATGTCCGGGCTTAAGCCGACGCGTTCCAGCAGGCTTTGGGCTTTTTCCATTCGCTCTTTTTGTGAGCGACCGATTTTGTGCACGGCCATGCCCTCGGTGATGATTTCGCCGACGGGTTGGCGGGGATCAAGGCTGGAAAACGGGTCCTGGAATACAAACTGTATATTCCGGCGCATGGTCTTCATGGCCCGTTTGTTCAGACGGGCCAAATCGCTGTCTTTAAAATGAACGGTTCCGCCCGTAGGCTTGTGCAGTTTGATGATGCTTTTGCCAACGGTTGTTTTTCCGCAGCCGGATTCACCAACCAAAGCCAGCGTTTCACCCTTGTGCAGTTGGATCGAAACGCCGTCTACGGCCTTTACGTGCCCTCTGGTTCTCCCAAGCATACTTTTCTTCAAGGGGAAATACATTTTCAGGTCGGTGGTCGTGAGCCGAACTGTGCCGGTGTCGAGCGGACTGGGCAGCGTCGCTTCTTTGCTGACTTCAATGGCACCCCGTTCCGTGCTGTCTGCAAACAGGTGACAGGCGGCGGTATGGTTTTCGCCGACGGTGAAATCCGGCGGCGGTACCGTTGCGCAGCAGGCCAGACGCGCGGGGCAGCGGTTTTCGAAGCGGCAGCCAGCCAGCTGCTGGGTGGCTTTGGGCACGAGGCCTTCGATGGTATCGAGTTTTTCTTTTCGGTGGGTTTGCGAAGGCAGGGCCCGCATGAGCAGTTCGGTATAAGGGTGGGCCGGATGGTCGAACAGTTCATCCACCGGAGCTTCTTCAACAAGGTTGCCCGCATACATAACGCCGACCCGGTCGGCGTTTTCGCGTACGACGCCCATGTCGTGGGTGATCAGCAGTATGGCGGTTCCCGTTTTTTTCTGAAGATCAGACATCAGCGAGAGAATCTGCGACTGGATGGTGACGTCGAGGGCGGTGGTCGGTTCGTCGGCGATCAGCAGTTTGGGTTTGCAGGCCAAAGCCATGGCGATCATGACGCGCTGCTGCATGCCGCCGGATAGCTCGTGCGGATAGTTGTCGAAACGCGCGGCTGGTTCGGGGATACCCACCATGTCGAGCATTTCGATCGAACGGACCTTCGCTTCCTGCCGGTTCATGTTCTGGTGCAGTCGGAAGATCTCTGAAATCTGGTAGCCCGCCGTGAAAACCGGATTGAGCGCGGTCATCGGCTCCTGAAAAATCATAGAAATGTTGTTGCCTCGTATCTCGCGCATTTGCGCCGCGGAGCGGGTGGTGAGCTCTGTACCGCAAAACCGGATGCTTCCGTTTTCGATGTAGCCAATTGATTTAGGCAGCAGTTGCATAATGGAAAGGGCGGTGACGGATTTTCCGGAGCCGGATTCGCCGACCAGCGCGTAGGTTTCGCCCTCGTTTATGGAAAAGGAGATCCCGTCAACGGCGCGCGCGGGGCCAACCTCGGTATGAAACCAGGTCCGGAGGTTTTCGATCTCAAGCAATGGAGTTTTATGATCCATTACGATTTCCCCTTCGAGAATCTTGGGTCGAGTGCGTCACGCAGGCCGTCGCCCAGAAAGTTCATGGAGAAGAGCGTCAGCGAGAAAACGATGGCCGGCGAAATCAGCAGCCACGGGTACGATTCCATTACGCTCGCGCCGTCCCTGATCAGCAGTCCCCACGAACTCATCGGCGGCTGGATGCCGAGCCCGAGAAAACTCAGGAACGTTTCCATCAGCATGACGCGCGGAATGGTCAGAGTGGTGTAGACAATGATGATGCCCAGCACGTTCGGAATAATGTGCTTGAAAATGATTCTGCGATGGGATGCCCCGATGGCGACGGCGGCTTCGACAAAGGCCTGTTTGCGCAGCGCGAGAACCTGCCCGCGTATAATCCGAGCCATGACCAGCCACTGGATGGCACCGATGGCGGCAAACATCAGGAGAATGTTTCGGCCGAACACGACCATGAGAATGATCACCAGGATGGTGAACGGCATCGTGTAGAGAATATCAACGATACGCATCATAATGGAATCCGTGCGCCCACCGACATAGCCTGAAATGGCGCCGTAGGGGACGCCGATCAGCAGGGAAACTACGGTGGCGCATATTCCAACGAGGAACGAGGTGCGGCCGCCGTACAGGAGGCGGGTGAACAGATCGCGCCCGAGAACATCCGTGCCGAGCCAGTGCGAAGCGGAAGGTGGGGACGCGCCCAGTGCCAGATCCTGCTGCTCAAAGGAGTAGGGGGTCAGTAGCGGCGCGGCGGCGGAGGCGATGATCAGGATGATGAGAATGATCAGGCCGGCGATCGCCGCGCGGTTTTTCCTGAGCTGCTTCCACGAGTCTTCCCATAGAGAGCTTTTTTGTATGGTTTCGTTTTTCCGGCTCATGAATGCTGCCTTGTTTTGGGGTTCAGCAGGCCGAGCAGAATATCGACAAAGGCGTTGAAGACCACTACGAGCAGCGCAAAAAAGACGACCAGTCCGAGGATGAGCGTGTAGTCGCGGTTGAATGCGCCGAGCACGAACATGCGGCCCATGCCCGGTATGTTGAAGATGGTTTCGACCACAAACGACCCCGTGATGATTCCGGCCGTGGCCGGGCCGAGAAAAGAGACGACCGGCAGCAATGCATTTTTGAGCGTATGCCTCAGGATGACCGCTTTTTCCGACAGCCCTTTGGCGCGGGCCGTGCGGATGTAGTCCGAGGGGAGTACTTCGAGCATGCTGCCGCGGGTAAGGCGGGCAATGTAGGCGGCATAGGCTGCGCCGAGGGTGATGACCGGCAAAACACGGTCGCTGGCCGTTTCCCAGCCGGAGGCGTTGAACCAGCCCAGCCACAATCCGAAGACCAGGATAAGAATGGGGCCTAATACGAAAGAGGGCATGCAGATGCCGGTCATCGCAATGCCCATGGGCACGTGATCCTGTATGGTGTTGGGTCGGAGCGATGCCACGATGCCGGAAACGAGGCCCACAACAATTGCAAACAGCATGGCCCATGCGCCCAGCTCAAGCGAAACAGGGAAACTTTCGGAAATGATTTCATTCACGGTGCGGCTGGGATATTGGAACGACGGGCCGAGATCGCCTTTGACCACGTTGAGCAGATAGTTGCCGTACTGAACTAGGATCGGCTTATCGAGGCCGTAGTGTTCGTTCAACCGGGCGATGGCTTCCTCGGAGAAGCTTTTTTCGGCGGTGAACGGGCCGCCGGGAGCGAGCCGCACCATGAAGAAGGTGATGGAGATCGCGATTAATAAAACCGGAATCAGTTCAAAAAACCTTCGGATAATAAATTTGACCATAGCCTTACCGTTCCTGCGCTTCGAGATAGATATGTTTATACGGATGATGGTCTAAAATCGAGGGTTTCCACCCCTTGACTGACGGCTGGATCAGGGATTTGCTGGGAAGGAACAGCAGGGGAATGATCGGGAGTTCGTTCAACAGAATGGTTTCCGCCTGCCGGAAGGTTTCCAACCGTTGGGTTTCATCCAGGGTTTGCGACGCCTTTTGGATGAGCCGGTCATACTCCGGCGAGGACCATCCGGAATGGTTGTTGCCTCCGCCGGTCTGCCAGATTTCGAGGAAGGAGGCGGGATCAGCGTAGTCGGCCACCCATTCCGCGCGGGCAATTTCATACACCTTGTTTTTTCTCCGTGACTGGTAGACCTTCCACTCCACATTTTCGAGCTCGATGTGAATTCCGAGGGTTTCCTTCCACATCTGCTGGATCACCTCGGCGACGCGGGTGTGGAGATCCGAGGTGTGGAACAGCAGCGTGAGTTCGGGGAAGCCTTCTCCGTTCGGATAGCCCGCTTCGGCAAGAAGTTGCTTTGCAGCGGGGATGTCCCGTTGGAACGGTGTGGGCGGCTTGTAGTTCCCGATATGCGGCGGGGTGAAGCTGAAGGCCGGCTGCTCGCCTGAGCGGGTGACATAGCGGGCAATCTTTTCGCGGTCGATGGACAGGGCCAGCGCTTTGCGAACGCGCGGGTCATTGAGCGGGGGCTTGGACACGTTCAGCAGGTAATAGTATGAGCGCAGGTAGGGATCCAGCCTGAGCAGTTCCGGGTGGCGATCTTTGTAGTACTGAACCCGTTCGAGCGGAATCGTTCCGGTGACGTGAAGCTGTCCGGCGCGGAAGGAGCGTTCTTCGATCTTATGGTCGCCGATCGGGTAAAAATGGATTTCTTTCAGTCGGACGGTGTCCCTGTCCCAATAGTGCGGATTGGTTTCGACCACGATGGAGCTGTTTTGTTTCCACGACTTGAGTTTGAACGGCCCGTTGCCGACATAGTTTTCGGGGGCGGTCCATTTTGTGCCCATCTCATCCATTGCACCGTGTTTGAGGATCGTTGGGGGATGCACTGGAAACCATGACCAATGGTTCAACTGTGAGAGAAAAGAGGGGGTTGGGGATTCAAGCGTCAGTTCCAATGTTTGGAAGTCGATGGCTTTGACGCCGACTTTTCCAAAGTCTGGAAGCTCACCCGTGTTGAATGCCTTTGCGTTTTTCAGAACGTGCAGCATATAGGCGTACGGGCTTCCAAGGGCCGGGGAAAGTATCCGTTGGTAGGAAAAGACAAAGTCATCGGCTGTGACCGGATCGCCATTGGACCATTTTGCGTTTTGGCGCAGGTGGAACGTATAAACCATGCCGTCACTGGAAACGTCCCATCGTTCTGCTGCGCCGGATTTTCCCGGCTCTTCCGCAACGAGGCCTTCGAGCAGGGCTGAGAGGATGTTGCAGGCCGAAACCCCGGTTACGATATGCGGATCGAGATCCCTGGGTTCGGAAAGGTTGCCCAGATGCAGGATTTGATCGCGGTTGCCCGCCTCGACCCGTGTTTCCCGCCTGGCGCAACCCGCCGCAATACAAAGAACCGACAGGGCGGCGATGAGGAGGAGGGTTTTATTCATCGGCTTCCAAATATACATACTTGTAAGGATGGCGATCCATAAGACTGGGCTCCCAGTTTTTCACCGCCGGATGAACCAGTGATTTGTTGCGATAGAAGTAAATTGGAATGATGGGCACCTCATCCATCAGGATTTTTTCCGCCTGCTGAAAATAGGAAAACCTTTTGGTTTTATCCATTTCCCTGCCGGCCTTTGCGAGTAGTTGGTCATAGAGAGGGTTCGACCATGCGGCGTCATTGTTTCCTCCGCCGGTGATGAACATTTCAAGGAAGGTGGAGGGGTCTTCGTAATCGCCGATCCATGCTGCACGGGCAATGGAATACTTATGAGACTTTTTCTGTGTCAGATAGGTTTTCCACTCCATGTTTAACAGGGAAATATCAATGTTGAGGTTTTCTTTCCAGATTTGCTGCACGACTTCCGCAATACGCATATGCCCTTTATGAGTGTTGTACAGCAGCTCGATTTTTGGAAAGCCCTCGCCGTTCGGGAATCCGGCTTCCGCCAGCAGTTTGCGGGCTTCTTCCACGTTGAAAGCAATCCTTGCCTGAGCCGTATAGCCGGCCGTGTCCGGCGGTGTAAAGTGGTATGCTGCGGGCTGTCCGGCCTTGAGGACATAGTTGACAATCTTTTCGCGGTCGAGGGCCAGGGCCAGTGCGCGGCGAACGCGGACATCGTCAAATGGCGGGCGCTGTGTATTGATTTCGTAGTAGTAGGTTCCCAGCAGGGGTTCCAGCTTAAGGACGTCTGGATTGTTTTCCTGGTAGTGTTTGATGCGCTCCATGGGGGTTTCACCTGTAATATGCAGCTGCCCGGTTCGGAACGCATATTCTTCAGCATGCATGTCGTCGATGGGGTAAAAATGTATTTCTTTCAGGCGGACAGTGTCCCGGTCCCAATAGGTCTGACTTTTTTCTACCACGACCTTCCGGTTCGGCTCCCACGACGTCAGGGTAAACGGACCGTTTCCAACCAGATTGCCGGCCCGGGTCCATTTTGTGTCACGGTCGTCTATTTTTCCAAACTTCAGAATGGTCGGTGGATGAACGGGGAACCAGGAGTGGTGTTTAAGGAGACGCAGGAAATAGGGGGTGGGCGCATTCAGTGTAATTTGCAGGGTCTTTTCATCCAGTGCCTTCACGCCAACTTCCGAAAAATCGGTGATGTCTCCCTTACTGAAGGCTTCTCCATTTTTTAGGCAATACAGCATATAGGCATAGGGATTGGACAATGCCGGAGAGAGCGCGCGCCGGTAGGAAAAAACAAAATCGCCTGCGGTTACCGGGTCGCCGTTCGACCACTTTGCATCGGGGCGGATGTAAAAAGTATATACGGTTCCATCCGGTGAAATATCCCATCGTTCGGCCGTTCCGGGAACGGGCCTGGAGTCGCCGGGTTGTTGTGCGGTTAGGCCTTCAAAAACAGCAGACTGGATATAAAATTCCGGCATTCCGGAAGTGGTTTGCGGATCCAGATTCTTTGGTTCGGTTCCAATGCCGCGATGCAGGATCTGTTCGCGGTTCCCGATCTCCACCGGGGTTTCGCGTTTGGCGCAGCTGGCCAGAATTGCAGTTGCGCACAGGAGAAGAATGGGGGCTTTAACGTTCACGGTCTTTTTCCTCCGTGTTGTTCAACATCGCTTTTCAGCCAGTTTGCAAACGGTTCAAAACTGTAAGGGCGTCCGAGAAAATCCTCTACCAGATCCGCGGCATCCTTTGAGCCTCCGGCGGCGAGAATCTTGTTGCGGTAATCCGTAGCTGTCTCTCTATCGAGCATGCCCGCCTCTTCGAAACGGCTGAACAAATCCTTGGCGATCACCTGCGACCACATATAGGTGCAGTACATGGCGGAGTAGCCGTAAAGGTGCCCGAAGTTTGCATACATGTGCGTGCCGGGAACATGCTTGAACAGCGAATACTTGTCCTGCAGGCCATTCATGGTTTTGGAAAGATCCAGATCGGTCGGGTCGCGGTCATAGATTGAAATCGACGTGGCCGCATAGAACATCTGGTGGGTAACAAAAAGCCCGGTGCCGAACTCCTTGGCGGCAACCATACTCTCCACCATTTCGGAGGGAATGGGTTCCCCTTCGGCATTGATCGCCAGCATCTTGAGCGTTTCAGCATTCCAGACCCATTCTTCGAGCATTTGCGACGGAGCCTCAATGAAATCCAGTTCGGTCGCAATGCCCGAAAATCGAATCCACTTTTGGTTGCCGGAAAAAAGGTGATGCAGCAGATGCCCGAACTCGTGCAGGAACGTTTCGACCTGCGAATGCTCCATCAACGCCGACTCATCATCCTTGCCCGGAAAGTTGCAGATCAGCGCCGAAACCGGAAGTTGCTTTTCGGCCAGTCCGGCTTGCAGGTCAAAGTGGGCGGCATGTTTGTATTTGTTTTCGCGCGGATGCAGGTCGAGGTAGAAGCGGCCGATCACCTTGTCGCCGTCCACGAGTTCATAGGCCTGCACATCCTCGTGCCACACCTCGGTATCCCAGGGGCGGAATGTTACGCCGTAGAGCGCCGTTGTCAGATCGAAGATGCCGTCGCGGACCTTGCCGAACTGGAAATAGCTGCGGATTTTTTTGGCATCGACTTCGAAGAGTTCCTTGCGAACCAGCTCCTGCAGATAGGTTTTTTGCCAGTCGCCGACTTCCGCTGCCTTCGGGTCGATCTGCTGCAACCGCTTCAATAACACCGCATACTCCGCATCGGCTCGTGGCCTTGCAATGGCCGAAACTTTATCAATAAACTCCCGCACAGTCGCAGCGGTTTCAACCATTTTTGTTTCGGTGACATATTCCGCATAGTTCTTGTAGCCAATCAGATTGGCGAGCTCATAGCGCTTGATCAGGATCTGTTTGAGGACTTCACCGTTTCTGGGGTAGGCGCGGTTCTTGAATTCCTTATAGAGTTCGAGCCGTTTTTCATCGTTTTCGGCATAACGGTTGAAAGGAAGGTAGTCCGGGTAGTCGGTAGTGATGGTGATTTTGCCGTTTTCATCTGGCAGGTGCGCTGCGATATAGTCTTCCGGAAGCCCGGCCAGATCGTTGGTGGAGGTCAGCGTGATGCTGCGCACATCCTTTCGCGTATTCAACGAAAGCTCCTGCCCGAGAACCGTGAGTTCATCGTTCAACAGCTTGATTTTATTTCGCACGTCCTCCGGCTGGTTCACGCCGCTTCGTCGGAAATCCCTCAGGGTGTGCTCAAGATAGCGCTTTGTTTGCGGGTCTGCCTCAGCAACATCAACCGCCTTGCACACCTCATAGAGCGGGCGCGAAAGGTTGATTTCACTCCCCAGTTTGGTGATTTCCTTTTGCTGGTTTTCCGCAATGTCCCGGATTTCCTGGCTGGGATGGACATTGTAGAACAGCGAGGCCCTACTGGCCGTCTTCCCCAGAACCACTTCAAGCTCGTTCAGCGGAACCAGAACGGATTCAACGGTTTTCTCTTCGGCCAGTTTTTCCAGCGATTGAAAGATATCCCTTGCCTGCGCCAGCTCATTGCTGCTCTCGCTGCGATAACGCTCCACTTCGCTTTCGGCCTGCGCCGGCGCGACGAAAAGTAAAAGGAGCGCAACTGCAATAGACGTGGAAAACTTCACGAAACCCTCGCTTTTAAAACTGTGACAAACCAATGCGCACATTGTTCATGCTGGGGCAGGGAGAGTCAAGGAGGAGCGCTGTTCCGAAACCGGTTCTTCCAACGAGCTGGAAAATCACTCTTCGATGCGGACGAGGGCTTTAAGACGTTGCACAAGATGGTCAGCGAGGCTGTACATGACGGGCACGAGCACAAGCGTCAGTACGGTCGCGACGGCGAGTCCGAAGATGACGGCGACCGCCATCGGGGCCCACCATGAGCTAGTGGAGCCGCCGGCAGTGATCTTCCAGGGGAAGCTGTGTACATCAATGCTCCAGCCGATCGCCATCGGAAGAAGCCCGAGAATCGTGGTGGTCGCTGTCAGCAGGACGGGGCGCAGGCGAAGATGCCCGGCGTGAACCACCGCTTCGGTGGTGCCCATGCCTGCGTTTTTCTGCTGGATGATGCAGGCGATCAAAACAATCGCATTGTTGACGACGATTCCCGCGAGGCTGATGACGCCCAGACCGGTCATGATGACGCTCGCGCGCATCTGGGTGATCAGCAGCCCCCACATGACACCGACCATAGAGAGGATGATCGACATAAAGATGATCAGCGGCAGCAGCACGGCGTTGAACTGGAGCACAAGGATCACGAGAATGCCTGCTACGGCGACCAGGAAGGCCTTCCCGAGAAACGCCAGCGCGTCGCGCATCTGCTCATCGTCACCCGCAAAACGAATTTCATAATTAT
>JAOZSE010000058.1 GCA_029939835.1 Pontiellaceae bacterium
GGAACATGCCCAGTTGCGGAAGCTGATCACCGACATTCTGCGCTCCAAACTTCCGCCCCAGATCGAACAGCAGCTGGCCCAGATGCTCATTCAGATGCGGCGGTTTGATATGGCCGAAATTGTGCTGGTGAAATATCTCGGTGAAAAGTCCGACGATCTGAAAAGCTGGCTCGATCTCGCCGCCGTGCGGACATCCATGGGCCGGAAAGACAAAGCCCTCGAAGCCCTCAGCGAAGTCGTCGAAAAAGGCGGCGAGCCGATTCGGAACGTGTTGCGAAAAGACCCGCGCTTTAAACCGCTTTGGAATGACCCGAAGTTTCAGAAACTCGTTCCGCCGGCGTCAACGAAACGCCTGCCGTTTGGTGCCGCGCCGCAACCTGCCAAAGGGTTTGGTAGTCTCTCGTTCTAAAGGGGAGAGCGCGGCGACCCGCCGCATCTACAGGGGAACGCGCCCGCCGGGCGCATCTGCAACACTGTAGCCGCGGCCGGTGGCCGCAGAGCATCAGGGCAGGCTTCCAGCCTTTGGAAAAAGGGGTGGCATAGATGTCGCGGCACGGTTGTGGAGTTGATCCGTCTTTTTCCTTCGACTAACGCGGCGACCCGCCGCATCTACAACAACACACCCCTTGGGCGCAACTGTAGCTGCGGCCGGTGGCCGCGGAGGCACCAGAACTACCGGTTTTGCGGATACCACTGGGCTTTGCGCACCTGAATGACCGAAGGAATCAGACCCAGGGTGATAATCAGCAGCAGAATCATGACCGCACTGCCGAGCAGAACGGTATCGTACGTACACAGCGTTTGGCCCATTAGCGTCCATTCGGGATTCAGTATGTTCAGTTTGAGTGTCTGCCCAATGATGAGGCTGGAGATCGCAATGCCTGCGCTGACCAGAGAAAGATGAAATCCTGTGGAAAGCGACTTGTTTTCAGGCTGGATAATCGCCAGCAGTTCAGAGGAAAAGGCGATGCCCGATGCCGCGAACGCCACGCCGAACAGTCCGCTCAGCAGGCACATCGTGACGATGTCCGGAAAGGGGAACAAGCCGCGCAGCGCGGTCAGGAAAAGCACCATCGCAAAACAAAAATGGCAAATCAGAAAGACGGGTTTCGTTCCAAGCTGATCGACCATTTTTCCGCCGATATAAAAACCGGCGACCGCTCCGGCAGCTCCGGAATTTCCCAGCAGCAGAATTTGGGTATCGCTGAAAAACAGTACGTCTTTTCCCAGCAGTCCAAGCACCCACGGCACGGCCCCGGCGAAGAGCATCAGCAGAAATGTGTAGGCGCAGAAAGGCAGGTAGCCGGGGATGCGAAGAATCTCCAAAAACGGGGCTAGTAAACCTCGTGGCGGGGTTCGGGTGGTTTCAAGTTCGGGAATTCGCCAGTAGAGGTAGATGCGAATCATTGAGCAGATGAGAACGAACAACAGCACGCACTGAAAAAACTGGATCTGTGTAAAGAGTCCGAGCAGGGTCGTCACGGCCAGTGTGAATACGATCCCGGTTGTTTGCCACGAAATACGGAGTTTGCCGAAGAAGCGCCCGCGGATATCTTCGGGAATGATCGGACTCAACAGCGCAAACCAGTTTGATGCGATCGCGCTTGAGCCGATCGAAAAAATGAGTATCCCTGCAATAGCAACTCGTCCACCTTGTTCTTGAAAGAAGCCTGCGCTTGTTAAAAGTAGCAGGCCGAACAGTGCGGTAATCGTTCCACCGATGCCGATTCGTTTTTTGCCGAATCGGTCAGAAAGGTATGCGAACGGCAAGGTCAAAACCAGTCCAGCCAGCGGGACCAGAGAAAGCAGAAAAAGAATTCGATAACTCGGAAAACCCAGTCTCGAAAGATACGTCAACATGAAGCCGTTGTTGAAAATAAGCCGGCCCAGCACCCCGAAGCACGTTGTCAGAATAATGATTCGTAGCGTTTTTCTAGTTTGCAGATCGATCGTCATAATGACGCACATTATAGGAGGTTGTCTGGAAGGAGCACTCCATACTTTCCTAAAATTCTTCCCAAGCCCGCCGAGTTTTGCCATTTTCCCCTCATGAATACCGTTCCTGAATCTCTGGCGCTCATCGCCGGTAAAGCCGATTACCCGCTTCTCCTCGCCCGCGCCGCCCGCACGCAGGGGGTGCGGCATATCGCGGCCGTCGCGTTCCGCGGCGAGACGCGGCGCGAAATCGAACAGGTCGCCGATACCGTCACGTGGCTTCACGTCGGTCAGCTCACCGCGTTTCTTGAAGCGCTGAAAACGAGCGGCGCGCACCACGCGGTGATGGCCGGTCAGATTTCACCGAAAAATATTTTCACCGTCCGGATGGACGCGCCGATGCTTGCGCTGCTCAAAAGCCTGAAGATTAAAAACGCGCACACCGTCTTTGGTGCCATCATTACTGAAATTGAAAAGGCGGGCATCGAACTGCTTTCCGCCGGTTCGTTTATGCAGGATTTTATGCCGGACGCCGGTCTGCTGACGAAGCGCGCGCCGAATGAGCGCGAAACCAGCGATATCGGATTGGGTCGCCGTGTCCTCAAAGGCATCAGCGACTACGATATCGGCCAGACCGTGGTTGTCAAAGACGGCATCGTCCTCGCGGTCGAAGCGTTTGAAGGAACGGATAAAGCGATCCGCCGCGGCGGTAAACTCGGCGGACGCGGCGCGGTCGTTGTCAAAGTTCCGAAAGCGGGGCACGACATGCGGTTCGATATTCCCGTCATTGGGGCCAACACGCTCAAGTCACTCAAAAAGGCCAAAGCCTCCTGTCTCGCCATCGAAGCCGGCGGCGCTATCCTCCTCGACCAGCCCCGTCTTACTGCTCTCGCCGATATCATGAATCTCAGCTGGGTCGTTTTAGAAAAACAGAGTTAATTTTATGGAACCTAAAAAAATAAAAGTCGGAGTTGTTGGGGTCGGTGCGCTGGGCCAGCACCACGCGCGGATTTACGGGGAACTCGACGGGGCCGGGCTGGTTGGCGTCTATGACGCGCATGCGAAACGCGCCGCGGAGATTGCCAAGAAGTGCGATTGCCGGACGTTTGCCACCATTGAAGAACTGGCGGAAAACGTCGAAGCCGCCAGTATCGCTGTGCCGACCGATATTCACCGCGAAGTCGCGGGCATCATGATTCCAAAAGGCGTTCACCTGCTGGTGGAAAAACCGATCACAGCCACCACGCAGGAGGCCGAGGAACTCGTCGCGCTGGCGCAGCAGCACGGAACGGTTCTGCAGGTCGGCCACATCGAGCGGTTTAATCCCGTGATGGATTTCCTCGAAGAGAAGGCGCTGAAAACTCCGCCGTTGTTTATCGAAGCGCATCGCCTTGCGCCGTATCCGCCCAAGCGTCCCGGCGCGCCGCCGCGCGGCACAGAGGTGAGCGTCGTACTCGACCTGATGATCCACGACCTCGAAATCATCCTGCATCTCGTAAAATCGCCGGTGGTCGAAGTGCGTGCGGTCGGCGTTCCCGTCCTCAGTCCGACGGAAGATATCTGCAACGTGCGGCTTGAATTTGAAAACGGCTGCGTTGCCAATATAACCACCAGCCGCCTCAGCCCGAAACGGATGCGCAAAATCCGCGTTTTTACGTCCGACAGTTACCTTTCACTCAATTATGAAAAACAGAACGGCCGGATTTATTCGCAGGGCGGCCTGGCGGGCATCACCTATAAACGCGTGCCGGTGGAGAAGGGCGATCAGCTTACGCGCGAACTCAGCTCTTTCCTGCACTGTGTTGAGACGAAAGATGAACCCGCCGTTTCCGGTCAGCAGGCCTCCGATGCACTCAAACTTGCGATGGAAATCATCCGGCTTTCTCAACAACGGCTTAAGAAGGTAGAAAGGTAGGGCGCTTTCGCCGAGCCGAGCGTGCGAGACGGGCTTTGCGCAGCAAAGCAATGAAGCAGAGCGGAATGGCAAAGCGCCGCGGACGGCTCGGCGAGCCGTCCCTACCCAAAGAGCAAATGAAGAAATCGATTCTAGTCATAGCAGGCGAACACTCGGGCGATATGCACGCCGCGCGGGTCGTACACGCGCTCAAAGAACGGCAGGCCAATCTCACGTTCTGGGGGATCGGCGGTGACGACCTGCGCGCCGAAGGCATTGATCTGCTCCATGATGCCAAGGAAATGGCCGTCCTCGGCTTCGCCGAAGTGCTCGCCAAATATTCGTTCTTCAAAGGTGTTTTCAACGAAGTGCTGGCGGAGGTTGAAAAACGCAAGCCGGACGCCGCGCTGCTGGTGGACTACCCCGGCTTCAACTTGCGTTTGGCCAAACAGCTCAAAAAGCGCGGCATCAAAGTACTTTATTATATTTGCCCGCAGGTTTGGGCGTGGAACCGCGAGCGTATTCCGAAGATGGCAACGATTATTGACCGTCTGATGGTCATCTTCCCGTTCGAAACGGATGTGTTCAAAGACGTGAACCTCACCGTTGATTTTGTCGGCCATCCGCTGGTGGCCGACCTGCGCGAATTCCGCGACGCGCCCGGTGAATCGCTTTTGTGGGGCGGCGAAAAGAAAATCGCGCTACTGCCCGGCAGCCGGAAGCAGGAAATCAAACATATCCTGCCCGTGCTGCTTCGGACGGCACGGGAGATGGAAAAATCACGACCGGATATTTCCTTTCTGGTCGCGGTTCCACAGCGGCAGCTCCCGCTGGCTGAGCATATCTTTGAGAAAACCAAAGCGGCTCCGGGTAACGCGACCATTGTAGCCGGGCAGGCGCGCGAAGTGCTCAAACAGGCCGATGCCGCCTTTGTCGCCTCCGGTACGGCGACCCTCGAAGCCGCGCTGCTGCACTGTCCCACCGTACTGGTTTACAAAACGGCAGCGTTCAACTACTGGCTTGGAAAACGGCTCATTCGCGTTCCGCATCTTGGCATCGTTAATATTGTGACGGGCCGCGACATTATGCCCGAGCGGATTCAGCAGCACATGCGGCCCATGGAACTTGCCGCAACGATTGACCCGCTGATGAATGACACGCCCGAGCGCAAAGTAATGCTCGACCATTTTCGGGAACTGGAACATTTACTTGGCACCGGCCGCCCCTCCGACCATGTCGCCGACATCATCCTTGAAGAAATCGGGTGATTTTTGTTAGAGATGAATCTTGTTGGTTTGGAGATAGGTTCTAGTCTTTTGGTGCTCCCATTTTTTTCCACTCTTGACCATTAGTCCACCAACCTTCTCCTGAAACGCAATCTAAAACGAACAAACCTCCGCCACTTTTGTTTTTACATGGAATGTAGCGTCCAGCTTTACCTTCTTTTGCGCCATCAGGTCTTCCGTAATATACCCACTTGCAGTCTGCGGGACTTGCCCGCCAAACTTTTCCACAAGTTGAATCCAGCCAGAAAAAACCAGCTCCGGCATTATTCTCACAGGCTACGAATCGTGTCTCGGTTATATTTGCGACTGGGGTTTCTTTGGCGTCAACAGAAATACAAAATGTTGCTAAACCAACGAGTATAAATATCAGTGACTTCTTCATTTTCTATTCCCTTTCTAACGTTGATTAGGCAGAAAGAACCGGCGGATCCTGTTGTTAATTTCCAACGACAGCGATTTCCCCCGCTTTCGCATTTTCAACCGCCTGAATTATGTTGGGGAGAAAGGGTTGCAATGTTTCGTAGCGGCTGTTGACTGCGCGGATAACGATAATGCACAGGCTCAGATTTTTGAGGTTCTGTTGAAAGGCGAGGTTACTGTCGAGGGTAATGAAAATATCGAATTCACCCTCAACTTTTTTTAGCAAAGCGCCATTGGTTGTGCCTGCCCAGCCTTGGCGCGGAACGGTGGTGACACTGTGTGAATGCAGGTCGCGAATCAGTCGGCGGGGCAGGCATTCATCGAGGATGATTTTCATATCAGGCCGGAACGAGAAGTTTTTCTTTGGTCATTTCGAGAAAGGCGACGACCTGTTCGCGGGCCACCGTGGGAAAGTCATAGAGAAACAGATCAATGGAATCCCCGGCTTCGAGTGTGTCGATAAGAGTCTGCACCGGTACGCGCGTTCCGGAAAAAACGGGGGTGCCACCAAGTATATCGGGTTTAGACAGAATGACTTTGTCCTTTTTCATAACGCCCGGATTATGTTTCGGCCTGCCGGAAATAGCAAGAGGGGAGTTTGGAGTGCCGGCTTTCGGCGGTTTGTAAAAACTGTAGCCGACCTCCGCAGAGGCCGGTCCGCGCTCTGCTGAGCACGGCTACACTACCGCAATGTAGTGTCGGCTCTATGAGCCGAAAGATTGGCTCTGAGAGGCAACGCTATATTTTGGAGGGCCCGCGGCCTCGCGGGCCGCTTCCGGCCGCCGTCCCTCCATCCGCTTGGGATTCCACGTGTTACTGCTTCCCGGCGCGTTTGAGGAGGTCGCGTTCGCGGCGGGAGAGGGTATGCATGCCCTCGCGCGCGGCTTTGTCTAGGATGCGGTCTATCTCGGCGCGGTCCACGGGCGGGTCGGGGCGATGCGAAAACTTTTGCCGGATGCTGTGCAACATGTCGGGGCGGTTGATGACGGTGGCATAGACGTAGCCCGCAATGCCGCCGCCCAGATGCGCGGAGTTGGCGATGTGGCTGCCCGAGCCGGCGAGGAGTGTATGCATGAATTCATACGCCCCAAGCAGCAGGACAAAGACCCACGCTTTGATCGGCATGAAGGGCAGAAAGATGAGGATGAGCTCGCGGTTCGGGTAGAGCGCGGCATACGCCCCGAGGATGCCGAAAACGGCTCCGGAGGCTCCGACGCAGTTGATGCCCGGCGGAGAGAGCAGCGACCAGCCGAGTCCGCCGAGCACGCCGCTCAGGAAGTAGAGTATGAAAAAGCGGTTGGTGCCGAGCGTCCGTTCGGTTTCGGGGCCAAGGAAGTAGAGGCCGAGCATGTTGGCGAGGAGGTGGCCGACCCCGGGCCCCTGATGGATGAACTGATAGGTGAAGAGTTGCCAGACGCCGAAATAGCTCCACCACTCGGATCGCAGGGCGCAGAAATAGCTCAGCGGGAAGCGGAAGAAATATTCGATGACGTAAGCGGCGATGTTGATGATCAGCAGCATTTGCACGCCAAACGTCATCTGGGTCCGGTTACCGTAAGGGTCTATGGTTGCAGTTCGCATGGTTCATATAATAGCCCGTTTTAAATGGATTGCAAAACGGTATGGTTTGCTTTATTTGTCTTGAGTTCGGAGCAGGGAAATATGGCTGATATTTATGTAAGACCTTATGGAGACCGGGGCGGAAGTCCGCTGCGGGCCGTTATACTGATTGTGGTGGCCCTGGTGCTGATCGCGGGTATCTGGATTTGGCTGGCAAATCGTCCGCCCAAAACGGAAGAGGCCGGGGAGGCCGTAGCCGCACCGGAAGCCGCGGCAGCCACGGAAGTCACTCGGACTGTCGCGTCCGCTGCACCGGATGCCGGGCTCAAGGCCCCCGGGCTTTTCAGTCAGGCGCAGGCACTGGCGAATTCCGGCCAGCCTGCCCAGGCGCAGAAGCTCCTCGCGGAAGTAGTCAGCACGACGACGGACGAAACCCTCAAAAACGATGCTTTGCGTTTACTGGGCCGTACCAATGTAGAACTTTTCCTTTCCGATGCGCCCAGCCCGGACAAGAAATCCTATGTGATCCAGCCGGGCGATTCACTGGATCGTATTGCCAGACGGAACAAGACCACGGTCGCCCTGCTGCAGAAAATGAATCGGATTGAAGGCAGCCTGATTTATCCCGGCGCGCGCATCTGGCTTCCGGCCGCGCCGTTTGTCATACACGTGGATAAATCGGATCGGACGCTGGATCTGATGATCAATGACAAACTTTTCAAACGCTATCCGGCCGGACTGGGCCGCTACGGAAAAACACCGCTGGGCACATTTCGCACCGTAGTACACCAGACCAACCCGGACTGGAGTCCGCCGAGCGGCGGAATCATTCCGTTCGGCGATCCCCGCAATGTGCTCGGTACCCGATGGATATCCATTCGGGACAAAACCCGTCCGGATACCAAAGGGTTCGGTATTCACGGAACCGCGGATCGCGACAGTATCGGCGGCGAAACCAGCAACGGCTGTATCCGCATGCTCAATGAAGATGTCGAAGAGGTTTTTATGCTGATCCCGCGCGGAACCGAAGTGATCATAAGCGAATAATCAACTGCAGGAGTTTTTGTTATGCCTCCTATTACACTGCCTTTTGAAAAACCGGTGATTGATCTGGAAAGTAAACTCCACGAGCTGGAGAGCTTCAGCAAGGATCAGGACATTGATGTCTCGCACGAAATCGACCGCATAAAAGAAAAGATTGCCGCCACCCGTGCGCAGATCTACAGCAACCTTTCTTCGTGGCAGAAGATACAGGTCGCCCGCCATCCGGAACGTCCCTACACCATGGACTACATCGAAAACATGACCACGGATTTTGTTGAAATCCATGGCGACCGCATCCATGCCGACGACCGCGCCATCATCGGAGGTTTTGCCAAGATCGACGGACAGAAAGTCATGATCATCGGCTCGCAGAAAGGGCGCGACACTAAAAGCAATCTGGAGTGCAACTTCGGCTGTGCCTATCCCGAGGGCTACCGCAAGGCCCTGCGCCTCATGAAACTGGCTGACAAATTTAATGTGCCGATCATTACGCTCATCGACACCCCCGGCGCTTTTCCCGGCCTTGAATCCGAAGAACGACACATTGCCGAAGCCATTGCCGTTAACCTGCGCGAAATGTTCAATCTCCGTGTGCCGATCATCGTCACCATCATCGGCGAAGGCGGCTCCGGCGGCGCGCTCGGTATCGGCATCGGTGACCGCGTCCTCATTTTCGAACACGCCTACTATTCGGTGATTTCGCCCGAAGGCTGCGCCGCGATTCTTTTTAAAGACCGCGCTTTTGCCGACCGCTCCGCCGAGGCGCTCAAGATTACCGCTAAACATCTTATCGAAAACAAACTGGCCGACGAAATAGTACCGGAACCCAAGGGCGGGGCGCATACCAATCATAAAGCCGCTGCCGCCAACCTCAAAACGGTTCTTCTGCGTAATCTTGAAGAGCTCAAACAGCTGTCGGCTGACGAACTCATGAGCGCACGCTATGACAAATTCCGCGCCATGGGCGTCATTGAGGAATAATTCAGGAAAGGTAGGGCGCTTTCGCCGAAAACGCCGCGGACGGCTCGGCGAGCCATCCCTACCAAAATTTCGCGGGGAGCTTTACCGTGATCGGCTAATTTCCACCGCAACGCTGCGGGTGAAGCGCAGCGCGCCGGGCTTATCAATAGTGACAGTGGCGCTCTGGACTCGCGGATCTTTCAGGCAGATGGCGGAGATGCCGTCGGCCAGCGATTCAATAAGCTGAAAGCGGCTTTTCCCGACAAAATCGAGGATTTCCAGTTTGATCGCTTTGTAATCCACCGTGTCTTCAAGGACATCGCTTTTACCCCCCGCGCGCAGATCGGTTTCCATAACGATATTGATAATGACCTTTTGTTTTCTCCGCCGCTCCCGGGGGTAGAGGCCGATGATGCAACGCAATTCGAGATCTCTGATAAAGATTCTATCCATATTCAGCTTTCCGTTTTCTGCAAAAGACAGCTTCAGCGGAAACGGAACCTAACAGGAAATATCCTTTTTAACAAGACGGCCTCGGTCTATAAACTATGACTCAAATGCACAGCCATCCCATAGAATTCTAAATTGAAAGTAGCGGCTAAAAAAGAAAAAAGGGTCAGCCTATGAATTTTAGAATTCAAAAAAGGGTCAGCCTATGAATTTTAGAATTCAGGGTTGACCTTTCGTCTTTGGGGCGGCAGCTTTCTTTCATGGCCAGAGCCCTTCGAGTCGAATATCCAGGCGCATGTTATCATCTGATGTGCCGCGGCAATCAGAGCCGGAACATTTTCAATACGCAGGAAGATGCCGATCTGTTCATCCGGTGTCTGGGTGAGGTGTGCGAGCGCAACGGAGCCGTCGTTCACGCCTGGTGCCTGATGAGCAACCACTACCACCTGTTGCTGGAAACCCCGCAGGGTAATCTGGTGGATGCGATGAAATGGTTTCAGGGCACCTTTACGCAACGGTATAACGCCCTGCATAAACTGTGGGGGCACCTGTTCCAGGGCCGGTATAAGGCGAAGGTGATAGACGATTCTGATTCTTCGTATTTTCGAACGGTCAGCGAATACATCCACCTGAACCCGGCCGATGCCGGGCTGGTCGGTCCCGGACGGCTGTCGGAATACTCTTGGAGCAGTTATCCGTTTTATCTGGAACCGCGTTCCAAACGGCCGGACTGGCTGTTTGTGCAACGCGTCCTAGATGCCTGCGGGTTTCCGAATGACTCACTTAAAGCCCGCCGTGCCTATGCGGCTTATATGGATTTGAGACAGCAGACCCTTCTTGCGCGAGAAATGGATGGTACAGAAGCCGCCGAATGGAAGCTTATGGAGCGCGGGTGGGTACATGGGAGCAGTGAGTTCCGCAGCCGGATGCTGGGATATTTTGAGGAACAAGGAATC
>JAOZSE010000011.1 GCA_029939835.1 Pontiellaceae bacterium
CGCGGCGTGTTTTTCAGGGATCTTTCCGGCGGCAACATTCTGATCAAAAAATCAGAGGACAACACGCTGACTTTTTCGCTGATTGATACAGGCCGCGCCCACTTCTTTGATCATGCCGTCTCGCTGTCAAAACGCATTTTGGATCTGATGCGGGTTTGCAATAAAATGAACGCCGCCGGACGTAACCGTTTTATGGAAATGTATCTGGCGAAATTGGGAAAAAACTTCGGGGTTCGATATCGACTTCCTTTTTATCTCTACAACACAAAAGTTGTTATCAAGCGGCGCTTCAGGAGGAAAAATCTGATCAAGCTGCTGAAATCTTGAAGCAGAATTTTACAGGCTGGGCCGGAATTATTTTTGCCTTTCGAAGAAGGTCAGAATGCGCCTAAGTTGCTTTTTACTCTTTTGACCGAGTTTCTCTTGCTTCAGATAGTCGAGGAAAAAGCGCAGGCGCTGCGTGCGTGTGAGAACTTCTTTAGCCGCTTTATCCAGGCAGGCGAGATCTTTGTTTTTTCGGTATTGCAGAAAGGGAGGGATCCAGAAGTTGCCGGCGGGGCAGTCAATGAGGTATATCTGCGAATTCGCACCCTTTGTTGCCAGAATGTTTCGCCATTTAAGGTCGCCGTGTGCGAATCCATGGCTATGCATAATACGGGCCGCTCGCGCCAGCTGAGTCGAGGAATACATTACCCATTGGCGGTCTTTCAGTCTCGGATCGTTTTCCTTTGCCAGTTGTGAGAGATCATCCGTGTCCGGAAGCTCTTCTGTAACAATGGCCCCTCGTTTGAAGAATAAACCTCGTTTTTCCAGTCCAAATGCGATCACTGGTGCAGCAGGAATGCCCCACTTCTCAAAGCGTAGCAGGTTTTCCCATTCACCGCGCAGGCGAGAACGGCCGATCCAGCGGCGAAGACCTTTGCCAGCCCGCTGGTAGAGTTTGATGTAATACGTTTTTCCGTCGACCGAGACGCGTGAGGCAGCACCCAGCAGACCGGTTGTGACCGTTTCACCTTTCAGTTCAAACACGCTTTCCAAAGTCTGGAAAGCGCGGACGGCCTCACTGTCCGCATAATCAGGATGGAACTGCCATGTTTGCATGAAATCGGAAAGGTTATCTGGCGGCGCGGCGTTTTTTGCGGCGGCGCTTCCGTTTGGTGTCAGGGCGACCCCATCGGTCATGCATCCAGAACCACTGCTCGGGATATTTTTTGATCATTTCCTCCAGGAGGCCTTGATGCAGGCGCGTGAGTTCCTTCACCTGCTCTTCGAGCGGTTTCCCGTTGTCTTTCCACGGAATCGGTTCGGGAATAATCAGCTTGTGCCGGTGAGGGGCGGTCTTGACGAGGAATACCGGCTGGACGGGAATCCCGAAACGGATTTGAAGCAGAGCGGGCGATCCGCCGGTGGGGGCGGGCTGTCCGAAAAAGTCCACATAGAATCCTGCCGGGGGCGTAAGCTTTTGGTCGAGAAGCAGGGCGCAGATGTCACCTTTCCTAACCGCCTTCATGATGTGCATGAGCGCATTCTTCTTATAGTAGATTTGCATGCCAAAGCGTTTGCGCAGGGGGAAGATGATCTTTTTTTCCAGTATCTGGTTGTCGGTCTTGCGGGCGATCACATGCAACTGCTCGTCGAGGCGCAGCCCGGCATACTGGGGCAACAGCTCCCAATTGCCCAAATGGCCGGTGATCACGAGCTGCCCGGCTTTGTAGGAGGCTTTTCGTTCCTGGAATTCTTCCCATCCCTCGGTTTCGACGAGACCAAGCAGGCGTTCGTTGGAAACCCGCCCGGTCATGATCAAGCTGTTGAGCGCGAGGGAGTCTGCGATGTTGAGGTAGGCCTTAACCGCCAGGCGCTTTCTTTCCCTGGCGCTCATTTCCGGGAATACGATTCCGATGTTGCAGAGCGTGGTTTTTCGGCGGTCATGCAGTACCGCGTACATGAGCAGGGCCAGGGCTTTGAACATGCCGTAGACAATCCGTTCGGGTATGAGCCGACTGATTCCGAGCAGCGTTGCAACTGCCGCATATTCAATGAGTTCGCGGATGAGATTCATGGTGCTGTTCTACTAATTTCATCTGTTAGCAAATGTAGGACAGCCATCCTGGCTGTCTCTGGACAGGCTGGAAGCCTGTCCTACTTTATGCCGGAGAGTTTTCATCTGCATTTAAATCATAAAAGGCGGCGATGGTTTCCACCACATAAGCGGCCTGCTCATCCGAAACTTCGGGATAGATCGGCAGGGCCAGCGTTTCGGCGGCGGCCTTTTCGCTTTCGGGGAAGGCGCCTTTTTCGTTTTCCAAACTCTGAAAACATTCCTGGAGGTGGAGCGGAACGGGGTAGTAGGTTTCTACGCCGATGCCGTTTTCGACCAGATGCGCCCGCAGTTCGTCGCGGCGCGGTACGCGGATGATGTACTGGTTAAAAATGTGCCGACGGTTTTCCCCAATGACCGGCAGTTTAATGTCCGGAATTTCTTTTTCCCCGAAAAGCTTGTCGTAGCGTGCGGCGTTGGCTTGGCGCTGCGTGCTCCAGCGGTCCAGATAGCGAAGTTTCACGTTCACTACGGCGGCCTGCAGGGCGTCGAGACGGAAGTTGCCGCCGATGAATTTGTGAAAATATTTCGGTTCCATACCGTGGTTGCGCAGCACCCGCAGTTTTTCCGCCCGTGCGGAGTTGCTGACGGTGACCATGCCGCCATCGCCCGCGCCGCCGAGGTTTTTGGACGGGAAGAACGAGAAGCAGCCGTAGTGGCCGATGGAGCCCGCGCGCTGCCCATTGTATTCCGCCCCGATGGCCTGGCAGGCATCTTCAATCACCACCAGTCCATGCTGTTCTGCCAGCGCCATGATGGGTTCCATCTGGGCCATTTGGCCGTAGAGGTGCACCGGAATAATGGCGCGTGTGCGCTCGGTGATTTTTTCTTCGATCAGCGCCGGATTGATGTTGTACGACTCCGGATCAATATCCACGAAAACGGGCGTTGCACCGGTGCGGGCAATCGAACCTGCTGTAGCGAAAAAGGTATAGGGTGTGGTGATGACTTCGTCGCCGGAACTAATGCCCTCGCACATCAGCGCGGCCAGCAGGGCGTCGGTGCCGGAGGAAACGCCGACGGCGTGCGGGCAGCGACAGTATTCGGCCACGGCCTTTTCGCACGCTTCCACGTGCGGGCCGCCGATAAAATATTGCGACTCAAAGATTTCTTTGATCACCGGCTCCATTTCGTCGCGCAGGGTGGCGTATTGGGCTTTCAGATCAAGCAGGGGTACATTCATGATAAACTCCTTAATAAATCCGTTGCTAAACAACAGTTGCTATACTTTAGCAATAAGTTCGGGGTTGAATATTGAATTCGGTCAGTCATCGTTGATTTTAACGCCGACTGCCCGGCAGAAGGTGATGAAATCACGATAGCCGGCTTGGGCGATATGCTTCAAAATATCGAGATCAAGTTCTTCATATTGATGAATCGCGACGTTTCGGAATCCCGTCATGCCCCGCATGGCTTTGCAAAGTTCAGGGTTGATCAGATCGGCTTTAGCGAGCAGGTCAAAGGCTTCTGCGCTGCTCTGCGGAATACCGAGATGCTGCTTTGCGGCAAGGTGCATCGCGATATCAATTGCGGCCTGACAGGCCCGCTCAATGTTCAGTGTCATGGCATCCACGTGTGTGAAGTCAGAGCAATTCGGCGAAGCCTTGTATTCCTCTTTAATCCGGCGGATACAGCGTTCAATAATGGCGGCCTTATTAAAGAGGATGTCGTCAGGCTGAATAGGCATAAAGCACCTCTTTTCGATCTTGTTGCAGGTCGGCATACATTGACAGGCAGGTTGAAAAAAACCGTTCGCTCAGGAACGGATTGTTGGTGAACAGCTGCTGTCCGTATTCGATCACCTCTTTTACGTAGACCAGATTATTGGTGGAAAGGATTCCGAGGTCTATGGTTCGCCCGAGGAGAGATTCCAGTTCCCCGGCGAGCGCGATTCGATCCTTGACGGCTATTTTCACTCGCGGAAGAGGCAGAATGGCGATATCCACATCGCTGTCAGGGCGCAAGCCGTCCTTTGCGGCGGAGCCATGAAGAAACGCCGCGCAGATGGCAGACTCTTGCTTTAACCGTTTTGTGACGGCTTCCAGTTGGATTCTGAACTCACTTGTATTCGTCAGTTTCATCGTGGGTGCATGCTATTCGCTCAGAGCGGACGGATCAAGCCTTGTGCGCATTACGCATCACTCGTTACGCGTTAAATTTCTGTCAACAGATCCTTCAAATAGAGCTGGGTGATCATATCGCAGTCGATACGGTGTCCTGCTTTGTAGGAGGTGATTTCGCCGACGAACAGGCCGTTGGGAATCAGCGCCACCGCCGCCAGCAGATCAAGTACGCCGCGGTGCCACGCTGCTTCAAGCGATTTACCATCAAAAATCAGTCGCGGCTGGTTGTGGTAGCGGCGCTTGCGGGCGATCAGAATATTCTCGTCGGTGTAGCCGAGATGGCGAATGTCGGCAAAAATTTTACCGATTGTTTTGCAGTAGAGCATCTTCGCATAAGAGGTATTGGTGCGCGCCTCGGCGCCGCTCAGCAGAGTGGTGTAGTTGACTGGGAAAATAATGCGTTGTCGCCCGATGGCATTCGGGAAATCCACTGCAGCATCTATCGTTAGCTTCGGCACGCCGTTGCCCGTATGCGGTGCAAGTGTCAGAAACTGCCCGCCAGACCGGGCGAGTGTGACCGGTTCCTTGACCGTCACATATTTCACCGGGCGGTTTACTGCGCGTCGGCCGGCGCGTTCCAGGGCCTCAATCAGATCCCGACTGCCGCGCGCGAAAAGCGGCGGATCCCCCGAATCCATTTGGATCATCAGGTTGTCCACATCCAGCCCCATGCGCAGCGCGATGAGATGCTCAACCATACGCACATAGTTGTGCGGCCCGCCGGCGCGCAGCACGATGTTGCTGATGATCGAGCCGGTCGTCCAGACGTTGTCGATGGCCACCTTGATCGGCAGGCAGTCCGGCTGGTCTGTACGGTTCAGCCACCAGCCCTCGCGGTCTGTCGGCTCAAACGTAATGGTGCTGGTCGATTTCCTTGCGAAGGTGCCGTGGCCGGAGAGCGTGATGGCTTCTGCAATGGTCTTCTGCTGCGTGCGCACCGGGCGAGTCGCCTGATTCGTCAGATCCAGATCCACGGGCTGGAGATTGAAATTTTCATACGCGTCGGCGACAACCGTTTCGTCACCCGCCAGAAGCTGTCCCGCTGTTTTTTTCGTCATAAAATCGGTGTCCATTTGATTCGCGATAAGATATGAATAGTCGGCCGTGAATGCAAAAAAATAATGAAGTCCGCGACCGTATGGAACCGAAAAAAATTATTCAGTCTGTCGGTGTGATCAGTGGCTTTACCCTGTTGAGCCGCGTGCTCGGCCTCGCGCGCGACGTGCTGATGGCCGGTTTCTTCGGCACCTCCCTTGTCATGTCCGCTTTTGTGGTCGCCTTTACCATCCCCAACCTGTTCCGCCGCTTTTTCGGCGAGGGGGCGCTCTCCGCCGCGGTGGTGCCGGTACTGGTTGAAACGCGCGAAAAGGAGGGCGATGCCTCCGTATGGCTGCTTGTAAACCGCGTACATTCACTGCTGGCTGTTGTGCTGACGCTGATCACACTCGCGGTCATTCTCTTGGCCGCCATCATTTCCCCGGAGAGCGAGAAAACCGCCGCCGTCCTTTCGCTGCTTCAGATCATGATGCCCTACATGATTTTTATCTGCCTTGCCGCAGTTTCGATGGGCATTCTCAATTCCTTCCATCACTTTGCAATTTCCGCCTTTGCTCCGAGCCTGCTCAACATTCTCTGGATCGCTACGCTGCTCTTTGTGGTTCCAAATCTTGGAAACACGCCGGAGGAAAAAATACGCGCCGTGGCCTGGGCGGTGCTTTTGGCGGGCTTCCTGCAGTGGGCGGTGCAATGGCCGGTGCTTCGGCACTTCGGCTGGAAACCCGGATTCTCCACTGATTGGAAAAACGCACGGGTTAAAAAGATACTGCTGCTGATGGGCCCCGCCGCACTCGGCATGGCGGCCGCCCAGATCAACGTAATGATCGATAAGTTCCTGGCGATGTGGGTGAGTGCCGAGGCGCCCGCGGCTCTCTTTTTCAGCGAACGCCTCATCTATTTTCCGCTCGGTATCTTTGCCACCGCGCTTGGCACGGTGCTGCTTCCGGTTTTTTCCGGACACGCCGCGCGCGAAGACCATGAACAGATCCGCAAAGGCATCACGGATGGCTTGCGCCATCTGCTTTTCATCATGATTCCGGCGGCCGTCGGCCTGCTGGTACTGGCGCGACCGATTGTGCAGATGATTTTTGAATGGAAGGAGTTCGGCGCAGATTCAACCTGGATGACGGCGATCGCGCTCCAGTGTTATGCTCCGGGCCTGATCGTATTCAGCCTGGCCAAAATTTTTGTGCCCGCGTTCTATGCCATGCAGGACACGAAGACGCCCGTCAAGATCGGTGCGTGCGCGGTGGCGCTCAATCTGCTTCTCAACATTACCTTCATTCTGACTTTTCCGCAGGCGGTCAAACATGCGGGCATCGCCTTTGCCACGGTACTCTCAGCGACGTTCAGCATGGTCGTTCTCGTGCTGATTTTGCAGCGGCGGATTGGGAAGCCGGACTGGAAGCGGGTAGGAGCCTCTTCGGTCCGCGCGTTCGGCGCGGCGGGGGTTATGGCGCTGGTTGTTCTGCAGGTTTATGCGCTGTTTCCTGCCCTAAGTAAGGTCGGACAGATTGTTTCGGTACTGGCCAGTATTGCGGCGGGCGGCGGCGTATATTTTCTCAGCGCGGCACTGCTGAAAGTGCCTGAACTCTCTGAGATTGTGAATGCACTTCGACGGCGTTAGGACATCCGCTTCAACGCTTCTTTATCGACGGTGTCGGCGTTTTCGGTTTTTGGCGGCTTGATCGTCAGCGAGATCGTGATCCATGACATGCCGAAGTAGACAAAGGCCAGCAGCAGGCTCACGGTGGAGAAAAACCATCGGCCGAAGGTGAGGTTGAAGAATTCATTGATTGAATCCAGAAAAGTCCGCCCCTTCAGGCTGCTGAAGTCGGAGAGCATGATGGCTTTTTCCGGCGTTTCGGGCATATACCCTGCGAGGATCGCATCGCCGAGGCGGTGGCCGCCGCGCGGACTTTTTCGCGTAGCAATATCGGCCAGAACCACAGCGGATCCTTGGGCTGTTTGATAGGTGAAAACGGGGCGGAAGCTGTAGCGATAGTCTTTTTCATGAAGGATAAAGTCCTGACTGTCGTGCTCAACGGGTTTTCCGTTAAGCGTGCGGGAAACGTCGCGTCGGACATTGGTTTTCAGCTCGGCTTCTTCATCCGTTCCACCGATGTAGGTAAACTGAATGGTCGTGATGACTTCGTCGCGGTTTGTCGCGGCAGGAGCGTCAAGCATTTTCGGCGCGGCGGAGGGGGTCGGCAGGCCGGGGATGAGCATGGCACGCTCGGTTCGCAGAACAGAAACAATCCGTTCGTCAGATTCTTTGTCGGCTTCGCGCTGCAGGAAACGCTGGATGCCGTCGGCCTTTCCGCCTTTAACGGCGTTCAGGGCGGTGAGATGTTCTTTCGCATAGTCATCGAGACGCTGAATGCCTTCCCGGTTTACGAAAGCAGAGATTACAGCCCCGTCGGCCTGCTCAAGGGTCAGTTCCTGCGTGATGTCGACCAGCAGATCGCAACGCTCTTCGTAGCAACGGACAAGAGCGACAATGTTCCCTTCGGAGCGTTCGCCTTTGATCGCAATGGTCAGCGCCTCGCCGCCGAAGAACCAGGCGGAGAACAGGAAGAGCACGGTGAGGGCCGGAAAGAGAAGAACTTTACATTTTTTAATCATGGGCTGGGTTCCTTTATGAATCGGTTTTTTCCGCCTCGGCGGGGGAATCCGTTTTTTCGGCGGGGGTGTCGTCTTCAATATCAATACGTCCGTAGGCAATCAATTTTCCTTTTTTCACGAGACGCCGGAAGTTGAGGATAATCCCAATGCCGACACAGGTGAGGATCATCATGTAGATATAGACGCTGAAATAGTCATATTCGCCCTTCGCACAAAAATATTTGGAGTAGCATGTCACCCATGCTCCCGCGCCCATCAGGGTGACCCAGCGGGTCAGGCTGCGGACATAACTGATTCCGGCGGAGGCGGTGCCCATGGCATCGCGCGGGATATAATCGTACATCAGCGGCTGGGTAACCACCCCGGCGATCAGGCCCAGCACGGAAACCACCTGCCCGACGGCAATGATCTGCCAAAGCTGGGGGCGATGATCCGGCAGGAAGAATTGAACGAAGCAATACCAGAAAATGCTGACGACCAGTGAACTGACGACCCCGAAGATGTAGAGTTTGATCCGGCTGAACTTGTCGGCCAGTGAGCCGACAATAAAGGAGACGGTGATGGTTAAAAGGGCTCCGACAAACATGTTGGTTCCCATTTGTTGCGGGCTGTAGTCCCACTGCTCCACAAACAGCAGGGTCATGATCGCCCCCACCTGAGTCCGCATAAAGGCCTGCGCAAAAACCAGCATGTAAACCGGCCAGAGTTCTTTCTTCCCGAAAACTTCTTTAAAAAAGCGGATGAGGGAGATTTTTTCGCCAACTTTGGACTCTTTGACCGGCAGCTCCTTCACGAAAAAGGTGAGCATCAGGATTGTCGTAATCAGAAATATGGCGGCGAGCCAGAACGCCCCTTGTTCCCCTGTGAGGGCGTGCCCCCCGATGTACCACACCTCATGAAAACGTCCGAAGACGACAACGAAGGTAAAGATGACGACACATTGAATGATCATCTGGAACATCGCCCCGGCGCGTCCGCGCTGGTGGGGCGGAACCACTTCCTGCTGGAGGGGTTCATTGGTCGAGCCGATATCCTGACAGGCCATCCAGAGCACGATCAGTGGAACCAGCATGTACATACTGGTGGCCAGGGGGACGAAAATCGCCGCAAGGATGAAGGGAATCCATCCGCAGACCAGAAACGGTTTCCTCCGTCCGAAACGGGTCCAGATATGATCGCTGATATACAGACAGATCGCACCGATCAGTACATTGAAAAGCACGTTGATACTCAAGAGCCCGTTAATCAGCGCCGGATTATCTATGAACTTCTTGAGCGTAAGTGTCAGAACCGCTCCACCGATCATTTCGGCATACATCGTGGTGAACCAGGGGCTGACGGCCAGAAAGACCCACCGCCAGGGAGCGTTTTTTTGCTGGGTTAGAACATTCATTCAGTACTCAACTTCCGGTTTAGATGTCTGTATCGCTGATCGCTGTACATAAGACCTGGACCTGCGGGGAATCGGCATGCTTAACAGCTCTGCTCAGAGGGGTACAGAAAAAACTTTAGTCCGGGATGTGGACGTTGCCGAGGTGGACATGCTTGATGCCGTTCTGTTCAGCCATACTCTTGGCCTGCAACAGGCTTTCCAGCGGTGTCGGCGGCGCTTCGTTCCATCGGAGAGTAGGGCGGTAAGCGCTGAAATGCCACGGCACGTCCGGCCCGAGGTTGGCAACCGCCCACTTCGTCATCGCGTCAATTTCAGCAGGTGAGTCATTCCTGCCCGGGATCAGCAGTGTCGTCACTTCAAACCAGACATCCGTTTCCTTTTTAAGATAAATCAGCGTGTCGAGTACCGGCTGAAGTGTTGCCCCGCATAGCTTTTTATAGAAATGATCGGTGAATGCTTTCAGATCCACATTCGCTGCATCCATGTGTGCGAAAAATTCCTTGCGCGCCTCCGGTTCAATCCAGCCGTTTGTCACCGCCACGGTTTTCAGGCCGCGCTCATGACACGCTTTTGCCGTATCCACTGCATACTCCAGGAAAATGACCGGTTCATTATAGGTAAACGCCACGCTTTCGCATTTGTGCCGTACTGCCATCTCCGCAATTTTCTCCGGGGTAATGCGTGTGCCCTCCAGCGCCGTGGCGCGCGCCAGATGCCAGTTCTGGCAGAATCCGCATAGTAGGTTGCAACCGACCGTGCCGAACGACAGCGCATTCGATCCCGGCAGAAAATGATAAAGCGGCTTCTTCTCAATCGGATCGGCCGCCAGTCCGCAGGCGAGGCCGTACGACGCGGCCATCAGCTCATCACCGACGCGTTGCCGGACAAAGCACGCGCCGCGCTTCCCTTCCGCAATGTGGCAGTGCCGCGGGCAGAGCGTACATTCAATCTGCCCGTCCTCCAGCAGGTGCCAGTATCGTGCCGTTTTCATATCCTCATAATAACCCTGTTTTTTCTTCAGGGCATCCATTAAATTTCAGTCATGAGGATGGCCGTCAGAGATCCCGCCGTGGCCGGCATGTTCTATCCGGCTGATCCCGAAGAACTGCGCCGGATGGTCGAGGGTTTTCTCGCGGAAGCCAAGCCGCACAAAGGACCGTCACCCAAGGCGATTATCGCGCCGCACGCGGGTTACATCTATTCCGGCCCGATTGCCGCCAGCGTCTACGCAAGTATAAACCCCGAAGGGATCACGCGCGTCGTGCTGCTCGGCCCGTCGCACCGCGCGCTGCTGCGCGGCCTGGCCGCAAGTTCTGCCGAGGTCTGGCGCACCCCGCTCGGCGAGGTGTCGGTGGACGCACCTGAAGGAATTCCCACCAACGATGCCGCGCACGAACTCGAACACAGCCTCGAAGTGCAGGTTCCCTTCCTGCAGGTTGTACTCGGCGATTTCACCCTCACACCGCTCGTTGCGGGCGACGCTTCTGCCGAAGAAGTCGCCGACATGCTCGAAAGGCTCTGGGGCGGGCCCGAAACCCTCATCGTTATCAGTTCCGATCTCAGCCACTACATGAGCTACCGCGCCGGTCGCGCCATGGACACCGCCGCCTCCAAAGCCATTGTCGAACTCAATCCGCGCGGCCTTGACTTCGATAACGCTTGCGGACTTGTGCCCATCGCCGGACTGCTTCATCTTGCCAAACAAAAAGGAATGTGCGCCGAACTCATAGACCTGCGCAGTTCCGGTGATACCGCCGGCCCGAAAGATCAGGTCGTCGGCTACGGCGCCTACGCATTTTATGAATAAGGAAGAGAACGTCATGAAACGCATAGCCATACTCATCGACGGGTTTTCTGACCTCAGTGCCGCCAAAACAGCGGTTAGTGTGATTCGTTATCGCCGCAGCGAAATGGTCGCTGTTATCGATTCAGCGCACGCCGGACAGACGGCGGAGACGGTTCTTGGTGCAGGCGGAGATATTCCTGTGGTCGCCGACCTCAGTAGCTGTCCTGATGCAGACACCTTGATCCTCGGTACGGCTCCATCGGGAGGCCGCCTGCCTTCGGGCTGGCGGGCGACGATCAGCGCGGCGCTTCGGCGTGGGATGACGGTCGTTTCCGGCCTGCATGATCGCCTTTCCGATGATGCTGAGCTGGCCGCTCTGGCCGTCGAGTTTGGCGGGCATATTGAAGACGTGCGGCATAGCGGGTGCACCGATCTTGCAACGCGCGAAAACCTGCGTTCGGATTGTCTCCGTATTCATGCGGTCGGGCACGACTGCAACGTCGGGAAAATGGTGGTGATGCTGGAGCTGGAAGCGGAACTTAAACGCCGCGAGAAGGATGCCAAATTTGTTGCCACCGGTCAGACCGGTATCATGATTGCCGGCAGCGGCATTTCTGTAGACTGCGTGGTGTCTGACTTTGTCAACGGCGCGGCGGAGCGGCTGGTGCTGGATCATCAGGATCATGACATCCTCTTGATTGAGGGGCAGGGCAGTCTTCTTTCCCCGATGTATTCAGCGGTGACTTGCGGCCTGTTGCATGGTTGCGCCCCGCATGGACTGATCCTCTGTTATCAAGTTGGTCGCACCCATTTTCGACACACGAATGTTCCGATTCCGCCCCTGAGTGTTTTTCGGGATCTATACGAGGCGGCGATGGCATCGCTTTCGCCCTGCCGTGTCATCGGTGTGGCGGTCAATGGTCGTGATTGCACCCCTGAAGAGGGGACTCTCGCCTGTCGCCAGATCGAGGCGGAGCTGAATATTCCGGCGGTGGATGTCTACCGCGATGGCGCGGGCCGCCTGGCCGATGCGGTTGAAGCTCTGCGCACGGAGGTTCTGTCATGTTGAGTCTGCAGTTGATTCCTGTGACGTTGCAGTTTCGTTCGACCTTTCGCATTTCACGTGAAGCGAAGGACACCAGCGACAGCCTTATTGTTGCCATTGGCGATGGAATACATACCGGATATGGAGAAGCAGCGTCTCATCGTTATTACCGGAAGACCATCGCCAGCTTGAGCGCGAGTCTGGAAAAGTGCCGAGCCTTTTTGGCGGGGGTTAATGATTATCATCCCGAGGAACTTTGGCCGGGGCTCTTGCGTCTGACCGATGGCGACACCTTTGCGCTTTCTGCTTTGGATAATGCCCTCTGGGATCTTTGGGGCCGGCGTCAGGGCAAGCCGCTGTTTGATTGCTGGGGGTTGTCGGTCGACCAAAACGTTGCCTCTGACATCACGATTGGTATCGGCCCCATCGAAGAGATGGCCGAGAAGCTGAACGAATATTCCGGCTGGCCTGTTTATAAAATCAAACTCGGCGCCGGCGATGATCTTGCGATTATGCAGGCCCTTCGCGACCGAACCGATGCGGTTTTGCGGGTGGATGCCAATTGCGCATGGAGCGCGGAAACCGGTGTGGCTCATGCCGAGGCACTGGCCGCCCTCGACGTGGAATTTATCGAACAACCTTTGAAAGCCGACGACTGGGCGGGCATGAAAACGCTTCATGAATCATCGCCCCTTCCGCTGATCGCAGATGAAAGCTGTGTGGTCGAAAAAGATGTCGAGCGATGCGCTGAGGTCTTCCACGGCATCAATATTAAGCTGATGAAATGCGGCGGCCTCACGCCCGCCCGCCGAATGATTACCCGCGCGCACGAGATGAACCTCTCCGTCATGGTTGGATGCATGAGCGAATGTACAGTCGGCATGAGTGCCATCGCCCAAATCCTGCCGCTTCTCGATGCGGTGGATATGGATGGTGCGGCACTGATCAGCAACGACCCGGCTGACGGGGTGCGCGTGGAGCAGGGAATTTGTCGATATCCGGAGCGCAACGGGCTCGGAGTGGAAGTAAAAAGCGCGGAGATACTTACATGCGAGGACTGACCCCTAAGGCTCAACAGATGCTTTTGCAGATTGCGCGCGATTCAATAAAACGCGGACTCAAAAAGGGTAAGCCGAAGCTTCCAGATATTTCGGATTTGCCGGCTGAGCTGACAGCGGAGCGTGCTACGTTTGTAACGCTGACCATCGGTGAACATCTGCGCGGCTGCATCGGGATGCTCGAAGTCACCCGTCCGCTGGCGGAGGATGTCGCCGAAAATGCGTTCGCCGCCGCGTTTCACGATCCGCGCTTCCCGCCGCTTTCGCGAGATGAGTTCGACGAACTCAAGATCAGCATTTCGGTTCTCTCGCCGCCGGAAGAGATGACGTTTTCCTCCGAGGCCGATTTGCTCAGTCAGATTCGTCCCGGCATTGACGGGCTCATCTTGCAGGATGGTTTTCAGAAGGGGACGTTTCTGCCGAGCGTCTGGGAGCAGCTTCCTCAAAAGGAAATGTTTTTCGAACACCTCAAACTGAAAACGGGTCTGCCCGCCGGTTACTGGTCCGACACCTTCCGTGTATTCCGCTACACCGCCGAATACATCCATTAGCCGCCTTCGAAGAGCTGGTCTTCCAAGGGTTCGCAAATTAATCCCTGTTTTTTCTAAGGGTGCACTTGTATTGTGCATGTTTTGAAACATTGCGGAGGTGTGCATGAAGATGGATCCAAGTAAAATGAAGGATTGGCAGATCGCGGAGGCGGCGGAGGAACGGATGAAACCGGTCGGGCAGGTTGCCGCTGAGCTCGGATTAAAAACAGCCGAGCTGATTCCGATGGGCCGGAATCTGGCCAAGGTGGATTTTCGAAGCGTCTGGGAAAGGATTAAGGGCAAACCGGTCGGCAGGTATGTGAATGTGACGGCGATTACGCCGACCCCGCTGGGCGAAGGGAAGACCACCACGTCGCTGGGACTGGTGCAGGGGCTCGCGAAGATCGGGAAAAAGCCGGTAGGTGCAATCCGCCAGCCGAGCAGCGGGCCGACGTTCAATATTAAGGGTTCTGCTGCGGGCGGCGGTCTGGCGCAGTGCATTCCGCTGGCGCCGTTTTCACTCGGGCTGACGGGAGACATCGACAAGATTACGAACGCGCACAACCTGGCGATGGTGGCGCTGACGGCCCGGATGCAGCACGAGCGGAACTATGACGACGAACGGCTCGAACGGATTGGACTTTCGCGGCTTAAAATTGATCCGGAAAAAGTGCAGATCAAGTGGGCCATCGACTACTGCGCGCAGGCGCTCCGCAACATTGTGATCGGCAAGGGCGGGAAAATGGACGGCATGGAAATGGAGTCCGGTTTTCAGATATCGGTTTCCAGCGAACTGATGGCAATCCTTGCGGTGTCGAACGGACTGGAGGATATGCGCAAACGTATCGCGGACATGCTGCTGGCGTACGATGTGGACGGCAACGAAGTAACCGCCGCCGATTTGGAGGTGGACGGGGCCATGGCCGCGCTGATGACGGATGCGCTGAACCCGACGCTGGTTCAGACCATCGAAGGCCAGCCCGTGTTTGTCCATGCGGGGCCCTTTGCGAATATCGCTATTGGCCAGAGTTCGGTCATTGCAGATATGCTGGGAACGCGGCTGGGCGACTATCTGGTTACGGAAAGTGGATTCGGGGCGGATATTGGATACGAAAAATTCTGGAACCTCAAGTGCCGCTATTCCGGTCTCAAGCCGGACGCGGTGGTGATTGTTGCAACGGTTCGGGCGCTGAAAATGCACGGAGGCGGCCCGGCCGTCAAACCCGGCAAAAAACTGGACGAAGCCTACACCCGGGAAGGCCTTGGGCTGCTGGAGAAGGGGTGCGCCAACTTGATTTCCCACATTAACACCGTCAAGCGCAGCGGCGTTGCGCCGGTCGTTTGCATCAACGCTTTCCACACCGACACGGATGCCGAACACGAACTGATCCGGCGGGTTGCTGACGAAAACGGAACACGGTGTGCGGTTTCCAACCACTGGCTGCACGGCGGGGAGGGTGCCGTCGAGCTGGCGGAGGCCGTCGTGGAAGCGTGCGAAGAAAAGAACAGCTTCAGTTATCTCTATGAGCAGAACACTCCTGTGCAGAAGCGGGTTGAACTGATCGCCACGGAAATCTACGGAGCCGCCGGTGTTAGCTGGACCTCGGAAGCGTTGCAGAAACTGAATCGGTATGAAGAGGTGTATGAAACGCATGAATTAGGCGTTTGCATGGTCAAGACGCACCTCAGCCTGTCGCATGATCCCGATTTCAAGGGGTGTCCCACTGGGTGGGTTTTGCCGATCCGCGACGTGCTGGTTTATAAAGGCGCTGGTTTTGTTGTTCCGGTCGCCGGCGACATCAAGCTGCTGCCCGGCACCGGCTCAAACCCCGGCTTCCGGCGGATTGATGTGGATACGAAAACTGGAAAAGTCACAGGTTTGTTTTAGGTGGAAATCTTTGGCGAAGGCTGGGCCGCAATATCTATATTGAATGCTTTCCACACACCGAATAGCGCGCCTTTGTACATATATTATATAATGACGGCGTGTTGCCCAAAGGCTCTCTCCGCGACCTTCTAATTTCTTGAAGCCGGCACTTCCTTTTTGATTTTTAAATTCATTCCCCAGTCTTCAAAAAAGAGGCACATACCTCCCGTATGGACTCTCTGGATCCCATTTTCCGTCGCAGAGCCCATCGAGCATCGCCCTCACAGCCAGACGCTCTGCGGCAGCGGGTCGTTTCAGGGTGTTTTTGAGCAACCGCCGGATGTTCTGGATCGCGGCGATGAGGCAGTCCTGTATTTTCACCCGCCAAAGCCGTCGCCAGCGGGAACGCTTTAATCCGTGGTTGTTGGCGGCATCGGCAAAGCTTCCCTCCATCAACCATTTCCGGCGCACACGGTCTTTCTTCGCAATCTGGCTTGAAGACTCTGCCTTGGCCCGATCAATTACCTCTTGGTTGATGTGTCGCTTGATGCTGCGTCCATTCTTGGACCGGGTGCATGCTATTCTCAGAGAACAGGCCATGCAGATTCTCTTCCCGCAAGCATATTCATAACCGGATCGGGTTGTTTTGCATTTCTTCCGAGAGAGGATGGCTCCTGCAGGACAGCGGTAGGTGTCGGTCTGCGTATCGTATTCAAATTCACTGCGATCAAATATCTCCGACTTTTTCCGGCCTTGCTTCAGCTCCATGTCGGCCATGTGCGAACAAATGCCCCTTTCGCCGCAATGCTGGAAGTTTTCGTTCGTTCCGTACTGGGTATCGGCTACCACCGTTTTGACAGCGATCTGTGTATGTTTCTCATGCTGCTCCACCAGAGGCACGAGTTTGTCATTTTCTGCAACGCCTCCGGCGGTGGTCTCAACGGCCGTGGTCACACCGCACCGGTCATCAACCGCGCGGTGCGTTTTATAGCGGGGACGGCTTTCCCCTCTTCCGTGCTGAACCATTTCGCAATCAGGATCTGTAGAGATCATCATCCCCTTGTTCTTCGGGGTGTAGTATCTTTTCGCTGGCGTTTTTCGTTCCTTGAGTTCATCGAGTTTGTTGAGCTCGTCCGAGTGGCACCGGCGTAACTGTTCGATCATTTCCGGGCTGGATTTGATCACCGAGTTTTTCGAGGCATTCGCGTCAACCAGACTGCCATCCATATGAATCTTGTCGCCGGAAACCAACCCGGCTTCCATGCATTGGGAAATCGTTCGGACAAAAAGCTCCTCGAAAACATCAATCCCTCAGCGCCGCCGCGCCTTGCTCAAAACACTGTGGTCCGGAACCGCATCATCGAGACCCAGACCTAAAAACCATAGGTAGTCCAAACGGTACGGCAGCATCCGCATCAGCTCCCGCTCGCTGCTGATGTCATCGTAGAAGAGCAGAAACATAAGCTTGAGTACGATGACTGGATCGACCGACTCATTCCCGTTTCGCCCGTAGAACCTGGCCACCCGCTCCCGGACGAACCCAAAGTCAATTCGGTTGTTAATCTGCCGCAACGGATGCTTCTCCGGCATCCGGACATCCAAATCCACCGAGTAGCTGAACATTTCTTTCTGAGCTGATTGAATTCCCATCATAATATCGCGATTGTACCAAACCGTACCGGAAAGATTCAATAAGTATGAGTGTACCTTTGCGTTTATTTTGTTTAGGCAACACGCCGTTGATATATGAACGACGTGTGTTCGGTTTGGCGGGTACATATATCATTATATGATATATGCACGGTATGGCGGGGGTTGCGGGGAGGTCTGTCAGGTGCAGCCGCGGGTTTTGAGAAGGCGGTCAATGCCGGCAGAGAACAACTGCCACTTTTTTACGCGCCGGGTGAGTTCGGTGCGCCCTTTGGCGGTCATGCGATAGACTTTCCGCTCGCGTCTCCGGCCAACGAGTTCTGTCCGGCTTTTGATCCAGCTCTTTTTCTCCATTTCCGCCAGCAGGGGATAGATGCGTCCGAATGAGGGATGCAGAACGTGATTGGAAATATCAATGAGTTGCTGCCGGATGAGGTAGCCATGCAACGGATCGCCGTTATTGAGCAGCGCCAAAATCAGCAGATCGGGATACCCCTTGACCATTTCACCGTCAATGCGTCGTTTCATGAAGTCAATATATCATTATATGATATATACACAAGCATTCGTTAAGCGAGGGTGGGGCAGGGCTCTCCAGATGCCGGAAATAAAAAAACCGGCCGCTCTTGCGAACGGCCGGCCGGGGCTTGCTGCGGAATCTCCCTCCTAGATTTTCCCCACCAAATCAAGGCCCGGTGTGAGTGTGGCATCGCCCGGCTGCCAGCCTGCGGGGCAGACCTGGTCGCCGTGTTCACGGACGAATTTCGCGGCTTCGAGTTTACGAAGCGCTTCGACGGCGCTGCGGCCTATGCCGAGATCGTGCATTTCAACCGTTTTCAAAACTCCGTCGGGATCGATGATGAAGGTGCCGCGCAGGGCGAGGCCTTCTTCTTCTATATAGGTGCCGAAGGCGCGGCTGATGTCGCCGGTTGGGTCGGCACCCATCGGGTAGTTCACGATTTTGATGGCTTCGGATTCATCGTGCCACGCTTTGTGGACGAACGCGGTGTCGGTGCTGATGCTGATCACTTCGGCACCGGCGGCCTGAAACTTGTCGTAGAGCTGTGCGGCTTCTTTGAGTTCCGTCGGACAGACGAAGGTGAAATCGGCAGGGTAGAAAATCACCACGACCCACTTACCTCTATAGTCCGAGAGTTTAACCTTTTTAATCTCCTCGTTATGGAACACGTCCATTCCGAAGTCGGGCACTTGTTGTCCTATTTTGAGCATGATGTTCCTCCTTTAAGGTCGGGATTCAATGAAACATGATCAATATAGTAATATTTATTGAATAATAAACAACGATTATTTGCAGAAATTTTATCCGCAAGGCGCGCACGAGGGGCTGAAAAAAAGGCTGAAAATATTTCCCCCAAAAGGGTTGACAGCATTTACGTTTCAGCTAAAGTCACTCCCCTTTGTGTAGCAGACCAATAAGTGATTGGGTGTTTGCGCAAAGCGATTTAGGAATATTCGGGTGTAAAAAGAAGTCTGTTTCTTGGGTCTAAAAAACAGGGATCGGGGTTTTTTATGCTTTTTTATTTTTAAGGGGCAGGCGCGAGCACGGGGGAGAAAACCGCCCACGTAGCTCAGTCGGTAGAGCGCGTCCTTGGTAAGGACGAGGTCAGCGGTTCGAATCCGCTCGTGGGCTCCAGAAGAGTGAATGGATTTGTTTGAGTTAGAACGTTAAATAAGGGATCAGGAGGAAAGAGTCATGGCTAAAGATAAATTCGAACGGAGAAAACCGCACGTGAACGTGGGTACAATTGGCCACGTTGACCATGGTAAGACTACACTGACTGCTGCAATCACTTGTGTGCAGGGCGGCAAAGGTCTTGCGCAGTACGTCGCATACGACGAAGTAGCGAAAGCCTCTGAATCTCAGGGCCGCCGCGACGCAACCAAAATTCTGACGATTGCCACATCGCACGTCGAATATGAATCGGACAAGCGCCACTATGCGCACGTTGACTGCCCCGGCCATGCTGACTATGTCAAAAACATGATCACCGGTGCCGCGCAGATGGACGGCGCGATTCTGTGTGTGTCTGCCTCGGACGGGCCGATGCCCCAGACCCGTGAGCACATTCTGCTCGCCCGTCAGGTGGGTGTGCCGGCCATCGTGGTGTTCATGAACAAGTGTGACCTCGTGGACGACGAAGAACTTCTCGACCTCGTGGAACTCGAAATTCGCGAACTGCTTTCCAAATATGAATTCCCCGGCGATGACATTCCGATCATCCGCGGGTCGGCGCTCAAAGCGATCGAAGATCCGTCCGGCGACGGCGCGGCTTGCATTCAGGAGCTGATGGACGCGCTCGACAGCTACATTCAGGAGCCGGAACGTATTACCGATCAGGCTTTCCTGCTTCCGATCGAGGACGTGTTCTCGATTGAAGGTCGCGGAACGGTGGTTACTGGACGTATTGAACGCGGTATGGTTCACACCGGTGACGAAGTTGAAATCGTCGGTCTGAAAGACACCGCTAAAACCACCTGCACGGGTGTTGAAATGTTCCGCAAGATTCTGGACGAAGGCCAGGCCGGTGACAACGTCGGCTGTCTGTTGCGCGGTACGAAGAAGGAAGAGGTTGAGCGCGGCCAGGTGCTCGCCAAGCCCGGTTCGATTACTCCGCACACTAAGTTCGAAGCTGAAGTCTACATCCTGAACAAGGATGAAGGCGGACGCCACACCCCGTTTTTCAAGGGCTACCGCCCGCAGTTCTACTTCCGCACGACGGACGTAACCGGTGACATTACCCTGCCCGAAGGCGTGGAAATGGTGATGCCGGGCGACAACGTTACGATGGATGTTGAGCTGATTACGCCGATTGCGATGGAGCAGCACATGCGCTTCGCGATTCGTGAAGGCGGACGTACGGTCGGTGCCGGTCGTGTGATCAAAGTTGTTGAGTAAGCGGAATACCGCGAACGGTTGACGAGGGGATGTGCCCGGAAACGGGCACCTCACTTTACAGACAATCTGCCGGGAAGAGGGCAAACCCATGCGAGATATTATTACACTGGCCTGCACGGAATGTAAGCGTCGCAATTATACGACGACGAAGAACAAGAAGATTTCGACGGGTCGGCTTGAGGTAAAAAAATTCTGCCCCCATGACCGCAGTCACACGCTGCACAGGGAGACCAAATAGAAAACAATTTGAAGAGAGGTGTAGGCCAGTAGCTCAATTGGCAGAGCACCGGTCTCCAAAACCGGGGGTTAGGGGTTCGACTCCCTTCTGGCCTGCCAGTTTTTTTGGGATGATGCGATGAAAAAAATAGTCGAACTTATAAATGCGCTGCGGACGTTTCTGGGCGAGGTGAAAGCCGAGCTGAAGAAATGTACGTGGCCGACACGGCAGGAACTGCTGGGTTCGACGATCATTGTGGTGATCTCGGTGGTGATTATGGGGGCGTTTGTCGGGTTGAGCGATACGGTGCTCATGGGACTCCTGCGGGCGGTTCTGCGCTAGCAGAGAGAAAGAACGGATATGGAAAAGCAGTGGTTTGTTTTACATACGCTCTCCGGTCATGAGCACAAGGTGCAGAATAGCATCGCCAGCCGGGTGAAGCAGGAGGAAATGGAGAAGTGCATCGGGGAGGTGCTGATCCCGACGGAAAAGGTGTCGGAGGTCAAGCAGGGTAAAAAAACTACGGTATCCCGCAAGTTTTTTCCGGGCTATGTGCTGGCAAATCTCGCCCTGTATGATGAGCAGAAAAATTTAGTGGAGGAAACCTGGTATTTTATCCAGAACACGCCGGGCGTGATCGGTTTTATCGGCGGCGAAGCTCCCGTGCCGCTGCGCGCGGACGAAGTGGATAAGATTCTCAATCAGGTGGAGGAAAAGAAGGAAACAGTTACGCCGAAGATTCAGTTTGAGCCGGGCGAGACGATTAAGATCACCGACGGGCCGTTCCTGAACTTTAACGGGGTGATTGAAGAAGTGGATCCGAGCCGCGGCAAAATGAAGGTTTCGGTTTCGATTTTTGGACGGTCGGCGCCAGTGGAACTTGAATACTGGCAGGCGGATAAAGCGTAAGCGAAGCGGAGTTTTTCTAATGGCAAAGAAAGAAACAGGATTTATTAAACTGCAGATTCCTGCCGGGCAGGCCAATCCGGCACCGCCGGTGGGGCCCGCGCTGGGTCAGCACGGTGTGAACATCATGGAATTCTGCAAAGCATTTAATGCCGCGACGCAGCAGGAAGCGGGCATGATTATTCCGGTGGTGATCACCGTTTATCAGGATCGCTCATTCAGCTTTATCACCAAAAGCCCGCCGGCCTCCGCACTGCTCAAAAAAGCGGCAACGATTGCAAAGGGCTCGGGCGTGCCAAACCGCGACAAGGTCGGCACGGTGACCCGCGCACAGATTGAAGAAATTGTAAAAATTAAAGAAGCGGATTTGACGGGCAACGATCTGGATGCGTCCTGCCGCATCATAGAAGGAACCGCCCGCAGCATGGGAATTGAGGTTGAATAGCCATGGCGAAGCACGGAAAAAAATATAACGCGGCACGGGAAGAGGTTTCCCGGGAGAAGTCCTACAGCATTGAAGAGGCGATCCAGTTCATTAAGGATCATCCGACCGCTGAATTTGACGAAACAATGGATATCGCTCTGCGCATGGGCGTGGATCCGACCAAATCCGATCAGGCGGTTCGCTCGACGGTGAGTCTCCCGCACGGAACCGGTAAAGACGTTCGCGTGATCGTGTTCGCCACCGGCGAAGCAGCCGAGGCCGCCCGCACGGAAGGCGCGCTGGAGGTCGGGTTTGAAGACCTTCTCGAAAAGGTCAAAGGCGGCTGGATGGATTTTGATATTGTGGTCGCTACGCCGGATGCCATGAAAGAAGTCCGCAAGCTCGGTAGGGTGCTCGGCCCGCGCGGCCTGATGCCCAACCCGAAAACCGGCACGGTGACCGACGACACGGCCACGGCCGTCAAACAGTTTAAAGCCGGACGGGTGGAGTTCCGCATGGATCGCAACGGCAATATCATGGTGCCGTTCGGAAAACGCTCTTTTACGACGGAAGCGCTGGCCGAAAATTTCCGCACGGTCTATGAGGCGATTGTGGCCGCCAGGCCGGCCTCCGCCAAAGGGATTTATATTAAACGGTGCACGGTTGCCAGTACGATGGGCCCAGGCTTGCACGTTGACGTAAAAGAATCAGTAGCAGCTTAAAGGGAAGCACAGTCATGAGCACGGAAAACAAAAAACTGAGACTGGAAAAGCAGGCGATGTATGACGAAGTCCAGGAGAACGTCTCCGGGGCGCTCTATATGCTGCTGGCGGACTACAAAGGCCTGTCCATGCCCGAAACGGATGAATTTAAAAAAGAGTTGCGCGATGCACAGGCGAGCATCCAGGTGGTGAAAAACCGCATGCTCACCCGCATTACGGGCGAGGCAGGCTTCGATCTCGGTACACTGACCGGCCCGACCGCAGTGATCGTTGGCGATGGCGACGTGGTTGAAGTAGCCAAAATTCTCAAGAAATTGCAAAGCGATCAGAATCGCGACGTCATTAAAGGCGGCGTGGTCGAAGGCGCGGTTGTCACCGCCGCCGACGTGGTCGAACTGGCAAAACTGCCGGGCAAAAAGGAATTGCAGGGCATACTGGTTGCCACCATCGCCGCACCGATGAGCGGACTGGTGGGCGTGATGACCCAGAAAACCTGCAGCCTGCTGTATGTACTCAATGCGGTAAAAGAAAAAAAAGAACAGGCGGCATAACAACACTTTTGTTAGCTGTATAGATTGGGAGGAAGAAAAATGGCGGAAGAAGTAAAAGAAGCGGTAGAAGCGGTCGAAGAAACTGTGGCGGTGGAAGAGCCGAAAGCTGAAGAAACCAAAGAAGAGAGTGTTCAACTCGAAGGCAAAATGGCCGAATTCGTTGACTGGATTGAAACGATCTCAGTTCTCGAACTCTCGAAACTCGTGAAGGCGCTCGAAGATCGTCTCGGTGTCTCGGCAGCGGCTCCGGTTGCAGTGGCGGCAGCAGGCGGCGCGGCAGGCGGCGAAGCGGAGGCTGAACAGACCGAATTCGACGTGATCTTGACGATGGCCGGCAACCAGAAGATTCAGGTGATTAAAGAGCTGCGCAGCATTACGTCGCTCGGGCTCAAAGAAGCCAAAGAACTGGTTGACAGTGCGCCGAAAGCCGTCAAAGAAGGCGTTTCCAAAGAAGAGGCCGATTCCGTTAAAGAAAAACTGGAAGGCGTTGGCGCCACTGTTGAAGTGAAGTAATTCACGGCGGCAGGCGGTGTCTTTTGCACCGCGAACTGTTGAAGCGGTGGTGATTTGTGTTCCCGGAGACCCCTCGCGGGTTCCGGGAATGAATGTCCAGCATTTAGCCTGAAGGTGTGGAATGGCCGATAGAAAAAACTTTGGAAAACTGACAGACGTAATCGAAGCACCGGATCTCATTGAGCTCCAGACCAACTCCTACCTGGAATTTCTCCAGCAGGGAGTCGCTCCGTCGCGTCGCAAAAAAACCGGTCTGCAGGCGGTGCTGAGCGAAGCCTTTCCGGTTGAGAGCTATGACGGTCAGATTGCACTTGATTTTGTGAGCTACGAAATCAAGGAGCCGAAACTTTCCTATATTGAATCCATTAAAGAGAGCGAAACCTATTCGGCGCCGCTCTACGTCACATTTCGTCTGCGCGAAAATGAAGACATTCGCGAGGATACGCTCTTTATGGGCGAGATTCCGCTGATGACGGAGCGCGGCAGTTTTGTGATCAATGGGGCGGAGCGCGTGATTGTGAGTCAGCTGCACCGTTCGCCGGGCATCTGCTTTGAGCAGACCACCCACGCTAACGGCTCCCTGCTCTATTCGTTCCGCATTATCCCGGATCACGGTTCCTGGGTGGAAACCCAGTTCGATACCTCCGATCTGCTCTACGTCTATCTGGATCGCAAACGCCGCCGCAGAAAATTCCTGGCCTCCACCTTCCTGCGCGCACTCGGTTACGGCACGGATGAAGAGATTCTTAACCTCTACTATACGACGGAAAAGTTTCCGCTGGGCAGGCGTATTTCCGACGAGGCCGATTTGGTTAATTTTGTACTTAAAGGCGATGCCATCGACAGTGATTCGCAGTCGGTCATCGGTCGCCGGTACGACGCGCTGACACTGGACATCATTCAGCGCATGAAACACGCCGGATACAAAAGCGTGGAAGTCATCAACGTTTCCTGGGACGAAGGTCTTTTCCTGAAAACCATTCAGAAAGACACCGCCCGTTCCGTGGATGAGGCGCTCAAAGACCTCTATCAGAAGCTGCGGCCCGGCGATCCGCCGACCACCGCCAGTGCCCGTCAGATGCTCAAACGGCTTTTCTTCGACGAAGCCCGTTTCAGTCTGAGCCGGGTGGGGCGCTACAAAGTGCAGCAGAAGCTGAAAACCAAAGCCACCTCGCTTACGCTGGATAAAGAGGACGTGGTGGAATCGATCCGCTATCTGATCAATATTCGTTTGGGCAACGGCATGCTGGATGACATTGATCATCTAGGCAGCCGCCGCATTCGGACGGTCGGTGAACTGCTCGAAGGGCAGTGCCGCGTCGGCCTGGCCCGCATTCAACGCCTCGTCAAAGAGCGTATGACCATTTTTGATACGACCGTTGACCGCTTGAGCTCGCAGAAGCTGATCAATCCCAAAGCGCTCTCTGCGGTGATCAAGGACTTCTTCGGACGTTCACAGCTCAGCCAGTTCATGGATCAGACCAATCCGCTTTCCGAGCTGACCCATAAGCGCCGTCTCTCCGCACTGGGCCCGGGCGGCCTCAACCGCGACCGCGCCGGCTTCGAAGTACGCGACGTTCACAGTTCGCACTACGGCCGCATCTGCCCGATTGAAACACCGGAAGGGCCCAACATCGGTCTGATTTCCTCGCTCAGTACGTTTGCGCGCATCAACGAATACGGATTCATCGTTACGCCTTACCGCAAAGTGATAAAGGGCCGCGTTACCGACAAAGTTGAATCGCTGACCGCCGACGAAGAAGAGAATTTTGTCATCGCGCAGGCCAACGCGCCGCTTAAAACAAACGGTACGTTTGAAAACGACCGTGTCATGGTACGGGTGCGTGGCGACTTTAAAGAAGTGGCTCCGTCCGAAGTGCAGTACATGGACGTTTCCCCCAAGCAGGTGGTCAGTATTGCCGCCGGGCTGATTCCGTTCCTGGAGCACGACGATGCTAACCGCGCCCTGATGGGTTCAAACATGCAGCGCCAGGCGGTGCCGCTGATGGTGCCGGAGCGCCCCTTTGTGGCCACGGGTATTGAAGAGCGTGTGGCGCGCGACTCGCGCGTACTGGTGCTGGCGGAGGAAGCCGGCAAGGTAGCCTACGTTTCGGCCGAAAAAATCATCGTTTCCAAAGACGGGAAGGTGCCGGTCAAAAAGAAGACGCCGAAAGAGGACTATCAGGAATACACGCTGCGCAAGTTCATGCGTTCCAATGCGGGCACCTGCCTTAATCAGCGTCCGATCATCCGGCAGGGCGAAAAAGTCAAACAGGGCCAGGTGCTGGCCGACGGTCCCGGAACGGATCAGGGCGAATTGGCGCTGGGCCGCAATGTGACGGTCGCCTTCATGCCGTGGTGCGGATACAACTTTGAGGATGCCATCCTGATCAGCCAGAAGCTGGTGAAAGAAGATATCTATACCTCAATCCACATTGAAGAATTTGAATGTGGTGCCCGCGATACCAAGCTGGGTCCGGAAGAAATCACCCGCGACATTCCCAATGTCGGGGAGGAGGCCCTCAAAAACCTGACGCACGAGGGGGTTGTTGAGATCGGCGCCGAAGTCAATCCGGGCGATATTCTCGTCGGTAAAATTACGCCGAAAGTGGAAACCGAACTGGCTCCCGAAGAGCGCCTGCTGCGCGCCATCTTCGGTGAAAAAGCCGCCGATGTGCGCGACACCTCATTGCGTGCGCCCAGCGGCAGCTACGGCATCGTGATGGATGTACGGGTGTCTTCCAAGAACAAGAATGCAAAGGAAGCGCCCAAGGCCGCCAAGCCGGCCGCCGACATGCGTAAGCGCCAGAAAGAGATCGAAGAGCAGCATGCAGGAACCATTCAGGAGCTGACCGAAGACCTGACCGAGGCCCTGAGCAATATCCTGCTCGGCGAAAAAATTCCGCTCGACGTGGTAAACATGGCGACTGGCGATATTATTATCCCAGCCAACCGGAAAATCACCAAAACGCTGCTGCGCAAGCTGGCGGCGAGCTATGAGCACATTGAGATTGATCCCAGCCCCATCCGGATCAAGATCATGAGCATCATTGACAATTTCCGCAACAAGTTCACCGAAGCAGATGCAGACCGCCAGCGCTCGATGGATCGGGCCGGCAGTGGCGAAGAAATGGATGAAGGCATCATTAAGCAGGTCAAAGTATACGTGGCCAGCAAGAAGAAGCTTTCGGTCGGGGATAAGATGGCTGGTCGCCACGGAAACAAAGGGGTGATCTCGCGCATTCTTCCGGAAGAAGACATGCCGTTCCTGCCCGACGGAACGCCGGTGGAGATTGTGCTGAACCCGCTGGGTGTGCCGAGCCGCATGAACGTTGGTCAGGTGCTCGAAACCCATCTGGGATGGGCCTGCAAACATCTCGGCATTCATGCCGCCACGCCAATTTTCGACGGCATCTCCGAAAAACAGATCCGCGATATGCTCAAGGAGGCGGACCTGCCCGGCGACGGCAAAACCGCCCTCTACGACGGACGCACCGGCGAGCCGTTTGAACAGCGCGTGGTGGTCGGCAGCATCTACATGCTCAAGCTGCATCATCTCGTGACCGAGAAGATTCATGCCCGCGCGGTCGGACCTTACTCGCTGGTTACGCAGCAGCCGCTGGGCGGAAAAGCCCAGTACGGCGGACAGCGTTTCGGCGAAATGGAAGTGTGGGCGCTCGAAGCCTATGGCGCGGCGCACGCCCTGCAGGAAATCCTTACGGTCAAAAGCGATGACCTCGCCGGCCGCACCCGGATTTATGAGTCGATTGTGAAAGGCGAAAACGTACTCGATGCCGGACGTCCGGAGTCTTTCAACGTGCTGATCAAGGAATTGCAGGGGCTCGGCCTGAATTTCGAAGTCAAAAAGCCGGAAACACAGGAAATGTCGCTCACAGGACAGCTTTAATCTTTGACAGGAGAATAACGGTGGATACACGCAGTGCAGAAGATATACTCGGCGTCGAAGCGGCGATTAATGTGGCCAGCATTAAGCTGGCCTCGCCGGAAGACATCCGTTCATGGAGCTTCGGGGAAGTCAAAAACCCCGAAACCATCAACTACCGAACCTTCAAGCCGGAAAAGGGCGGCCTGTTTTGTGAACGCATTTTCGGCCCGTCCAAGGACTGGGAGTGCAGTTGCGGAAAATACAAACGCATCAAGCACAAAGGCGTCATCTGCGACCGCTGCGGCGTCGAAGTAACGCTCTCGCGCGTTCGCCGCGAACGCATGGCGCATATTGAGTTGGCGGTGCCGGTTTCTCACATCTGGTTCTTCAAAGCGACGCCAAGCCGTATGGGGCTTTTGCTCGACATGACCCTGCGCAACCTCGAACACATCATTTACTATGACGATTACGTGGTCATAGATCCCGGTGACACGCCGCTGAAAGAAAAGCAGCTGATGAGCGAACTCGAATACCGCGAAGCGCTCGAAAACTACGGCGACGGCAGTTTCGATGCCCGGATCGGTGCCGAGGGAGTTCGGGAACTGCTCAGGAAGATTGATCTGGCCGAACGGCTTGTAGAACTCGAAGACGCCATGGGCAACACCCGCAGCAAGCAGACCCGCAAAAAACTGGTCAGCCAGATGAAGGTGATCGAAGGCCTCATCAAGAGCAGCTCGCGTCCGGAATGGATGATTTTCGAAGTGCTGCCGGTCATTCCACCGGATCTGCGCCCGCTCGTGCCGCTTGAAGGCGGACGCTTCGCCACCTCTGACCTCAACGACCTTTACCGCCGCGTCATCAACCGCAACAACCGCCTCAAAACCTTGATGGCGCTCAAAACGCCGGAAGTGATCATCCGCAACGAAAAACGGATGCTGCAGCAGTCGGTTGACGCACTGTTCGATAATGGCCGCCACGGCCGCGCGGTCAGCGGTCCGGGCAACCGTCCGCTCAAATCACTGAGTGATATGCTCAAAGGGAAGCAAGGCCGTTTTCGCCAGAATCTGCTTGGAAAGCGCGTGGACTACTCTGGGCGTTCCGTGATCGTCGTTGGCCCGAACCTGAAACTCAACCAGTGCGGTCTGCCGAAGAAAATGGCGCTGGTGCTTTTCGAGCCGTTCATTATCCGCAAGCTCAAAGAGCGCGGCATTGTACACACGGTGCGCAGCGCCAAAAAAATGATTGAGCGCGAAGAAGAAGTGGTCTGGGATATTCTCGATCAAGTGACCCGTGGCCATACCGTCATGCTCAACCGCGCGCCGACGTTGCACCGCCTCAGCATCCAGTCGTTTGAGCCGATCCTGATCGAAGGGGAGGCCATTCAGGTTCATCCGCTCGTTTGTACGGCCTACAACGCCGACTTCGATGGCGACCAGATGGCTGTGCATGTTCCGCTTTCGATCGAAGCACAGATGGAATCCAAGAGCCTGATGCTGGCCCCCAACAACATTTTCTCGCCGTCGAGCGGCAAGCCGGTTACCACGCCGACACAGGATATCGCGCTGGGTTGCTACTTCCTGACCAGTTTTTCGCAGGAGCATCTGCTCCGTGCGCGTGCCAACAAAAATGCAGACAGCAGTGAGGAGCATTTGCCGCTGCTCAACGACCTCAATGAAGTGCACACCGCCTTTGATGAAGGGGCTTTGTCTCTGCATGACCGCATTCGTTATCGCAATCCGGACTACCAGCGTGAGACCAAGTTTGGCGATCAGCACAAGTCGACCATTATTACAACGGTTGGCCGTATATTCTTCAACGAAGTCTGGCCGGACAGCATCGGTTTTGTAAACGACCGCATTACCAAGAAACTGCTGGGTAATCTCATTGAGCACTGCTACGAGGTGGCGGGGCACGATGAAACCGTACAGGTGCTCGACAGACTCAAAGATCTCGGTTTTGAACAGGCCACCGCCGCCGGAATTTCAATCGGGCTTTCCGACATGGTCATTCCGCCGGAAAAAGCGGGCCTGATCGCTACGGCGCGCAAATCCATCCGCGAGGTGGAAGAAAAATACAAAAAGGGTCTTATCACCGACGGTGAGCGCTACAACATGGTCATCGATATCTGGACCGACGCCAACGATAAGCTTACCAGCAAACTGTTCATCGCACTGGAGCGCAACGAAGACCCGGACAACAAAGAGTCCGTCAACGACCTGAACCCCGTCTTCATCATGGTGGATTCCGGTGCGCGCGGAAGCCGTCAGCAGATTCGTCAGCTGGCCGGTATGCGCGGACTGATGGCCAAGCCGTCCGGCGAAATTATCGAGCGCCCGATTCTGGCGAACTTCCGCGAGGGGCTGAGCGTGCTCGAATACTTTATCAGTACGCATGGTGCCCGCAAGGGACTGGCCGATACCGCGCTCAAAACCGCGGACTCCGGCTACCTGACCCGCAAGCTGGTGGACGTCGCGCACGACATCATCATCATGGAAGAGAACTGCCACACACTAAACGGCATCGAAGTGAGCGCCATTACCGACGGGGATGATGAACTCGTTTCCCTCACCCAGCGCATCGTCGGCCGCACCACCTGCGACGATATTTGCGATCCGTACACGCAGGAAGTGGTTGTCGCAGCCAACGAAATTATCGATGAATATGCCGCCAAAAAGATCGAACGTGTTGGCATTGAGCAGATTCGTATCCGCAGCGTGCTGACTTGCGAGTCGCGCCGCGGCGTCTGCATCAGGTGTTACGGCCGCAATCTGGCCTCCGGCCGCGAGGCCCGCCTCGGCGAACCGGTCGGCATCATTGCCGCGCAGTCCATCGGAGAGCCGGGCACGCAGCTGACTATGCGTACCTTCCATATCGGTGGTACCGCCAGTTCGGTCTTTAAGCAGCCGAAAATTACGGCCAAAGAAACTTCCATTGTCCGCTACGAAAATATCCGGACGGTTAAAGTGGAAACCGGCCATGTGATTCTCAATAAAAACGGTTTTGTGGTCACCTATGACGACGACGGCCGCGAACTCGAACGCTACTCGACCGTCATTGGGGCCGTCGTGACCGTCGGAGACGGCGAGAAGGTCAAGCGCGGCGAAACCTTCGTCAGTTGGGATCCGTACAGTGTGCCGATTCTCTCCGAGCAGGACGGAAAAATTGATTTCCACGACTTCATTGAAGGCGTAACGGTTCAGAAAGCTGAGGACGAAACGACGGGCATCGAAGGCCTGGTCGTGCTCGAGCACAAAGAAGATCTGCATCCGCAGATCGTCGTCATGGACTCCAAAGGAAAAGCGGTGGCCTATTACTCAATTCCGGCCGCGGCCCACGTGATGGTCAGCAAAGGCATGAAAATCAGCGCCGGTGCCACGCTGGCGAAAACGCCGCGCAAACAGGCCCGCACCAAGGATATTACCGGCGGTCTGCCGCGTGTAGCCGAACTGGTCGAAGCGCGCCGTCCGAAAGAAGCGGCGGAAATCGCAAAAATTGACGGGGTGGTCGAACTCGGCGGCATTGCCAAAGGTAAACGCCAGCTGATTGTGCGCGATCAGGCGACCGGTACCGAAGAGGAACACCTCATTCCGATGGGTAAACACGTCATTGTCTATTCCGGAGACCTCGTGCACAAAGGGCAGCAGCTCACCGAAGGTCCGGTTGTTCCGCAGGAACTGCTCGAAGTCTGCGGCCCGCAGGAACTTCAGGAATATCTCGTGAACGAAGTGCAGGCGGTTTACCGGTTGCAGGGTGTGGAGATCAACGACAAGCACATCGAGGTCATCGTGCGCCAGATGCTGCGTAAAGTGAAAATCACCGATCCGGGCGACACCGAATTTCTCTGGGGCGAACAGGTTGAAAAACAGAAGTTCCAGCAGGTGAACCAGAAAGCGATGGAAGAGGGCCGCCGTCCGGCGGAGGCCTCACCGGTGCTGCTGGGCATCACCAAAGCGGCGCTGGCCACCGAAAGCTTTATTTCGGCCGCCTCGTTCCAGGACACCACGCGTGTGCTCACACAGGCCGCAACCCTTGGACGTGTCGACAACCTGCGCGGCTTCAAAGAAAATGTCATCATGGGTCATCTCATACCGGCCGGAAGCGGTTTCCCGCTCTACAAAAATATCCGTCCGGTCAAGCTCGGCGAGGAAATCAGCGTCGAGGAAACCCTCGGTGCCGACCCCTTGGCCGCCGTGGAAGAAAAACCTATCGAACTCTAGTCCATGCGATCAATTGTAGGCCGGATGACCCCACCCGGCGTAAAGCGCCCCGAACCTCGGGGCACTTTTTTTGCCTTTAGTGTCAGTCCCATTATTTTAGTATTTTTTATGATAGACAAAGATAATGCCTACATTTGAAAGAACGCATGGGAAGATAGCGTACAGGATAGCGTACAGATAGCGTACAAAATCTTTCGCACATTTGAATAGAGGTCCTCCGGCTGGTAAAAA
>JAOZSE010000059.1 GCA_029939835.1 Pontiellaceae bacterium
TGTTTTCGTAGACGGCGGCGATGTCGGCTTCGATCTCCGCTTTTTGTTCGGCGGGCAGGGTTTCGATTTTTGCGATCAGGTCGCCAAAGCCGTGTTTTACATCGACGCCGAGTTCAGCGATGACATCCGCGTGCTTCTCGAAGACGTCTTTGAAGAAGACCTTCACACAGTGACCGAAAATGATCGGGTCGGAGACTTTCATCATCGTCGCCTTCATGTGCAGAGAAAAAAGAATATCTTTTTTCTTTGAGATGGAAATTTGCTCCGCCAGAAAAGCACGCAGTGCTTTGGCGCTCATGAAGGTGGCATCGAGTACCTCTCCGCTTTGTAATGGAAGGCTTTCTTTCAGAACAGTCACGTTGCCGTTTTCCTCAACAAGTTCGATTCGGGCGACAGTTTCTTTGGAGACGGTGACGGACTTTTCGTTGGCGAAGAAATCGCCATCCGACATGCTGGAAACCACGGATTTAGAGTCGGCAGACCATTCACCCATGGGGTGCGGGTGATTCTTGGCGTATTGCTTAACAGCGGACGCGGCGCGGCGGTCGGAGTTGCCTTCGCGGAGTACCGGGTTCACCGCACTGCCTTTGACCTTGTCGTAGCGAGCTTGAATCTCTTTTTCCTCCTCCGTGGCGGCTTCTTCCGGATAGTCGGGCAGGTTGTATCCCAGTGCCTGCAACTCGGCGACAGCGGCTTTTATCTGCGGGATGGAGGCGGAAATGTTTGGCAGCTTAATGATGTTGGCTTCCGGAGTCATCGCAAGCTTACCCAGTTCGGCAAGCGCATCGGAGACTCGTTGTTCATCGGTCAGGAAATCGGGGAAGTTTGCAAGGATACGGCCTGCCAGGGAAATGTCGCGTGTTTCAACCGCTACACCCGCCGCGCCGGTGTACGCTTCAATGATGGGAAGCAGTGAATGCGTGGCCAGGGCCGGGGCTTCGTCTGTGATCGTGTAAATGATTTTAGCTTTATCGCCCATAGGTTTCCCTGTTCGTTAAAAATGGGTTGTTAGAAAATCGCTTTTCAGCCTGCGAATCAATCCCAAACTCGCAGAAGAAGGCACTCGCCGTCGCTAAAGCTATGGCGGACAGGCATAAGGCACGAGGCAACAGGCATGAGCCGACCGGTCGGTGTTTAGCCGCTACGCTCAAGGTCTTGGTTAGACTGGCTGTCTGGATTCTTTTTTCTCTTTGTGAACCGCAGGTTGCCGGAAAGAAACAAGGGTATTGTCATTCCTAAAAATATTCCGCCGCAAAGAGTTCTGAAAAGAAACAGGTGGTAAAGAGCACCATCTATCGAATGGGCACGACAAATCATATAAGCAATTCCAAGGGCTCCGGTGCTCATAACGAAGAATCCGGATATCCCCATGGCGATTCGAACCCACGTCGGTTTTTTCCGTTCCCGAAATATCGCGAGAAAAATCAGTGCAAGACCGCCTGCGAGTTCTGCAATTTGAATCAGCAATTTCATTTGTGAATATCCCCGTTCGTTGGGTGGAGTGTAAGGGAAACGTTACGTTTCTCCAATGTTGGAAGCGGGTTTTTCAGGTAGGGCGAACTCTCCGAGTGAGCCGTCGTTAGGGGGACGCGGCTCACTCGGAGAGTTCGCCCTACCTATTGGGGTGTCATTTTTCCAATCCCGCATCTCGAACCCCGAATCGCGATTCACTTTTCCCACCCTTGGAAATTGACCTCGCCAAAGGGCTGGCCTATTCTCACCCGCTTCTGAATTTTGAACGAACAGGAGAATTTTATGAAGGTTTCTTTAAAAAATGCCGGGGCGTGCCGCAAGACGATGAAAATCGAGGTGCCCGCCGATCAGGTAGCCACCGAGCGCACCGAACTGCTGGCCTTTTACACCAAAGGCGTTGCGCTGCCGGGTTTCCGCAAGGGCCATGCGCCTAAAGAGCTGGTAGAGAAGAAGTACGCCAAGGAGATGGCCGCAGACCTCAAGGATCGGCTCGTGCCGAAGTTCTACCACGAAGCCATCGAAAAAGAGGGCGTCAAGGTGGTTTCAATCGTTGATGTCGGCGAGCCGGAACTGGTCGAAGGCAAACCGCTAAAATTTGAAGTGACCCTGGATGTGCAGCCGGAGTTCAAGCTGCCGAAATATAAGGGCATCGCCATCAAGGCCGAAAAGGTTGAGGTGACCGATAAGCAGGTTGACGAAACGGTCGAAAGCATCTGCCGTCAGCACGCGACGTTTGAGGATATTGAAGACCGTTCGGCGCAGGAAAAGGACATGGTGCAGGTTTCTTACGAGGCGACCGTTGACGGCACGCCGCTCGAAGAGAAGGTGCCGGAGGCGCGCGGAATGGGTAAGGGCAACGGCTACTGGATTACCTGCGACGACGAAGCGTTCCTGCCGGGCATGGGCAAAGCGCTGATCGGCGCGTCCACCGGCGACAAAAGGGATGTCACGGTTGAATTTCCCGAAGGCTTCATCGTCAAGGAGCTCGCGGGCCTGAAGGCGGAATTCAAAGTGGACGTCACCGGTATTCGCGAAAGCAAAATGCCGGAGTTTAACGAAGAATTTTTGAAACAGCTTCGCGTGGAGTCTGAAGAGGAGCTGCGCACCAATATTCGTCAGCATCTTCAGGACGCGGCCGAAGCCAAAGAAAAGGGCCGTCAGCAGGATGAGGCCTGTGAGTTTCTCCTCAAGAAAACCAAGCTCGATGTGCCGGAAACGGCTGTGCAGCAGCAGACACGCAGCGTGATGTACGAGATGGCCCGCCAGCGCATGATGCAGGGCATGGCCCGTGAACAGATCGAGGCGCAGACCGAAGATATGATGGAAGAGGCGAAAGTGAAAGCCGAAGAGCAGGTCAAACTGCGTTATGTCATCATGGCAATTGCCGATGCTGAAAGTATTAAGGCCGGGGATCAGGATGTGGCTGACGAAGTGACTCGTATGGCGGTTCAGCAGCAGCGCGATGCTTCGGAATATCGCAAGGAGCTGGAAAAAGAGGGGCATCTGGAATCCGTCCGCGACCAGCTCCGCTTCAGCAAAACGATTGCCTTCCTGCTCGAAAATGCCAAAGTGAAGTGAGTTATCAGTTAGCGGTTAATGGTTATCGGGAATGAGGATATGAATAACCAACAACTAATAACAAATAACCAATAACAAATAACGGAGCCTTGCAATGAACGAAAGATCTCAGATGCTTATTCCAATGGTGGTTGAACAGACAGGGCGCGGCGAGCGCTCGTACGACATCTATTCGCGCCTGCTCAAGGAGCGGATCATCTTCCTCGGCACGGAGATCAACGATGACGTGAGCAATTTGGTCATCGCGCAGCTGCTTTTCCTGCAGAGTGAGGATGCCGAAAAAGACATCAGTATTTACATCAACTCACCCGGCGGCGTAGTCACGGCCGGTCTGGCGGTGTACGACACCATCCGTTTCCTGAAATGTCCCATCACCACCTATTGCGTCGGGCAGGCTGCCAGCATGGCCGCCGTGCTGCTGTCTGCGGGCACGAAAGGAAAGCGCTACGCACTGCCCAACTCGCGAATCATGATCCATCAGCCGCTCGGCGGCGCGCAGGGGCAGGCCACCGATATCGGTATTCAGGCCAAAGAGATTCTCCGTATGAAACAGCGGCTCAATGAAATTCTTGCCGAGCATACCGGCCAGAAGGTTAAAACGGTGGAAAATGACACCGACCGCGACTACTTCATGACCGCCGAAGAAGCCGTCAAATACGGCCTCGTCGATGAAGTGGTCACAAAGAAGCAATAGCTTCTTCGGGTTGTTCGATATTGAATATTTGTTGTTCTGATGGAGACAGAACCAATTCTTAATCTCTAATTCTCAAATTAACACAGGCAAATCGCTATGAATACCAAACCACCTGTAACATCCTGCTCCTTTTGCGGGAAAAAAGAGAAAGACACGAATAGCCTTATCGCAGGGCCCGCTGGGGTCTTCATTTGCAATGAGTGTGTTGAGCTTTGCGATGCCATGATTGCGCAGCAGGGAAAGCGCCCCGAAAAGGGCGGCGAAGCCGCGCCGATCAATATGCTCAAGCCGCACGAAATCAAGGCGCGGCTTGATGAATATGTCATCGGGCAGGAACACGCCAAAAAGGTGCTTTCCGTTGCCGTGCATAATCACTACAAGCGGATGCTTCATCCGGGGGATGACGACGGCGTGGAGCTCGAAAAAAGCAACGTGCTTTTGGTCGGCCCGACCGGGAGCGGAAAAACCCTGCTCGCCAAAACGCTTGCGCGGATTCTCGACGTGCCGTACGCCGTCACCGACGCCACCACCGTCACCGAAGCCGGTTACGTCGGCGAGGATGTCGAAAGCATCCTGCTCTCCCTTTTGCAGAACGCCGACTTTGATGTGAAGAAGGCCGAGCGCGGCATCATCTATATTGACGAAATCGACAAAATCGGCCGCAAGACCGACAACGTCTCTATCACCCGCGACGTTTCCGGCGAAGGCGTTCAGCAGGCCCTGCTGAAAATCATTGAAGGCACGATTGCAAAAATTCCGCCAAAAGGGGGGCGCAAACACCCTTCGGAAAAATATATCGACATCGACACCTCCAACATCCTTTTTATCTGCGGCGGTGCATTCATCGGCATTGAAGAAATCATCAAGCGCCGTACCGATAAAAAAGTGCTCGGCTTTGGCGCCGACGAAGAAGTTTCCAAGGATTGGAAACCCGTGACCATGAATATCGAGCCCGAAGACCTGCTCAAGTTTGGGCTCATTCCCGAATTCATCGGCCGCATCCCGCTTGTTGTTCAGCTCCAGGAATTGTCCGAGGACGACCTCGTCCATATTCTGACGACGCCCAAAAACGCTATGATCAAGCAGTACAAGAAACTGCTCGGCATGGATGAGGTAGAGCTCGACTTTGACGAAGAGGCGCTGTGCGCTCTCGCCAGAATGGCGATCAAGCGAAAAACCGGCGCCCGCGGACTGCGCGCCATTCTGGAGCACCTCATGCTCGACGTCATGTACGAAGTGCCGCAGCGCGATGACATCACCCACTGCCGCATCACCCGCGACGTCGTCGAAGGCCGCGCCCATCCGATTGAACTGGGCGACGTGAAGAAAAAGTCGGCGTAATCATTTCTGCTTAGGATGCGTAAGCCTCTACGACTTTTGCAAGCAGTAAGAAGAAGAGCCCGAGCATCAGATAGCAACTTCTTTTGCTATAAGCTGATTTGGCTTTATTTTTAACATAGGTAGTTTTTTTGCGTAGGGCTGTGGCTTTTTTTCTGTGCCGTTCCGCCCGTTTTTTCGGATCACTACAAATTTGGTTGCCCGTTTCTATATCTAACTGATATCTGGGTTCCATAATTGGCGGTACGTTTCCCAAAAAATTGCTTTTTTCAATATGATCTAAATATTTTGCATTAAGTTGCCTAGCAACAACCAGCCATTCAATTCGCTTTAAACCAAAGAAAAAGAAAGAATTAAAAAGAGGATGGCGATTAACTCGACGGTTTCTGCGTTGGGACCAAATGGTATGGGCTCATATCTTTCAGCAATAAACGCGCAAAGCACTCCGGCTACGCTGGTAATGAAATAATCAAATTTTTGTTCACCCTCAAAATATTGTGTGAAGGCGATAATACTACGTTTATTTGTAGGATCTTCACTCATAATTCTTCAGCGTTGATGCCGAGGATTTCAAGGACGCGGGTGAGGTCGTCGTTGTTGTAGTAGTCGATCTGAATCGAGCCCTTAACCTTTTTGCCGTTGGCCAGTGTTTTGGTGGAGTTGACGTGGACCGCCGTCCCGAAGTGCTGGTGCAGTTTTTCGGAGAGGTGGCGGATGTAGTCGAGCGGCAGGTCGGCTTTTTGGGCGCGCGGTTTCCGGCCCGGCTTGTTGAGCTTTTCGACGATCTTTTCGAGCGCGCGCACGGAAAGGCTTTCGCGGACGACCCGCTGGGCAAGCAGTTCTTTTTCGGCGTCGATTTCAACCGAGAGCAGCACTTTGCCGTGCCCGGCGGAAAGCGGCCCGTCTTCGATCAGCTTCTTAACAGAATTGGGCAGGTCAAGCAGACGCAGGGTGTTGGCCACCGTCGCGCGGGCTTTGCCGACGCGCCGGGCGATTTCATCCTGCTTGAGATCAAATTTTTCAGCCAGCTCGCGGTAGCCCTCAGCCTCTTCCATGATGTTGAGGTCGTCGCGCTGCAGGTTTTCGATCAGCGCGAACTCAAGCGATTCCTTGTCGCCGACGTCGAGGACGATGACCGGCACTTCGGGAAGGTTGGCCACGGCGGCAGCGCGCAGACGGCGCTCCCCGGCGATCAGTTCAAAATGCTGCTCCTTCTGCCGGACGAGCAGGGGCTGGAGAATGCCGTGCTCTTTGACCGAGGCGGTCAGCTCCTTGAGCGCTTCCTCGCCGAAGGCGCGGCGCGGCTGCAGCGGGCTGGCTTTGATCCGGCCCGTGGCGATTTTAGTGATGCTGTCGCCGTTCGGTGCGGAGGTATCTGGTACTGCCGTTACCTTTTTTTCCTGAATGAGCGCGTCAAGCCCGCGGCCTAAACCAATTTTCTTTGCCATATTTCACCTCGTTGTAAGTGCCCACGAATAACACGAATAAGCACGAATAGAAAAGTTTTTGTTCAGAACAGCTCGCCTTGGTCCGGATCTTTTTTCTGTAGACGCGACGTCCTCGTCGCGTTTTGAGACGACGGGGGCGTCGCCTCTACGTTACCAAGCAGTTCGAGAAAGGCGGATTCGTCGAGGATTTTGACATCGAGTTCTTCGGCCTTTTTACGTTTCGAGCCCGCTTTTTCGCCCGCGACGACATAATCGGTGTTTTTTGAAACGCTGGAACTGACGGTGCCGCCGCGCTGCTGGATAACTTCGCCCGCCTCTTCACGCGTCATACTTTCCATGGTGCCGGTTAGCACGAAGGTAAGCCCGGCCAGTTCGTCGGTCTGGCCCCCGGCGCTCTGCGCGAAGTTCACGCCCGCCGCGCGGAGGCGTTCGATCAGTCGGCGGGTTTCATCCGAGGCGAAAAAGTCGAGAATGCTTTGCCCGACGATCGGGCCGATATCGCGAATGTCCTGCAGCGTTTCGAGATCGGCCTCCAGCAGGGCGTCGAGCGAGCCGAAATGATCGGCCAGAATTCTCGCCGCGCCCGCGCCGACGTGCGGGATACCGAGCGCAAACAGCACGCGTGCGAGCGGCTGCTGTTTACTGGCTTCAATGGCATGGATCAGATTCTGTGCACTTTTTTCGGCAAAGCGCTCAAGGCCAAGCAATTGCTCTTTGGTCATGTCGTAGAGATCGGCAGGGCTTTTGAGGTCGAGTTCATCAACGAGCTGCTCGACGACCGACTCGCCGAGCCCGGCGATGTCCATTGCGCCGCGTGAGGCAAAGTAGGTAAGCCAGCGCTTGAGCATGGCGGGGTGGTGGAGGTCGGCAATGCGCCATGCGACTTCGCCCTCGCGTTTGACAGGCGCAATGTCGAGCGCTTTGCAGACGGCCTGCATATCGAAGGGCGTTTCTTTGCCGGTACGTTTTTCGGTGACGACACGCACGACGGCCGGAATGATCTCGCCCGCTTTTTCGACAATAACGCGGTCGCCAATCCGGATATCCTTGCGTTTGATTTCGTCCTCGTTGTGGAGGGTCGCACGTTTGACAACAGTTCCCGAGAGCTGGACGGGTTCTAGTTCGGCGACGGGTGTCAAAACTCCTGTTCGACCGATCTGGATGGTGATTTCTTTAAGGAGTGTCTCGGCCTGTTCGGGTTCGTATTTGTAGGCGACGGCCCAGCGCGGGCTTTTGGCGGTCGAGCCGAGCGTTTCGTAAAGATCGCGCTGGTTGACTTTGATGACGCCGCCGTCCATCTCGAACGGGAAGGAGGATTTCATTTCTTCGAGCGCATCCAGTTTCGCGAGGATTTCGGAGATTTCAGCGCACGACCAGTATTGGGGGGTAATGCGTAATCCGTAATTCGTAAGGGAAGAGAGTAGCTGTTCGTGAGTTTCGAAGTTCGTGGAACATTCACCGAGTCCGTAGAAGACGGCGTCGAGCGGGCGTTTGGCGACTTCGCGCGGGTCGAGCTGTTTGAGCGATCCGGCACAGGCGTTGCGCGGATTGGCGAAGGCATCGAGTCCGGCTTCCTGCCGCTCGTCGTTGAGTTTGGCGAAACCGTTGCGGGTCATGTAGACCTCGCCGCGTACTTCGAGTACATCGGGTGCGTCTTTGGAAAGGCGCAGGGGAATGGAGCGGATGGTTTTAATGTTGGCGGTGACATCGTCGCCGGTGGTTCCGTCGCCGCGCGTGACAGCGCGAACAAGCAGACCGTCTTCATAACGAAGCGAGATGGCAACCCCGTCAATCTTGGGTTCAAGGACGTAGGTGTACTCCGTGTCGCTGAGCAGTTTCCGGACGCGGCCGTCGAATTCAACGAGTTCGTCTTTACTGTAGGTGTTGGCAAGGCTGATCATCGGCACCGTATGCCGGACATTCTGAAATCCCTTGAGCGGCTCGCCGCCGACGCGCTGGGTGGGGCTGTCGGGCGTTACCAGTTCGGAAAACTGTTTTTCGAGGACTTCAAGCCGTTTGAGGAGCGCATCGTATTCGCGGTCGGATATTTCGGGGGCGGCCTCGACATAATAAAGGCGGTTGTGCCGCTCAATTTCGGTGCGCAGTTTTTCTGTTTCTTTCCGTGCGGCGGTGCTGTTTAATGGGTTGCTCATCAGGCGGAAATTATCACGGGGTATGGCCCATGAAAATTAAATTCTGGAAGATGCACGGTGCGTATAACGATTTTGTTCTGTTCGACGACCGTTGCGGACGATTTCCCGTTGAAGACCGGGCGTTCATCAAGCATATCGCGGCCCGCCATTCGGGTATCGGCGCGGAAGGGGTCCTCCTGATCCAAAAGTCGAAAACATCCGGTTTCCGGATGCGGTTTTTTAATCCGGACGGCGGCGAGGTTGAAATGTGCGGCAACGGGGCGCGCTGCGCCGCGCGGCTGGCGTTCGAGCGGGGCGCGGTCGAAAAGAAGATGACGATTGAAACCGTGGCCGGGGAGCTTCGGGCGCAGGTAATGCGCGACGGTGTGCGGCTCTGGATGACGGAGCCGTCGAACTGGAAGCTGAACGGATCGCTTGAGCTGGCGGGCCGGAACCTGAGTTATACGTTTGTGAATACCGGCGTGCCGCACGTCGTGATGAGAACGGGGGATCTGTCCGATGTGGACGTGCGGGAAGTCGGTTCGTCCGTGCGGCATCACCGCGCGTTTGCTCCGGCGGGCACCAATGTCAATTTTGTGGCGGTTGCGCGGAGCGGCGAGTTGGCTGTGCGCACCTATGAGCGCGGTGTGGAAGCCGAGACTTCAGCCTGCGGCACCGGCGCGACCGCCTGCGGCCTGATTGCCGCGAAAAAAGGCTGGTCCAAACTCCCGGTGCAGGTGCATACCGCCAGCGGCGTGGTGCTGACCGTTGGCGGTCGACTGACCGAAACGGGCGCAACACAGGTGACCCTGACCGGCCCAGCCGAACACGTCTTTGAGGGGACGATTGAATATGGAAAGTAGAACGAGCGTCCCGCTCGTTTTCAGGCAAGCGGGACGCTTGCTCTACACTGAACCAATTTGATGTTTGAGGGGAAATAAATGGAAACCGGCTTCTGTCTGGGATCGAATACAGGAAACCGGCTGCAGTTTTTGCGTTGGGCCAAAACGCGGCTGCTGCTTTCCGGCAAAGCGCGGTTTGTTGATCAATCCTCTGTTTATGAAACCGAGCCGGTGGACGTGAAAGAGGAATACCAGAGGCTGAAATTTCTCAATGCGGTGCTGATTGTCGAAAGTCCGCTCACGGCGGAGGTGTGGATGCCGCTGATCCGGAAAATTGAAAGCGACCTTTCACGGGTGCGTACAGACGACCGTAATGCGCCGCGCACGATTGATATTGATATTCTCTATTCCGGCGATCAGATAATTGACAGCGATTTGGTGAAGGTGCCGCATCCGCGCTGGGCGGAGCGCCGCTTTGTGGTGGAGCCGCTGGCGGAAGTGCGCGGAGATTTTGTGATGCCCAATTCAACGTGTCCGGTGCGGAAGATTCTTGAACAGATGTCTGCCAGCGACGATGTTCGGCTTTTTTCTGAGAAGTGGTAGGGCGAGTCTGAAAGTAAATTTGGAGTGCGGCGATATAAGGTATTCCGTATCGCCGCTTTTGACCCAGGAGAGAGACCGAGTACCGAAGGGGGGTATCCACAGATGTTCGCAGATGGGAAAAGACTGTAGGTGCGGCGGGTCGCCGCATCAGTCGAAGGGAAAGATTTTGAACCACTAATTCACACTAATGGACACTAATTTAGAAAAAGTGATTCCTTAAAAATATCCAGAAGATGCAATGCATATTGCGGTTGCCGCTGTTAACGGAATGGGTTCTATTGTCGCATGGAATTTTAAACATATAAATAACCCGTTTATGAAGAAGATCAATCAGGTCGTAGAAAT
>JAOZSE010000060.1 GCA_029939835.1 Pontiellaceae bacterium
GTAATTTTTGCACGGATAAAAAAGCGACGGCTGTGAACGGTATCCTCGGACGCGGTAAGTCTGTGGTTGCTGAGCTGACCATTCCTGAAAAGCTGGTGAATAAATATCTTAAGAGCACGCCGGAAAAAATCGTGCAGCTCAACATTCGCAAAAATCTGATCGGCACGATGCTCGCGGGCGGGCTTCGCTCCGCCAATGCGCACTACGCCAATATGCTTTTGGCTTTCTACCTCGCGACGGGGCAGGATGCTGCCAATATCATCGAAGGCTCGCAGGGCACCACGCTGGCTGAAGTCCGCGATGGAGATCTCTGGTTTTCAGTCACCATTCCCAACCTGATCGTCGGTACTGTCGGTAGCGGAAAGGGACTGCCGTTTGTCGAAGAGGCCTTGACCAAGCTCGGCTGTCGCGAAGAGCGCGAATCGGGAGCCAATGCACGCCGTCTTGCGGTGCTGGCCGCGGCGGCGGTTTTCTGCGGCGAGCTTTCGCTGATGGCCGCACTCACCAACCCCGGCGAACTGATGGCCGCGCATCGCAAAATGGAGCGTTCATGAGCGAACTCGAAAAACGCAAAGTGGAGCATGTTAAAATCGTCGCTAAAAACGGTGAAACAGATCGGCGTAAGTTTTATTTTGACGACATCCACCTGACGAATCGCGCTCTTCCCGAACTCGATCTGAAAGCGATTGATCTGTCCGTGGAGTTCATGGGCAAGAAACTTTCCTTTCCGCTACTGATTTCATCCATGACGGGCGGCGGCGATAAACTGCTCAAAAAAATAAACACCAACCTTGCCGAAGCGGCCGAGGCCGAAGGCGTAGCGATGGGTGTCGGTTCGCAGCGCATTTTCTTTACCGAGCCGACGTCCCGCTCCAGTTTCGATTTGCGCGGTGTGGCCCCGACCGCGCTGCTCTTTTCCAACCTCGGTGCGGTGCAGTTTAATGAAGATATGACGGTTGAACATGCCCGCGCGGTGGTACAGGTGCTCAAGGCCGACGCGCTTTGCCTGCATCTCAATCCGTTGCAGGAGGCTATACAGCCGGAAGGCGACACCAACTTTTCCGGCCTTCAGGAAAAAATTGGCGAAATCGTGGCAGGGCTTGACGTGCCGGTGATCGTCAAAGAGGTCGGTGCGGGGATTTCTGCGGCCGACGCTGAACTTTTAGTCGAAGCAGGCGTCCAATATATCGATGTGGCTGGAACCGGCGGCACGTCGTGGAGCCGTGTCGAAAGCGAGCGCGGTGAAGATTCGTCGCTCGGCGAACTCTTTCAGGACTGGGGCCTGCCGACGCCGATGGCGCTGAAGGCTCTCGCATGTCACAACAAAACACTTGTAAGACGGGCTTCCTGTATTCAGGAGCCCGTGATATCGAAACAGGGTCACACGCCCTCTCGAATACGAGAAGGACGTCCTACAATGTCGGAGCTCACGCTGCTCGCTTCCGGCGGTATCCGCTCCGGTGTGGATATGGCGAAAGCGATGATTCTCGGCGCGTCGCTCTGCGGAATGGCGCGGCCGTTCCTGAATCCGGCCATGGAGTCAGCGGACGCGGTGCGTAAAGTGATCCAGCAGCTCCGGCGCGAATTTGTGACGGCGATGTTCCTGCTGGGCGCGGACCGTGTCGAAAAGATTCAGGGTAATGATGATCTGATTATAGAGTGGGACAGGCTTCCAGCCTGTCTGCAATGAATGGGGCTCCGAAAAGGAATAGACAGGCTGGAAGCCTGTCCTACATTAAAAACAATGGACATCGGTATCGAGCAGATTTCTTTTTACACGGCGCAGTATTTTCTCGATTTGAAAACGCTGGCGGAAGCGCGCGGTGTTGAGCCGGATAAGTTTTATACCGGCATCGGGCAGGAGAAAATGGGGATTCCGCCGCCGGATGAAGACGTTGTCACGATGGGGGCCAGCGCGGCGTTTCCGCTGAAGGAGCAGGGTGCTCTCGAAGGCGTCGAGGCGCTGCTTTTTGCCACGGAGAGCGGCATTGACCAGTCAAAGGCCGCCGGCCTGTTTATTCACGGACTGCTCGGCCTGCCGGAGCGTTGCCGTGTGGTGGAACTCAAACAGGCCTGCTACAGCACCACTGCGGCGCTGCGCATGGCGATGGGTCTCGTTGTGATGAAACCGCAAAGCAAAGTGCTCGTGATCGCTTCGGATATCGCACGTTACGTGCTGGGCAGCCCGGGCGAATCGACGCAAGGCTGCGGTGCCGTGGCATTCACCGTTACCGCTGATCCGCGCCTGCTCGCCATTGATCCGGAAGCCGGGTTCTATGCCGACGATGTAATGGATTTCTGGCGGCCGAACTATCTTTCCGAGGCCTTGGTGGACGGCAAGTATTCTACGCAGGTTTACATCAAGGCGCTCAAAGCCGCGTGGAAGCAGTATGTCGGGGAGAGCGGTCGTTCACTCAATGATTTCGCGCGCTTCTGTTATCACATTCCTTTCACACGGATGGCCGCAAAGGCGCACCAGAAACTGGCAAAAGGCATTTCAGACGAAGAACTGCAAACGGTCATCGGCGAGTCGCTCATTTACAGCCGGAGCGCGGGCAACTGCTATGCCGCCGCGCTTTATGTCGGGCTCACCTCGCTGCTCGATAATGCGGCGGAGGATCTGGGTGGAAAACGCATTGGTCTCTACAGCTACGGTTCGGGATGCGTCGGAGAATTCTTCAGTGGCGTCGTGCAGCCCGGCTACCGCGAGATGCTCCTTACGGATGCGCATCGCGAGATGATGGCGAGCCGGACTGAACTCACATTCCAGCAGTACGAAGACATTTATAACTACGGAATTCCGACGGACGGCGGCGTGCATACCTTTGCGCAGTACTGCACCGGCCCGTTCCGGTTTGCCGGAATCCGGGGGCACAAGCGGATTTACGAGCGGGCGTAGCCGCTCGTAGAATTATTGGTTATCAGTGCAGTTATCGGGCGGATCCCAATAACCATTAACCGGTAACAGATAACTATTCGTCTCCGAAGGTTTGGATATCCGTCCTTAAGGTTGTTTTTTTAGGTCAGAAAATGCTCTAGTATTAACTGATGAAAGCAGTGGCTCCAGGTAAATTGATTTTGAGCGGTGAGCACTCCGTGGTCTACGGCAAGCCCGCCGTGGCGATGGCGATTGACCGCAGTGTGACGGCCACCATTGAACCGGGCACGGCCGGGGAGGTTGCTTTTGAGTTGCCGGACATCCACGAAAATGAATCTTTTACTATAATGGCACTGCAGGATTTTAAACGCCGCGCTCTCACTAACTATCGCCTGTTTCTCGAAGGAGAACTCGGCATCCGTGACGTTCTCTATAAGCCGGTTGACCTTTTCAAATTCGCTTTCATCACCGTGCTCGACGGGTTGCACCACTCGCTCGACAGCGGCATGGTCATTAAACTTAAGTCGAACATCCCGGTCGGTAGCGGCCTCGGTTCATCCGCCGCCTCCGTGCTGAGCGAGCTGCGCGCGCTCGGCCACTACCTGCGCGTGGACTTCAAACCCGATTGGTACTACGAATTCAGCCTGGAATCTGAAAAACTTCAGCACGGTCACCCCAGCGGAGTGGACTCGCACATCTCCCTTTACGGCGGATGTGCCCGCTTCGAAAACGGTGCGGCAACCTCCATCCCGCTGCCGCGCATGCCGATGTTTCTGGTCGAAACCGGCGCGCCCGAGGCGACCACCGGCGAGTGCGTCATGCAGGTCAAAGAACAGTTTGAAAACGATTTGATCTGGAACGACTTTGAAGTCGTCACCAATGAAGTGGAAAAAGCAGTGCGCGCAAACAACAATGCGCTGATTCATTCACTTATCCGCGAAAACCACCGGCTGCTTTGCCGCATTGGCGTGGTGCCCGAAAAAGTGCAGCAGTTTGCGGCTGACGTTGAAGCTGCGGGCGGCGCGGCCAAAATCTGCGGCGCGGGTTCGATTCTCGGCGAGGCCGGCGGCGTGGTGCTTGTGCTGGCCGACTTTATGCCCACCGCGCTCTGCGAAAAATACGGCTACAATGTCTCGCCCGTCCGCGGCGACCCGCTTGGGACAAGGATTGTGTGATTGGCGATTTGTGATTTCCAATTTTAGATTTTAAATGACCAATCAATCATCAATCTCAGCTTCCGCCCCCGGAAGCTTGATGCTCTTAGGCGAACACGCCGTGCTGCATGGTCGCCGTGCGCTCGTCTGCGCTATCAGCAAGCGGATAACTATCACACGGGATTCGGTTCCTGAACCCGTTTTGCGAATTGGTTCAGTGCTTGGCTCATACGAATCACCGCTCGACGCGCTCGAAGACCACCCCGATTTCCGGTTCGTGATTGATGCCGTGAAGCAGTATTCGCTCGAGAAGGGCGTTGAGTTGAAAATCGAATCCGAATTTTCCAGCGAGGTTGGTTTCGGCTCGTCCGCCGCCGTCACGGTTGCGACTCACGCCGCGCTGATGAAATTGGTAGGGACCGCTCGCCGAGCGGTCCACGGACGCCTCGGCGAGGCGTCCCTACCTTTAGAGGAATTATTTCAACGAAGCCTTGCAACCATTCACCGGGTGCAGGGCCGAGGCTCCGGCGCGGATGTCGCCGCCAGTGTTTTCGGCGGAGTCGTTGCTTATCGCACCGATCCATTAGAAATTCAGCCGATCGCAGAAAGCTTTCCGCTGACGGCGGTCTACTCCGGCTCCAAAATGAAAACGATCGATGTGATCAAAATCGTCGAGAAACAGCGCAAAGCAGACCCTGAAAAATACGAACGGATTTTTGACGAAATGGATGCCTCCGTCGGCAGGGTTGTGGACGATTTTGAATTGTTGGGAAAGAAATTGATTGAAAATCAATTTCTTATGGAGGAAATGGGGCTTTGCAGCGAGGCGCTGGCCGAAATCATCGCTGAGTTTCAAAAACAGGGCATTCCTGCCAAAATTTCCGGCTCCGGCCTCGGCGACTGCGCCATTGGTCTTGGTGATTTTCAAGACCTTGGAAACTTTCCAGTCTATAACCTGATGGTTTCGGCAGACGGCATTCGTGGTTAAGCGATGGCGTTGCCGTTTTTGCGGACCATGAACCAGTGCATCGGCAGGCCGAAGAACGCTTTGAAGAGCCCTTTGCCGACGAAAAAGATCAGTACGATACCGAGGGTCAGTGAGGCGAAGATCAGTTTGCCGAGGTTGCGCAGGCTCGCGCCGGCAATGAAACTGGCACAGAGGCTGGAGATGAGCATGCCGCAGGTAAGCAGGAAGTTGATGGTGGTATTCGCAATCAGGTTGAGCGCGGGATGAAGGCTGTCCACCAGCGTGATCCCCCATGTGCTGGCGATGTTGAGCAACCCCATAATCGCGGTGAGGATGAAGAGGAAAATCATGATATAGCCGCCGCCGAAGCAGAAGGCGGCGAGTTTGGCGCGGGCGTGTGCAGCGCGTGAACAGAGCAGTGTCCAGCCGTGATTCATGAAGGCGCGCATGACGCCGTAGGCCCAGCGCATCTGCTGGCGGAAGAGGTCGCGCGGTGTGTAGGGGACTTCACAGGAGACGTGCAGGTTTTCGAGATAGGCGATGCGGTGCCCGGCCGCAATGACGCGCAGGGAGTAATCGATATCTTCAGTTAGGGCGCCGGGCGTCCATCCACCGTTTTCGACCAGCAGGTCTTTGCGCACCAATTCGCCCGATCCGCAGAAGACGCCGGTATGCGCAAAACGTTTGATCAGCGGCAGGATGACGACATGAATGACATTGATGATGCCCGCGCCCATGAGGGTGGTGAGGTTCTGGTGAACGTTGGTGATATGCCAGCCGGCCTGAACACCGGCGAGCGAAGGATTTTCCACCACCGGCTGAACGAGGCGGCGCAGGAAATCTTTTTCGGGCAGGAAGTCGGAGTCGAGGATCAGGATGTAGTCCCCGGTGGTCTCTTCGAGCATGTGGTTCAGGTTGCCCGGCTTGAATCCCGCATTGTTGCCGCGCCGGCAGACTTTGATGCGCAGGTTCTTCGCGGAAAAAGCATCAATGCTCGCCGAGATGTCCGCGTCGCTGCTGTCGTCGCCGATCAGAATCTGGAGTCGATCCTGAGGGTAGTCAAACGCGAGGCAGCGTTCGGCGCAGTGGAGGGCCGCCAGTTCGTTATAGGTGGGGATCTGCACAGTGACGCGCGGGAGCTCTCCCTGCGCGGCCACAACCGGAACGGCGGACTGCTTACGGAGAATCAGCGCGATAACGGTCAGAATAAAGTAGACTGAGGAGAAGACGAACGTCGCCGTCAAGACGACATTGAACCCGTGCTGGAGCCATGTATTCAGCGCATTCATAGTTATCCGTTGATCCACGTCTTGATGTTTTCGGGCAGGGGGGAGACGCTGAGAACTTTGGCCTCGGCGGCGGAGCCGTCGGAGGTAGGCACCTTCACTTCATCGCCCGTTTTGGCACCGGAAAGCGCTTTGGCCATACCCGCTTCGCAGGAGATGATGCCGAGCGTTTCGTCCTGATCCCATTCGCCGAGGATATGATAGCACTCGCGCTGGCCATCGGTGTATTCGAGCTCGACGCTGGTCGCGATGCCGACCCTGTCGGACGGGAACCCGGAAAAATCGGTGGGTTTCACGGTGTCGAGTGCGGTCTGGAGTTCTTCGGCCTGCAGGCCGAGCAGGCGCTGCCGCTCTTTGGCGTATTTGAATTCAGCGTTTTCGCGCAGGTCGCCGTAGCTGCGGGCCAGCTCAATCTCTTTGGAGTTTTCGGGAATCTCTTTCCGGACAATCTGCTCGAACTGGTCTTTACGCGCCTGATAGCTGCGCTGCGAGGTGATGTGCGGCTTCTTCTCTTTCGGTGCGGCGTTGTTTTTGCGCAGCACGACGTCGTGGAGTTCAGCGCGGTATTTAATGATCTTGGCCTGCAGGCTCTGGCGGTCGAGTTTGCCCCACGCGGGCGATTCGCTGACGCGGCGCATAAAGTCGCGCCGCTGCGAGTCACTCATGGCGTCGAGCGCCGGATGGAGGAACTCAACGCTTTCGAGGCGGTCACGAAGCATATTCTGCGCGCGGAGCGCTTCGCCTGCAAAATCCTTTTCGACGGCTTCGAGCGTCTGGAAGGTGAGGTCGACCGGATTGAGCAAATTCAAGCTCTGTACTTCTTCGGGATGGCGGTGAATCCAGACGAGCATCGCGGGGCTGCACTCGCGTTTACGGCAGGCGCCGCGGAAGCTTTCGGCCACGCCTTCGGCCTGTTTTGCGCCGATGAGTGCGCTGACCGCTTCGCCGAGCGCGGACGTGCCCATTTCGGGCAGGTGCCCCAGCAGCATCGTTGCGGCTTCGTCGGTGGCGGCGAGAAGCTGCGCGAGGAACGGACCGAGCATACGCGCCGGAAGTTTATCGAGCAGTTCAAACCGCGTGGCGAGTTTGGCGAGCAGGTCGGGAATATCGGTATTTGCGGGCTCGACGCCGAACCCGGCGGCCCAGACCAGCGCTTGCGCGGCCCATTCGGGATGACGGCTTCCCGAGCCGCGGATAATGAAGGCGAGGCGGTCGGCGATGGCATCGGCCATATAGCCATCCAGCGGATTAAATTTTTGCGCCTGAATTTCTTCAAACGAAGCGAAGAGGGCGCTGATATCGTTTTCAACCCGGAAGGCGGCGAACCACTCCTCGTCGTAGGCGAGCGCCTTTTTGCGCAGGCGGATCGGCTCGCTGCGCTTGGCCGGGAGTTCAATCATCGGATCGTTTTTGAGGACTTTGCGCGCGGCATCCCAGAATTTTTTCCACTCGGCTTCCGTGGCGAGCAGGTCGGGAACAAAGTGCTCCTGAATGAGCTGGACGGGGAGCGCTCCGTAGCTGCGGAGTGTAATCCGGATGATTTCGGCCGGATCCTCTTTAATGAGGCGGACGAATTCATCGGGATCGTTGTGGCGGATGGCCAGCAGGTGATCGTCGGTGAGCACTTCGAGCGCTTTGGCGGCGTAGGAGAAAGCGAGTTCGTGATCGCCCCTCTGCTCGAACTCAATTTCGACCTTCTGGTAGAAAGGATCGATCCGTCCGATGATGCCGAAGCCCCACGTCGCATTATAGCAGAGCATACCTTTTTTCATCGCGCGCAGATGGTGCAGGCGTAAAAAAGCCTCTTCGAGTGAAGAGGTTTTTTCAAAGGCAGGTTCGATGAACTTCTGCTCTTTTCGGCTGGTCGCCAGAATATGCAACAGCTCTTTCTGCGCTATGGCGGGGGAGGTGCCCTGTTTGCGAGCAATCCATTCATAGGCGGCGACTGCTTCATCGAGCAGCTTACGGTCGATCAGCGTGTCTTTCAGCAGGTCGGCCCATTCACTGGCGCGGACGTCCTTGCCGGCGGCGCAGAGGGCGTCGAACTGTTCAAGCAGGTCGGCGCAGGGGACGGTTTCGGCTTCGAGCGCCGCGAGCAGTTTTTCTTCGGTCAGCAGTTCCATGAAAATCTCCGTATTTAAAAGGCTCGCCACCATACGGAGTTCAGCCTGCTGGTCAAAGGCAAAACTTGCTTAACAGCGGCGGCTCGCATTTTGGAAAAACGTCGACTGACGGGACTATCCATGCTTTAACTGCGCCCCCATGCACAAAAAAGGAGAGCTTGTTGAGGTGGAGATTTTCGATACGGCGGACAAAAACCGCTGTGTCGGGCAGCTTGAGGACGGTATCCGCATTTTTGTGGAAGGGCCTGCCGCCGTCGGCGACACCGTCCGCGCGCAGATCACAAAGATCAAAAAGCGGTTCCTCGTCGCCCGTCTCACAGAGGTTCTCAAGTTTTCCGACCGCCGCACCGAGCCGCGCTGTAAGTATTTCGGCGTGTGCGGCGGATGCAAGTGGCAGCATCTCGACTATTCCGAGCAGCTGCGCATCAAGCGCAAACAGGTGGTTGATGCGCTTGAGCATCTCGGCGGGTTCGAGAGCCCGGATGTCGCGGAATGTATTCCAGCGGATGAACTGTTCGGCTACCGCAACAAAATCGACATGGATTTTACCGATAAGCGTTATCTCACCGCGGAGGAGATGGATATCCCGGAAGAGGATCTCGATAAGCCGCTCGATTTTGCCCTCGGTTTCCACGCGCCGGGCTGTTTCGCCAAGGCGATTGACATTGATCACTGCGACCTCGCCTCCGAAGAAATGAACCTCGCGGTTGAAACCGTCCGCCGATTCTGCCGCGACCGGAAGCTTTCGATTTACTCGACGTTCACGCACGAGGGCTTCCTTCGCAATCTCGTTGTCCGGCAGGGCTGGAAGACCGGCGAGCTGATGGTCAACCTGATTACTTCGACGCATGAGCCGGAGCTGATGAAAGAGCTGTGTACAGAGTTGCAGGCCGCACTCGGTAAAAAGCTGGCGACGTTTGTGAACGGCATTACACAGCGGAAAAATCTGGTCGCCTTTGGTGACGAGGAACATGTGCTTTGCGGGGAGGGGATGATCACTGACCGGCTCGGCGAGTACACCTATCAAATTTCGCCCAACTCGTTTTTTCAGACCAACACCGCGCAGGCGGAAGTGCTTTATAATGAAATTCTAACCGCCGCGCAGCTCAATGGCACTGAGACGATTTATGACCTCTTTTGCGGAACGGGATCTATCGCGCTGTTCGCCGCAAAGCATTGCGCCAAGGTGCTTGGCATCGAGCTGGTTGAAAGCGCTGTGGCTGACGCGCAAAAGAATGCCGAAGCACAGGGTGTACAAAATTGTACATTCCGCCAGATGGATTTGATGCACTTCGGAAAAATCCGCGAAGAGCTTGAAGTATTCGGTCTGCCCGATGCGGTCATCACCGACCCGCCGCGCGCGGGGATGCACCCCAAGGCGGTGAAGATGCTGCGCGAGCTAGCCCCTCCGGTGATCATCTATGTGAGCTGCGGCCCGGCCTCACTGGCCCGCGACGGCGCGGCCCTCTGCGAAGAGGGGCTTTATAAGCTGGTCAGCGTCCAGCCCGTTGATATGTTCCCGCAGACTAACCACGTCGAAAGCGTTGCCCGCTTCGAACGGGCCTACAGCTCTTGACTCCCTGTTTTGCAGGCCGGGTGACCTCACTCGGCGAAATAATATAAACCCACAAGGTTTGGCAAATTGGTATAAGCAGTGTTACGGGCTTGAAACCCATGAAAACCGGTCTGTTTAGTGGGGTTTTTGGCAGAAAAGGGGGAGCTTTTCACTTTAGTTTTCCGGCAGTTTTGGTATAAACTGACCCACTTTTTCAGACGCGTGTTTTACGAAAAAATGGAGAGAAAGAGAAAACGATGAGAGTGTTTGTGCGACGGCTGGTTTTGGGCATCCTGCTTCTGACGTGTGTTTCGAGCGGATATGCGGAAGGGTGGGGTGACGAAGTTTCTTTGCAGACGTCGACGAATATGGCGGCGCTGATCGCACAGGTCGATTCGGTGATCATCGTCCTGAAGGACACTCCGGTTTCTCAGCCGCTCGCGGATGGAATGTCTTCACCCGAATT
>JAOZSE010000179.1 GCA_029939835.1 Pontiellaceae bacterium
AAGCTCTCAAGAAATGCCCGGCCTGCGATCACCCTCAGGCGCACTTCGAACTGCTCGGCGAGAACTGGTGAGAAGGCTGGATTTTTACCACAGAGAACTCAGAGGCACAGAGGGCTTTACGAGTTTTCTTCTCTGAGTCTCAGTGACCTCTGTGGTGGATGTCTCTTTTTTATTCGGAAAGGCTGCATTGGTCGCAGAGCGTCTGGTTTGACCCTTGCGCTTTGCAGAAGTAGCCTTTCGCTTTGTTCTGCCAGATGGCACCGCTGTTGGGGCACTTTTCAACAAACTCGGCAAAGCCGATGAACCGTTCCAGTACGTGGTCGGGAATGGAGTGCTCCATTTTGCAGGCGAATTCATCAGCCTCTTTGCGCGGAATATCGAGTACGTTGCTGAAAAACCGGAGCAGGGCACTGTGCTTGCGGACGATTTCTTTTGCGATCCGTTTGCCCGTCGCCGTCAGCGTGACGATATCGTAGGGTGCGTAGTTCACCAGCGCCTTCTCAGCCAGCGTTTTCAGCGCGCCGGTGACGGACGCTGCACGCACGTCAAGACGGTCGGCAATGTCTTTCGGGCGGGCTGCGCCTTTTTCTTCCGCGATCAGAAAAATGGCTTCCAGATAATCTTCGAGGCTGGCAGAGAGTTCTGTTTTGGATTTGGACATACCGGGAAGCTACCAAACTTATTAAGCCAGCCCTAACTTTTAAGCCACCCGGAACCTTATTTAAATTTTATCTCAAAAAGGGGTTGACGAAAAGTTAGGTGCAGCTAAATTACTTCGCTTTAACAAATACACGGCAGGTTCTGCTGAACAGAAAGGAATTGGTTTAGATGAAGAAGATGATTCAAACAATGATGGGGATTTTTCTGGTTGGGACAGTTTTTGCGGAGGATCCGGGAAGTAACCGGATTGCTGTGCTGGAGAAACAGATCGGTGAACTGGCCGAAGAGGTGGCTGGGCTTAAAGCCGATCATGCCGTGGTGGATGAGGAGATTACAGCCATCAAAGCCGTTTCGCAGGCGGGTAGTCCGTTGCGTCTCGGCGGCTATGGAGAAATTCACGCCAACTTCGGCGACAAGGATCTGTTTGATATCCACCGTCTGGTCATGTACGCGGGCTATGACTTTAACGATTGGATCAAGCTGAATTCAGAGATTGAGCTGGAGCACGCGTTTGTCAACGATGGCAGCGGAGGAGAGATCTCAATTGAACAGCTCTACGTGGATTTCCTTCTTTCCGATGCGGTGAATGTCCGCGCGGGGCGGATGCTCGCACCGATGGGGATTATCAATCAGTATCACGAACCGACCCTGTTTCTCGGTGTGGAGCGGCCGAATGTTGAAAAATACATTATTCCGTCTACATGGTCGGTAGACGGGGTTGGTTTTTTCGGAGCGCCGCTATCTTGGCTCAATTACGAAATCTACGGGGTTGCCGGACTTGACGGCTCGAAGTTCGATGACAGCAACGGTATTCGCAAAGGGCGCATCAAAGAACGCGCTGATCTCGGGGATCCGGCGGTGACCGGACGGATTGATCTCTTTCCGCTGGTCAATGCCGACCTCCCGGCCGGGCAGGATCTTCGACTCGGCTTTTCCGGCTACTGTGGCGGAACCGACAACGTTAATAAGGGCGGCGGCAACAGTGTCAACAACACCTTCCGGATGCTTTCGGCCGACTTTGAGTATGATGTTTGCCGGTTCCGCTTTCGCGGCGTGGTGGCGCATGGAAAAAATTCCAATACGGAAGGCCTGAACACCGCATTCGGGAAGGATGCGGCGGACGCGATATTCGGCTGGTATCTCGAAGGCGGAGTCAGCGTTTTGCCCGAATCGTGGAAAACGGGCCGTTTCGAACAGGCCGACCTCATTCCTTTTGTTCGCTACGAGGAATATGACACACAGCACAGGGCGGCTTCCGGCACGGTCAAGGATCCGGCAAACGATCGCACGGAAGTGACGGTTGGGGTGAACGTTCCGCTCACACCGCAGTTTGTCCTGAAGGGGGATTATCAGTTCAGGAAAGATATGAAAAATCAGTTTAATCTCGGCATGGGCTGGATATTCAACTGATGCGGGAGAACCTGTGAAAGCGCAAGCCGTATCCATTTTATTGACGGCAGGATTTCTTCTGTCAGTACCGGCTCCGCCGGTTCATGGAGAGGAGCTTGACCGGAACCTGCGAGCCGCTTTTTCAGAAATTTTTGAGGAGCCGGACGTTCTGGAAAAAGTCAGCGGCACGAACGGTCCAGTCATCTACCGCGTTCTCAAGTCCGGTGAAGTGGCCGGATACGGCGTGGTTACCATCCCCGTTGGAATGTCGGGCCCTTTCCGGACCCTGGTTGCCGCCACGCCGGAATGCTCCGTTAAAGCGGTGAAGATACTGAATTATCCCCACCGCCGCGGACGCGGCGTCCGCAAGCGAAGCTTCCTCAAACAGTTCGAAGGAGCACGTCACGGCAAACCGCTTGAACTGGGTGAACAGATTGACGGAGTCAGCGGGGCAACCGTTTCAGCGGAGGCGCTCACCCGCAGTGTGCGTCGTGCATTGCTTCTTTCAGAGAAATATTGCCGGAGCGACACCCCTGTTTCGGAAAAATAAGGTTTGTTTTTCCGGGACTTTTGGAAACTGCTTTTACTGAACAATAGAGAGGTATAAACCCGGGAGCCGTGCCCTTTATTTAGACTTTATTCTCGTATTATTTAGATTTAATTCTAGTATGGCTCTTTGG
>JAOZSE010000061.1 GCA_029939835.1 Pontiellaceae bacterium
GGGTGAAAACTGGGGTGAAAATTTTATTGCTCCTGCGTGCCAACAAAACGATGACCCGGGAGGAAATGGCACAAAAACTTGGAATATCCGTCAAAGGAATCGACTGGCAAATTACCAAGCTAAAGCAAGAAGGGAAGCTCAAGCGTATCGGCCCCGACAAAGGCGGCCACTGGGAAGTTTTGAAAAGGATTTAAAATGAGCGACCTCAAAACAACCATTGAACAACGCCTTCAGAGTTTTCAAGGATCGGAAAAGCGGAGCAGAAGCCGCTTGAGATTTTGGTGGACAAGATCCAGGCGCAGAAGAAGGAAAACCCGGAAGCGGATGTGACGGAACTCGAAGCCGAAATCGACCAGCTCGTCTACAAACTCTACGACCTCACCGCTGAAGACGTTGGAATTATCGAGGGAAGATCCTGATGTCAGAGAGCGGAAGACAGAGAATGGAAACCAATCTTGGCTTAAAACGGCATTGAAGAAAAAAGTGGAAAATGCGAGAACGTTGCGTTCTCAACAGGAGGTTTGATATGACAACGCCCATTTTTATTAAGCGTGTGGTGCTAAACAATTATAAAAGCATTAAGGAGTGCTCCGTTTCATTGGGTTCGTTGACGTTTCTAGTGGGACAGAACGGAGCGGGGAAAAGCAATTTTCTTGATGCTCTTCGGTTGGTTTCAGACGGCTTGAATACGTCCCTGGAGCATGCGTTGCGGGAGCGCGGCGGCATTAATGAGGTTCGTCGTCGTTCCTCTGGGCATCCAACCCATTTCGGCATTCGGCTTGACTGGGTTCTTCCAGATGGAAGCGAGGGTTTTTATGTGTTTCGGGTTGGCTCGCAGAAGAAAGGTGGCTTTGAGGTGCAACGTGAGGAATGTCGCGTTTCCGGGCGTGATCTTGAAGAGCATTTTTACAAGGTAGAGTGTGGCGAGGTGAAGGCCTCGAGCTTTTCTGTTTCACCGCCCGCATCAAAGGATCGACTTTATTTGGTTTCGGCGGCAGGACTTCCCCCGTTCCGTCCGCTTTACGAAGCGTTGTCGCACATGGGTTTTTATAATTTAAACCCCGGTGAGATTCGCGAACCTCAACCCCCCGACCCCGGAGAAGTGTTGAAACGGAACGGAAGCAATCTTGCGAGTGTTCTGGGTGTGCTGGAGAGGGAGGGAAATCTGAAGCGAATCGTGGAGTTGCTTTCCAAGGTGGTTCCCGGCATTCAGAATATTGAAGTGAAGCATGTCGGAAAAAAAGAAACATTGGAGTTTCGCCAGCGGGTGGGAACCAATAAGGATCCGTGGCGGTTTATGGCTGAAAATATGTCAGATGGCACGTTGAGGTCGCTGGGTGTTTTGACCGCATTGTTTCAATCGTCAAAAAAGGATGGGCTGGGCGTTCCTCTGGTGGGTATCGAGGAGCCGGAAACCGCCGTGCATCCCGGTGCAGCTGGGATACTTAGAGATGGAGTAAGGGCGGCTTCGGAGATGACTCAGGTTCTAGTGACCAGTCACAGCCCCGATCTTTTGGATGATAAAGAAATTGCCGATAAAAATATTTTGGCGGTTATTAATCGAGATGGTGAAACACGAATTGGCCCGCTGGACGATGCGGGTAAAACTGCGATTCGTGACCGGCTGTATACTGCGGGCGAGTTGCTCCGCTTGAACCAAATGGAGCCGGATGAAGAGTTTTTAAACAATATGACCGCCCACCAGATGGAACTCTTTTCGGAGTACAAGGCATGATGGACGTGCGAGTCATTCCCATTGTTGAAGGGGACGGAGAGTGTGATGCAGTGCCGGTACTGATTCGGCGAATCGCTTTGGATATTGACCCCGGCTTTGTGCCACGCGTTTTACCTCCATTGCGAGTGCCTGCGGACAAGCTTCGGAAGCCAAGGGAGCTTGAGCGGGCCGTTAAGCTGGCTGCGTTAAAGTTGCAAGGGCAGGGCGGAATATTGATTCTTGTTGATTGTGACGATGGGTGCCCCGCTCACGAAGGGCCTGATCTTCTGGAAAAGGCACAACAGATCCGTCCAGATATACAGATAACCGTTGTGCTTGCAAAAAAAGAGTATGAAGCGTGGTTTTTGGCGGCGGCGGAATCACTTCGGAACAAAAAAGGGTTGCCTTCAGATTTATCCAGTCCAGAGCAACCGGAAGAAATTCGTGGCGCGAAAGAATGGCTTTCTCGTCAGATGCCATCAGGGGTTCGGTACTCTGAAACTAGCGATCAGGCGGCTTTAACCGCGAGGTTCGATATGGCGGTTGCCCGAAAGGCCGATTCGTTTGATAAATGCTACAGAGAAGTTCACAAAATGCTTTCTGCTTTGCGACAAGATGAATTTGACGAGGAGTCGCCTAAGTCCCCGTAATTTTTTGGCGGTCGTGATCCGTTTTCCAATGTCTGGAACGTAGCGGAATCAGGTCTGGATATTAGACATTGATAAAAAAATGGAGCATTACGGGTTCACGGACGAGGAGTTGGAAACCATCATCAAAACCGACATCAAATACCGCCTGGGTAAGGATCTGCTGGAGGAGCCTTCAAACGGCTGAGGTCGGAGGTCAGAAGCCAAGCGAGCCTACTGAATCGATGATTTTCGATTCGGCAAAAGAATTTTTGACTCAGGCTTTGCGGGATTATGGGAGGTGCAAGGGTCAGTGCAAGGGTGGTGCAAGGGTCAGTCCTATAAAATGATGATTGGGTTTAACATCGAAGGGGCGGCGGCAGTCAGCAGTCGCAGGGGTCAGTCCCGTAATAACGTAATCAAGAGGATTTAAATGAATAGTGCAGATGACATTTTAAAGCTGTTTTTAACCATCGAGCGAGACCTATGAAAATACTTTTAATCTCCGCAAATGTAGCCACGTCGCCGTATCCGATTTTTCCGATCGGCATGAGCATGGTGGCCTCCGCCCTCAAAAAAGAGGGCCATGAGGTCGAGCTGTTCGACTTTCTGCAAAACGACTGCTCCTTTGATCGCGTGAAAGAGACGGTGCTGGCGGCGGCTCCCGAACTGGTCGGCATCTCCATCCGCAACGTCGATAACGTCAATGCGGCCCATGAACAGCGCTATATCGAAAATGTGCGCCGGATTGTTCAGGGCGTGAAAGCGGAAACGGATGTGCCGGTGATGCTCGGCGGCTCCGGATTTTCGGTGATGCCGGAGGAGGTGCTGGAACGGGTCGGCGCCGATTACGGCATTGTCGGCGAAGGCGAAGCGCTGCTCTGCGACTTTATCCGGAAGCTGGAAACCGGAACGCTTCCCGCGGAACGGATTCTGCGCGCCCCGCAGCAACTGCAGAATGAAGCGATTCCCTCAGCCCACTACGATCCCGTAATGCTTGATTATTACCTCGATGCTGCGCGGGTGATTTCGATTCAAACCAAACGCGGTTGCGACAAGTGCTGCATCTACTGTTCCTATCCCATCCTCGAAGGCCGTGAACTTCGCATGCGCAACGTGACAAAGGTCGTGGACGATATCGAGCGGCTGCTGGAAAACAAAGCGGACTATATTTTCTTTGTGGATTCGGTATTCAACGACTCGCAGGGAAACTACCGCGAACTGATCGCCGAAATGCACCGGCGCGCTATCAACGTTCCGTGGACCGCCTTTTTCACGCCGGGCGGAGAACTGGATGATGAAATCGTCGCCCAGATGAAAGCGACCGGCCTGCATGCCGCGGAAATCGGCGCGGACGCTTCGACGGACACCACGCTGCGCGGCCTCTGCAAAGATTTTCTTTGGAAGGATGTCATTGAGTGCAATGAGCTCTTCCGCCGCCATGAGGTCACCACCGCGCACTACTACATGTTCGGCGGCCCCGGCGAGACGCCGGAGACCGTCAAAGAGGGAATCGAAAATATCCGCAACCTGCCGCATACCGCCAACTTTATGTTTATGGGAATTCGCATTTTACCCAACACGCCGCTAATGGACTTGGCGAGGCGCGAGGGCTTGATCGCGGACGATCAGGAGATGCTCAAACCCGTCTATTATATCTCAAAAGAAATTGATCGCGACGGACTGGAGCAGATCTTGACGGAAGGCTTTGCCGACCGCATCAACTGCGTATTCCCGCCCGATGCCATGGACGACAAACTGATCATCCTCCACAAAATGGGCTTTTCCGGATCCTGCTATGACATGCTCGTTAAGAAATCTGAATCTCCTCGCCGAAAACGAAAGCAAGATGCGGAATAGAGCCGTTTTTAAAGGGTCGGAAAGAAACCTTCCAAAGCTCGGGGAAATCAGGTAAAAACCTTCCAATCTTTGGAGTGCAGCTAAACCCATGACAGGGAATTGATGACAGACCTGCCGATTATTAAGAAAAACAGCGATTTGATTTGGAAAGTCGAAACCGACATGCCTGACGCAATCATCGGGCTGTCGCGCGTGCTCGCGGAGGTGACGGCATGAAAAACGACATTACAAACGTTTCCTTCAGTGAAATCACAGAGCTGATCCACTCCGCCCGCCAGCGGGCGTACCGGGCAGTAAACTCCGAGCTGGTTACTCTCTATTGGCAGGTGGGGGAATATATTAGTGGCAAGATTGCTTCCGCCGAATGGGGAGAGGGTGTCGTGGATCAACTCGCGCAGTATTTGGCAGAAACCCAGCCCGGACTTCGGGGATTCACCCGCCCCAACTTGTTTCGTATGCGACAGCTCTATGAAACATATGTGGATGATCAAAAAGTGTCACCGCTGGTGACACAATTGCCGTGGACGCACAATCTCATAATTTTGAGTCGATCCAAACGAGCGGAAGAACGCGAGTTTTATCTACGAATGGCAATCAAGGAACGCTGGAGCAAACGGGATATGGAAAGACAGTTTAAAGCATCACTGTTTGAACGAACAATCCTGATGCCTCCAAAAGTCTCACCAGTGGTGAGACAAATGCAACCCCTTGCCGCTTCGGTGTTTAAGGATGCCTATTCCCTCGAATTCCTCGGCCTTTCCGAGACGCACGATGAGGCCGATCTGCACGGTGCGCTCATCCGCAACCTCGGTCGCTTTCTGACCGAGCTGGGGCGCGATTTCTCCTATGTCGGCTCCGAATATCCCTTGCAGGTGGGCGGGCAGGATTTCTCGTTAGACCTGCTCTTCTTTCATCGCGGACTGAATGCATTGGTCGCCATCGAACTCAAAGCGCGGCGGTTTGAGCCCGAAGATTTGGGCAAACTTAATTTTTACCTCGAAGCGCTGGACCGCGATCATCGCAAAGCGCATGAAAACCCCGCCAGCGGCATACTGCTTTGCGCCACCAAGGATGAAGAGGTGGTCGAATATGCCCTCAGCCGCTCCCTTTCCCCCTCAATGGTCGCTGAGTATCAACTTCAAATGCCCGACAAAAAACTCCTGCAAGCCAAGCTGCACGAATTCTACGAACTGCTTGCCCCCGATGAGCCGGAGGAGACACCGTAAATTATTCCGCCTGCTAAGGTCAGAGAAAATGTCCGATTTCTTTCTCCAGTTTGTTTGGTGCGCCGTGCCGGTTTACAACAACTCCGCGACGGTGCTGGACGTGGTTCGCCGCTGCTGCGAGCAAGTACCCAACGTGGTGGTGGTTGATGACGGAAGCGACATCCCGGTTCAGGAACTGCTAAAGGATCTGCCGGTGACGGTTCTTCGTCACGAACAGAATCGCGGCAAAGGTGAGGCCATGCTGACGGCGCTCCGTTATATCGCGAAGCAAGGCGGGGCATGGATGATTACGCTGGATGCCGACGGCCAGCACGATCCGGCGGACATCGAAAATTTTCTGCCCGCCATGCAGGCCGGGCCGAACGCCATCTATATCGGCGCGCGGGATTTTTCGTCCCCGAATATTCCGGCCGGAAGCCGGTTCGGACGCCGGTTTTCCAATTTCTGGATTAAACTGGAGTGCGGCGCCTCGGTGTCGGATACGCAAAGCGGATTCCGGGCCTATCCGGTTGACCTGCTTTCGCAAATGAAGCTTCGCGGCAGGCGGTATGATTTTGAGGTGGAAGTGCTGACGAAGACGGTGTGGTACGGCCTTTCGATCAAGGAGGTTCCAATCCGTGTTTTCTATCCTTCGAAAAAGGAGCGGATCAGCCATTTTGACCAATGGAAAGACAACCTGCGGCTGACGCATCGTCATGCGATGCTCGTGAGCCGCCGCCTGCTGCCGTGGCCGCACAAGAAGCTGGTCAAACCCGCTGAAACGGATTGGAAAGTGCTGGTTCGCCACCCCCGGAAATTTCTAGCCATGCTGCTGAAGGAAAATTCCTCTCCGGCGGAGCTGGGGCTGGCGGCCGGGGTCGGGATATTGCTGGCGACACTCCCCCTGATTGCCTGCCATACCGTCGCGATACTATATGTGACCACCAAACTGAAACTCAACCGCCTGCTGGCGCTGAATGTACAGCATCTTTGCGCTCCGCCACTTGTTCCGCTGGCGTGCATCGGACTGGGGTTTTTCCTGCGGAACGGTTCGTGGATCGGCCGCGAAGATTTGCGCGCGGTAGCGAGCAATCTCCATCAGCATTTTTTAAACTGGCTGCTCGGCTCCGTCGTATTGGCACCCGTTCTCGCGATCATTTCGGGACTGGTGGTTTTCTATATTGCGGCGGCGGTTCGGCGGAAGGGAGTCCGGCGCTATGCCTGATTTCGACCGAACACCCAAGGCGAAGAGAAGAGGGAACCGCCCGGGTATCTGGTTTTTTAAAACCGTGATGCGCGTGGCGGGATTGCGCGGGGCTTATGCATTACTCTATCCCGTTTGCTTCTATTATGCCTGCTTCGACCGCGCGGCGGTTCGTTCAGCTTTGCCGTATCTTTCCCGCCGATTTCCCGGGATGAATCGTTGGCAACGCGAGTGGGCAGCGTACAAACTGTTTGTTGCACAAGGCAAAAATCTGATTGACCGCCATGCGCTGGTTGCCGGAGCGGTATCGTTCGATACCGGAATTGTTGGTTATGATCAGGTGGCGGCCTTGAGCGGGGAAGGGCAGGGTTTTATCCTGCTCACCTCTCATGTAGGCAACTGGCAAACGGTGATGCACTCGCTGGAACGGCTCGAGAAAACTGTGTATCTGCTGATGCGGCCGGAGGAAAATCCGGCTCTGCGAAAAGCCGTGCAGGTGGATTCCGAAAAGTCGCGCCTGAAAATCATCTCACCCGACCAGCATCTCGGCGGAATGGTGGAGGTAATGCAGGCACTGGAGCAGGGCGATATCGTCAGCATCATGGGGGATCGAACCTACGGTGCTGACGGTGTCGATGTTCGCTTCATGGGGGCAACAGCCCGGTTTCCGTACAGCGCCTTTCATATTGCCGCATCCGCAGGCTGCCCCGTGGTGGTGTTGCTCTCCTCCAAGACCGGAATCAATTCCTATTCGGTCAACATGGCGGAAGTCCTATGGCCAAAGCTCGTGCGCGGGCAGGATCGTAAGAAGCAGTTGTGCGATTGGGTACAGCAATATGCCGACATACTGGAAAACTATTTATTGGTACATCCTCTTCAATATTTTATTTTTTACGATATCTGGGAGAGTGGGAATATCGACCACCGAACAAAGAATGTCGAATGATGAAGGATGCGAGTGGTCGCTCAACCAATATCTACCGCGCGTACGATAAAAAACTTTGGTAAGAGCAACGAAATAGTCTACATTCATTCGATTAAAAGGAGGCCCCCTTCATGGCTGCGGATAAAGAAACTGCACTGCAGGAAATACGAGAAATCCTGAAGGTGAAACTGATCGAACAGCTTTCACTGGAAGACGTTAAACCCGAAGAGATTACCGATGAGTTGCCGCTGTTTGGTGAAGGGCTCGGCCTCGACTCACTGGATGCCGTCGAGATTATCGTGCTGCTTCAGCGCAACTTCGGCGTGGAAGTGAAGGATGCCCAGGAATCCCGCGAAATTTTCCAGTCGGTCAACACCTTGGCCGAATACATCTATCAGCAAAAAACCGGCGCTTAACGTATGAGTTTGCCCTCCACAGTGCTCATCACGGGCATGGGGGCTGTGTCCGCCGCCGGCATCGGCATCCCCGCAACGCTGAAGGCCTTTCAGCGACCCCGCCGCGAGCCGGCGCCCGTTACGCGGTTCGAATCCCTGCTGACGTTTCCGGTTTTCGAAGTCGAAAACCTGCCGGCCCCGCCTGAACTCAAAAAAATGCGCACCTATGCGCTGGCGTTGACTGCCGTGAGCGAAGCGCTTGAACAAACGGGGCTTTCGAATCTAAAAGGCCGCCGCGTCGGCATCGCGCTGGGTACCACGGTCGCCAGTCAGCTCAACGATTTGGAATTCTACAACGCCTGGCGCAGCAATTATGCCGCACCCATGGAGGCGGTGGATCGCTTCCTTTCCGGAAATCTCGCTGCATTTATCGCCAAAGAACTTGGCGTAAATGGCCCGGCCATTACCGTCGTCAACGCCTGTTCATCCGGTGCCGATGCCATCGGCGCGGCGCTCGGCTGGCTGCAAAGCGGCCTGTGCGACATGGCTATTGCCGGCGGTGCCGACGAACTCAACCGCATACCGCTCTGCGGTTTTAATGCGCTCGGCGTCGCCAGCGCGGAGGCGTGCCGGCCGTTCGATAAAAATCGTTCCGGTCTCAACCTCGGCGAAGGGGCCGGGGTGATGGTTCTTGAAACCGAACCGTCCGCCGCGGCGCGCGGCGCGGAAAGCAACCTTCTGCTGGCGGGGTACGGCTCCGCCGTCGATGCCTATCACCTGACCGCGCCCCATCCCGAAGGACGTGGTCTGCGCCGCGCGATTGCACAGGCGTTGACGACGGCAAATGTCCGCGATGATGAAATTGCATTTATCAATACACACGGCACCTCAACACTTGAAAACGACAAAGTCGAAGGATCCACGCTGGCCGATCTGTTTGGCAATACGCCCATGCTTTCCACAAAGGGCTACACCGGCCATACACTCGGTGCGGCGGGTGGACTCGAAGCGGTCTTTACAGCACTCGGCCTGCGCGAGGGCTGGATTCCGGCCAGCGCCGGATTTGAAACATCGGATGAAGAGACAGGTGTAATTCCCGTCCGCGAAAAAACAAAAGTGCATGGAGCCTGCGCGCTCTCCACGTCGCTGGCATTCGGCGGAAGCAACGCCGCGTTAGTGATTAAATACCGAAAATGAATATTCAGGGCATAGGGATGGTTTCCGCGCTAGGGCGGGGGATTGACTCGCTGGAGACGGTGCTGGAAACGGGGCCGATTGCACCGTCAATGATTGAGGTTCCGTTCCGGCCCGCGCTATTTCCAGTCTATGCTGTGGCGAAAGAAACGCTAAAAGACAAAACAGCGCTGAGTCGCATGCGGCGCGCCGACCGTTTTTCCAAAATGGCGGTACTGGCCGCAATCGATGCGCTGCAAAACGCGGGTATTGAACTGCACGATCCGGCGCGAACCGGCGTGGTGCTTGGCACGGCATTCGGCCCGCACCCGACCGTTTTCAGTTTTCTCGACGACATTCTCGAATTCGGCGATGACGCTGTTTCCCCGACCCTCTTTTCGCACTCGGTGCACAACGCAGCGGCCTCGTATGTTTCGGTCGCGCTCGGACTGGCGGGTCCGGCGATGACGCTGACGACGTTTACCGATCCTTTTCATCAGAGCCTGCTGCTCGCACAAACATGGCTGGATCAGGGCGTGTGCGATTCGGTGCTGGTCGGCGGTGTGGAAGAATGCGGTACCGTGATGGAATACATTGTCTCCCGGAAACTGCGGATCGCTGATGATGAAACCAACATACAGCCGTTTTTTGCCGAAGGCGGCCCCTCCGTCATTCCGGGGGAGGGAGCCGTCTTCTTTCTGCTGGGCCGTGAACCCGCCGGGCCGTATTCCGTTCAGTTCGGCCAAATCGGTTCAAAAGCCGAACCCGCGCCGGATTTGTGGATTGTTGATTTCGAGTGCCCTGCACTCCCTTCATCCGCCCCGGCAGGCTGCTGGTCTCACCTTGCTGGATCAATGCCCACCTCAACCGCAGTGAGTTGTGCGGCGGGTGCCCTGATACTGAAGAACGGAACGGTGTATTCTCAAACCAGTTTAGTGAAAATAGAAACGGTGCAGCCCATGCAAATCGGGTGCATCGGACATAAAAAAACAAACATTTATTTAGGGAAGAGCTAATATGGAAAAAATTCAAACAGAACTGGTGCAGCGGATCGCGGATATTCTTTCCGTGGAGCCCGCTTCGGTCGATGTCGAAGCCCCGCTTCATACGCTGGGGGTCGACTCCATGCGGATGGTCGAAATGCTGGTTTTTATTGAAAAGCAGTATGGCGTTGACCTGATGGCCGCCGGCCTCA
>JAOZSE010000180.1 GCA_029939835.1 Pontiellaceae bacterium
GATTGCGCAGTGCCAGATTGCGAGCCAATGCATCGCGCCAGCGTTCAATCTCTTCAAGAAAGGTATCGTCCACCGCACCCGTTCCGCGCTTCTTCTTCGATGTGTCGGCGTATTGATCGAATGAGCCCTTCAGAACCGCTTCACGTGAAAAGATGGAAGCAATCTCATCCCACTTTTCCACATACTGGTCGTACGTGTAATAAAGCGCCCGTGCTTTGGCGGGGCGATCACTCTTAACCGGCTTAATGCGGGTGTCATAGACCGACAACTCTTCAAAATCCGAAAGGATGGAAAGCGGAAGTTTGGCTGACCAGCCGTAGCGGCGAAGCTGGAACGCCGGGGCGACATCCGACTGAATGTTAACTGCCGGCTTTTTGGCCTCGACGAAAAACTTGCGGGTTCCACCGATCCGGAAACAGTAGTCTGGGGCTTTGGTGTATCCTCCGATTTTGATGGCATCTTCGTGGATCACATCCTTGTAGGCATCGGCATAGCCCTGTTCATTGTCCACATCCCAGCCAAGTGCCGTAAAAAAGGGGTCGAGAAACTCGCGGCGAAGTTCGGTCTCATTGTAGCCGCTGGATTTGTAGTGCTCTCTGTGCTGCTCAAAGGTTTCACACAGTTTCAGAATACTTTTGGGCGCGGCCATACATTCACTCCGGTAAATTCAAATGAAGTTGCAAAGGTTTTACCGGATTCTTCCAGAGGTTGGAAGCGCTGGGGTGCGCTTTTTCAGAAGTCTGAAAAACATACCGGACGCAACTTTGCATTCCGCACCAAGGCACGTAACGATTGAAATAACATAAGCCGCATTTTTGTAGTCGGCCTCCGTCCTGTCCGCCGAAGCCTTGGCGAAGGTGGAAGAGGCCGGACCGGGGTCTGCTGACCCCGGCTACAGAAGAAGTGCGGTATCTGAATCGTTAAACGCCCGATTATTTGGCCGGGGTGAAGGTGAGTTTATCTTTGTCGGCACCGACGGCGACAGGGCCTTCGGTGGTTACTTCGCCGCGCAGGATGGCTTCGGCCAGCGGGTCTTCGAGATGGCGTTCGACGGAGCGGCGGAGCTGACGCGCACCGTAGGCTTTGTCGAACCCTTTTTTGATGAGGAGCGCTTTGGCTTCGGGCGAAATCTCCAGTGTGATTTTCCGCACGGAGACGCGCTCCTGCACATGGGCGATTTCGAGGTCGAGGATGACTTCGATATCTTTTTCGCTAAGCTGGCGGAAAACGATGATGTCGTCGAGCCGGTTGACCAGTTCAGGCTTAAAGGTTTCTTTGCAGGCGGCCATCATAACCTCTTTGAGCTTTTCGTAGTCGCTCTGGTCGCTGACGGGCGCAAAGCCGAGGCCCGCCTTGGCCGTATGGCTTGCCCCGACGTTGGACGTCATGATGATGATGGTGTTGCGGAAATCGACACTGCGCCCTAGGCTGTCCGTGAGACGCCCCTCTTCGAGAATCTGGAGCAGCATGTGCGCGACATCGGGATGTGCTTTTTCGATTTCATCGAAAAGCACGACCGAATACGGCCGGCGGCGGACACGCTCGGTGAGCTGCCCGCCTTCTTCGTGGCCGACATAGCCGGGCGGCGAACCGACGAGCCGCGAGGCGGAGAATTTTTCCATGTACTCGGACATGTCGATCTGGATGAGCGCGTCGGGATCGTCGAACATGAAGCGCGCCAGTTCTTTGGCGAGCATGGTTTTTCCAACGCCGGTAGGCCCGAGGAAGGCAAAGGAGCCGATCGGACGGCGCGGGTCTTTGAGTTCGGCGCGCGAACGGCGCAGTGCGCGCGAAATGGCCGAAACGGCTTCGTTCTGACCGATCACACTCTTTTCGATTTCCTCTTCCATTTTGAGGAGTTTGGCCAGCGCCTGTTCACCCATTTTGTCCACCGGCACTCCGGTCCATTTGGACACCACAATGCGGATTTCTTCCTCGTCCACATGGGAGAGGTGTTCCTTCTGCTCGGCGTCCCACGCTTTCATGGCGGCGTCGAATTCCTCCTTGGCTTTGCGCTCGGCATCGCGGCACGAGGCAGCCTCCTCAAACTTCTGATCGCGGATGGCGGCGTCTTTTTTCTTCTGGGCCTCAATCATGCGCTGGCGAAGCTCCTGGAATTCCGGCGGCTTGACCATATTGGCAATGTGGCTGCGCGCACCGGCCTCATCAATCAGATCAATGGCTTTATCGGGGAGGAAGCGGTCGGGGAGATAGCGCGCGGAAAGTTTGGTGGCGGCTTCGAGCGCGGCATCGGTGATTTTCGTATGGTGATGCTCTTCGTATTTGGAGCGCAGTCCCTTGAGGATCAGAATGGTTTCTTCAAGGGTCGGCTCCTTGACGATGATGGTCTGGAAGCGGCGCTCGAGCGCAGCATCTTTTTCGATGGACTTTCGGTACTCGTTGAGCGTGGTGGCGCCGATGCACTGGAGCTCGCCGCGCGCGAGCGCAGGCTTGATGATGTTGGCGGCGTCCATTGTGCCTTCGGCTGAACCGGCACCGACAATCGTGTGCAGTTCGTCGAGGAAAAGAAGGACGTTTTTTGTTTTTTTGATTTCGTCCATAACGGCCTTGATGCGCTCTTCGAACTGGCCGCGGTATTTGGTGCCCGCCACCATCAGCGCGAGGTCGAGCGTGACGACC
>JAOZSE010000062.1 GCA_029939835.1 Pontiellaceae bacterium
AGGCCTCGTTGTTGCGAGGCAACGACCAGCGGGAGTGGCAACCCTGTCCTACATTATTTGGAGCTTGGAGCGTTAACGGCAGGTCGTGCTTTTCATCAAACTTCATTTCAAAGAGGGCGGGGTAGCGGTTTTCAGCGAGAGCGGTTTCGAGATCCATGCGGATAAAGTTTTCGATCACCTGCAGCATCTTCTGCTTTTCAGTTTCCCACACCGCGCGGTGTCCCAAATGACGGCTTGGTCGCCGTTCCGCTTTTGCGAATTCCTCCTCCGCGATGTCGCGGGCCAGCGCGAGCAGTTCATCGGCTTTGGCCGGATCAAACACCGCCAGCGGAATGTCACCACTCTGAGCGATCTTCCAGGCTCCGGAAGAGTTGTCGGCGTAAAGCCCGCTCTGTTCGGCAATCGCGCTGTAAATCTGTTCGAGGATGTCATGGATGACGTTGCCGCGATCCATCGGGTCGGTATTGTCCTCGTGCGTGCGGTCGGGGTTAATGCCCAGTATTTTTTCGAGGAAAAAGACGTAGCGGTTGCGGGCCAGCGTTTCGAGTGCTGTTGCGCTGAGCTCCGGATGGTCTTTGAGCCATTTCTGAATGTAGGACAGGCATCTTGCCTGTCCACCGTCGCTAGGCTCTTTGCGTGGATGGACAGGCAAGATGCCTGTCCTACTTTGAAATGCTTTGGTCTGCCTTGCCTCATCTTCAGCGCGGACGGCATCCGGTGGCAGGATCGTGTGAAACGATTCGCCGAGTTCCGGTTTTTCAATGCCGGTCAGTCCGCGCATTCGCTCAAAGAATTCGCCGGGCGCGCGCTCTTTGCCGTCGGCGTCGGCGCGGGTGTAGGAGAGCGTCAGCCGCTCACGTGCCGCGCTTATGGTAGTCATGAAGAGAATCTCCTCCTGAATCAGCGCCGCACCGGTTTCCGGGATCGCGAGTCGCGGACAGGGAATACTGCGCTCTGCCAGGAACGCGCGCAGTGCTTTGCGCTCGGCATCGTTCAGCAACGCATCGGCTTTTGGAATTTGCGGGAAGGTGCGGTCGTCCATACCGGCGATATAGACTGAATTAAAGCGAAGGCCCGCCGCGTCCAGTGGATTGACCACCCAAACACCGCTTTCTGTGTCGGTCGCGTCTTTGAGTGTTACATTATCGAGCAGTTCTTCAAACAGAGCAACCATTCGCTCTGGCGCTACCTGAGGCAGGTCCATTGCGCCGATCTCTTCAATGAGATCATGCACCTCGTCGGGTAGATTCAGGTTATGTTGCTTAATTAAGGCGTTTGCTTGCTCTGAAAAACGTAGACGCGATGTCCCCATCGCGTTTCTTTGCGTATGGAACGCGATGGGGACATCGCGTCTACACTTTTCTAACCACAGGAAATCCTTCAGCTCTTTTGGCAAGCGGGTCAGGCGCGGCTGCTGGGTTTGGCGGATTTGCTGGACGAGGGTCTGCCGCGCCTCGATATCGAGGCCGGGCCAGTCGATGCCGGGTATTAAAAGCAGATCGCAGAGCCGGTCACGCGAGCGGTTTTGCGGAAAAGCGAGCAGGGCGAGCAGTGTTTTGACCGGCGGCAGCGCGGCGGCGGGCGTACCGCGGCGGAAGTGGTACGGGATGCCGAAGCGTTCAAAGACATCGGGGATGATATCGGTGTACGGACTGAGATCACGCAGGATCAGTGCAATTTCATCGGGCGCGGTACCGCTTTCGATTTCGCGGGCGATACGCCGCGCGGCATCTTCAATTTCTCCGTAGGGATGGGCGGAGAGAAAAAACGAAACCCGTTTGCGCGATTCGGATTCGAGGATGTTGCTGTCATCGGCTTCAAACGCGTCGGCAAAATCCTCCAGCCACGGCTTCCACTCTTCTTCAGAGCCGCGCATCAGTTCACTGCGCACGACGGCGCAGAGCCGGTCTTCCGCCGCTTCGGCGTGCGCGGCGGGCAGGACGGAGATGATCTGCACCCGCTCTTCGCCGAGCCGTGTTTTAAGAGCGGCGACTAAGCGTTCCTCAAACGGATTGAGCCAGCGCACGGCACGGAAACAAATGTCATGATCCAGTTCTCGCGGCAGCTCGCCTGTTTCAGTCAGCCGGAGCAGGGCGGTGTTAGCGGCAAAACGGTCGGCAATGTCCATTTTTGTACATAGTGCGCGCCACGTTTTCAGCAGCTGTCCGATGCCGTGCAGTTTATGGTTCGGTTCGTGGGCCAGCAGCCAGTCGGTGATTGTTTTTTCCTCTTCGGCAAAGACGGCAAAGTGTTCGATGATCTGTTTGAGCAGATTGACCCGTGCGGCGGACGAAAGGCGGGCAAGCGGCTGGCCGGGCACAAAAGAGACGTTTCCGGCGGCCTCTTCGAGAAGCAGGCACATCTCCGCAGGGCCGGGCGCGTGGCCTTTCAGTAGACCGGATCGGCGCGCGGCGCGTTCGCAGAGGGCAAGCAGCCTTTTTTGGGTCAGCAGGCGGGCGGTGGCGAGTACACCGGTTTCGAGAACGTGGCGGTGCTCGTAGCGGCGTTTTGCCAGCTCCGTCGGAAATATTGTCAGTGCTTCGCCGCCCATCTTCATGATTGATGAATCTACCAGAGGGCTGTAGGGTTTTCCAATCATTGGAAGGGCAAAGTAGGACAGGGTTGCCACTTCCTTCGGGCGTTGCTTCGCAATAACGAAGCCTCTCTCCCGATGGTCGAGTCTAGCCTGTTCATCCGCGCAATGAGCCGAACGTCCGCAGACAGGCTGGAAGCGCTGTCCTACATTAAAGAAGGAAAAATCATGGATTTTAAGACACGAGCTAAAGAGATTATGGACGTCGAAATTGCGGGCATGGAGAAAGTGCGCGATCAGATTAACGGCGGTTTTATCACCGCCATCGAGTGGATTCTTGAAGCGATGGAAAACGGCGGCAAAGTGGTTGTTACCGGCGTCGGCAAAAACTTTCATATCGGCCAGAAAATGGCCGCGACGTTCACCAGCACCGGCACGCCTGCTGTCCTGCTGCATCCCATCGAAGCGATGCATGGTGATTTCGGGATCGTCGGCTCCAACGATGTGGTGCTGGCGCTCAGCTACAGCGGTGCCTCCGATGAGCTGATTGATCTGCTCCCCGCGCTCAAGCGCCGCGGCGTGAAAATCATTGCACTGACCGGCGACGCGGACAGTCCGCTTGGCATTCAGAGCGATCTTGTGGTGCCGATCACGATTGAAAAGGAAGCCTGCCCATTCAATATGGCTCCGACCGCCAGCACAACGGTAACGCTCGCCGTCGGCGACGCGCTCGCCATCGTACTGCTCGAAGCGCGCGGCTTTAAAAAAGAGGACTATGCCAAACTGCATCCCGGCGGCGCGATCGGCCGCACACTGTTGCTTAAGGTTTCCGACGTGATGCGCACCGAAGAGCGTCTGGCCAAAGTCAGGAGCGGTGCAAAGGTCAAAGACGCAGTCACCGCCATGACCGGCGCGCGCGCCGGCTGCGTGGCCGTGGTGGACGGAAGTGACAAGCTGCTCGGTATTTTCACCGACGGCGACCTGCGCCGTCACCTGATCGAAACACCTGATCTTACTGAACAGACCATTGACTCCGTGATGACCGCCGATCCGGTCACGCTTCAAGCCGATCAGCTCGCCGTGGATATTCTCAAAATCTACGAAGAGAAAAACATTGATGACCTCATGGTTGTGGACGGCGATAACCGCGTCGTTGGCGCCGTGGACATTCAGGATCTGCCCAAACTCAAAATTTTGTAAATGAACCGGCTGAAAACAGAGGGCCTGCGCACGATTTGCGGAGGCCCTTTTTCTTTTGCGCTGGAGCGCAGCGAGTGCACGGCGCTCTCGGGGCCGTCAGGCTGCGGCAAGACGCTGCTACTCCGCGCCATTGCCGATCTCGACCCCGCTGAAGGAACTGTTTTACTGGACGGCGAAGACCGCTCTGAAATGTCCGCGCCGCTCTGGCGTAACCGAGTCGGGTGGCTACCAGCAGAATCTTCATGGTGGGCCGATCACGTTGGGGATCATTTTTTTCGTAGACGAGGCTTCCAGCCTCGTTTGCATGAGCTATGTGCATCAAAAGAACCATTTCCCCGTCGTATGATACCTGTGCGCAAGTTTGATGCGGATTCGCTTTGCCAAAGAGGCTGGAAGCCTCTTCTACCTTTTCCAACCATTGGAAGGTCTGCACTCGATGCCCGGGCTATGACGACCGCGAAGATCGCATCTACGTTGGGGAGACTGGGTTTTGAGAAGGATGTGTTGGAGTGGAAAGTGGAGCGGCTTTCGACAGGGGAAAAGCAGCGGTTGGCCCTGTTCCGTTTGTTGCTGAATGAGCCGCAGGTTCTGCTCCTCGATGAGCCGACGGCAGCGCTCGACCACGCGAACGTGCATCTGGCAGAAGAGGTGATTGCGGAGTACCGCCGCTCCAGCGGCGCGGCGGTGTTGTGGGTCAGCCATGATCCCGAACAGATTGCCCGCGCGGCGGAACGACACCTGCAATTCGTCGGCGGCGCATTGGAGGAAATGCAGTGAGCGGCATCATTCAACTTTCTCCGCTGGATATGAGCCTCGCGGCACTGCTGGTCATCGCGCTCGCCGCGGTGAGCCGTCGGCTTCAACTGAAAATCGGTGGTCGACTTCTGCTTTCGGCGTTTCGGACGGTAATTCAGCTTTCCCTGATCGGGTTTGTACTGAAGGCGCTCTTTGCGAGCGCCGCGCCGGGGTGGGTGGCGCTGATGGCAGTCGTTATGCTGCTGGCCGCGGGGCGCGAGGTGCGCGCGCGCCAGAAGCACCGCCTTCGCGGAACGTGGGGCTTCGGGATCGGCCTGAGCGCGATGTTTATCTCTTCGTTCGCTGTAACGATTCTCGCGCTAACGGTGGTGGTCAGCCCGGCGCCGTGGTATGCACCGCGCTACGCAATTCCGCTGCTCGGCATGCTGCTGGGTAATACGATGAACGGCCTTTCGCTCTCCGTGAATCATCTCACGCAGAATGTCCGCACACAGCGCGCGGCGATTGAGACGCGTCTCGCGCTGGGGCAGACCAAGTCGGAAGCGATTGATGATATTCGCCGCGAGAGCATCCGAACCGGTTTAATTCCCATCATCAACGCAATGGCCGCCGCGGGACTTGTGAGCCTGCCGGGTATGATGACCGGCCAGATTCTGGCGGGCAATCCGCCGCTTGATGCCGTGAAATATCAAATCCTGATCATGTTCCTGATTGCAGGCGGAACGGGCTTCGGCACGCTGGCCGCCGTCTGGATGACTTCGCGCCGCCTGTTCGACGACCGGCACCGCTTGAGGTTGGATCGTCTTGAAGGTTGAATACAGAAACCTAAATCATTCCCGGACCGGCTCGTTTCGCTTGCCGCATTTGGGGCAGCGGGCCAGCGGCGTACGGTGCGATTCCGTGTAAATGTGCCGGCAGGCATCACAGCGGTACACCGTTTCCCGTGTGGAACGGCGGCGGCGGAAGGTGATGAAATCGTAGAAGGCGGCAGCGGCCAGTAGCGCAATGAGCGCGACTACGAGCGGTGATGTTACTGTGCTGGCAAGTCCGGCCGTCATGATGATTTTTCTCCGTTGACCGGCGTAAACCGTATATCAAGCCAGCTTTCAGTTTCCTTTTCAGACGGTTCGAATCGCAGGCGCAGCAGCGCGCGCAGCAGTGCAGGATTTTCAAGTGGCGTATCGAAGAGTACGCGGCCCACCGTTCCATCCCTCCGGACATTCAGGTTAACGCGGATCTGGGCGGACAGATTGGTTGGGCTGAGGTTGAGTTGCGGGGTCACAGTGATGCGCGCTTTGAGCTCAGGCGAAAAATAAAGCTGAACGCTCTCCGTTATGCGGACGGGCTGGACAGCAGGGAAGGCATCCGGTACGGGCAACCGGCCCGGCGGGAGGCTCATGCCTTCAAGCAGTCCGGCGGTATCAACCACCGGCGAGGCGGCCGTCTGGCGCGACAGAAAGCGGGCAGGTTGCGGCGGCTTTTCAAGCGTCAGCCGCAAATCAACTTGGCCTTCGGGGAAACCGTGGCTGAAGCCCTGTTCAGACGGAAGTGCAAAAAGCGTCGGCGAGAGGACGGCGCGGACGGCTTCGCTTCCGCCGGGCAGATAGCTGACCGCCGGGACGGGGATTGGTTCGACAGATACGGGCACGACGGGCTGGCCGGTGAAGAGCCAGAAGGCGTACCACCCCGCGGCGCACAGAAGCGCTGCGATCAGCGCGGGCGAGAACTGGATACGGAATTTCACGGTGCAGGATTTTGTGTCGCGATGAAAATCTTTTTGAACCCGGCCTTGGCCGCGGCATCGTAGATGGAAATGGCTGTGGCCTGCGGAATGGCCTGATCGGCTTCAAGAATCAACACGGTGCCGGGGCGGGCTTCCGCGGCGGCGGCGAGTGCCGCCGGCAGTTCAGCGGACGGAACCTGTTCGTCGTTGAAGAAAATTTTTCCGTCGCGCGTTACCGACAGCACCATGTCGTTGTAACGGATGCCCTCAACCTGAGCGGCCGCGGGCAGATCGAGGCGGATGCCCGGTTTGAGCACAAAGGGCGATGTGGCCAGCACGAAGGCACCGAAGAGCAGCGCGGCATCGAGAAAAGTGACGCCTACAAGGAAGCCGCGCCCGGTCCGGCGGCGGGGCCGGAAGGTGCGGTGCAGATAGAGGACGGCTTCGCAGTCGTTACGGTTCATGGTGTTCTCCCGCGGGACGGGTCAGAAAATAGATGATTTCCTTGGCGGTTTGTTCCATGTCGACCGCAATGGATTCGACGCGGCCGACGAGAAAGTGATAACCGGCGTAGGCGGGAATGCCGGTGATAAGGCCTGCGGCGGTGGTGAGCAGCGCGATCCAAAGACCGCCGCTCAGGTCGCCGATTTCGGCCAGCGGGGAGGCCTGCTGCAGCGCGATGAGCATATTGATCAGGCCGAGTACGGTTCCGAGCAGCCCCAGCATGGGAAGAACCTGCGCAAGGGTGATGAGCAGGTTCATGTGGCGTTCGAGCTGCGGGATTTCCTGAATGCCCGCCTGCTGAACGGCCTGAGTCAGCGCCTCTTTATCGTCCGCGCGATGCAGCAGCGCCGTGCGAACAAGCTGCGCGGCGGGGCCGGGCGTCTGGTCGCAGATGGAAACGGCTTCGAGGTCGTTTCCGCGGGTCAGGTTGGTGGTGATGCCGTTGAGAAAATCCTCGATTTTGATCTGGGAGCGGTGCAGGTGGAAAAAGCGCTCCAGAAAAATGACCAGCCCAACGAAGCCGCCGGCCAGAATAAGCCACATAATCTCGCCGCCGCTGTTAATCAGTTCGAACATAACCGACTCCTTTTTCTGTTAAAGTGTTGAAGCGTGCTCCTGCCTGATTTTTTCAATACGCAGGAGCGCTTCGCTCTGCGCGGGTACGCCGGCTTCAATGATCCGTTCATAAATGTTGATGGCTTCCGGCCAGCGCTCCTGCTGCTCCTGAAACGCGGCGGCCTCGAAGGCGGCGCGGGTGAACCAGGCCACGGCTTCAGGGGAGATCGGCGTTTCGCTGCCGACTCCGGTATAGACCGTTTCCATGTAGTGCGCAAAGGCCTTATCTTTCAGTCCCAGCTTGTCTTCGCAGCGGGCGATTTTATAGAGCGCCTGCAGCTTCAGGGCGAAAGGAGCCGCCGGCCGTTTGAACAGCGCCTGATACGCCGTGAGCGCTTCCCGATAACGACCGGCTTCGGCGGTACCGAGCGTGAAAAGGCAGTCGCCGAGGCGTCCGCGGGCACGGTCGGCCAGCGGCTCGTCCGGAGCGGCTTTTATGACTTCGTCATACGCGAGGATCGCGCGCGAAAATTCACCGAGTTCCGTGAGCGCTTCGCCCTGTGCAAACCGTGTTTTCAACAGCAGCGGGCTGTCCGGATATTTTTTGGCAAGACGGCTGTAGGCGGTGAATGCCTCCAGAAAGCTGGCTTGTTTCAGCAACGCGTTGCCGGCCCAGAAAAGGGCGTCGTCGGACAGCTCATGTCTGGGAAAGCGGCTGACGATATCGAGGAAGGTACTCTGGGCCGAGGCGTAGTCTCCGCGGTTATACCAGTGCTCGGAGAGCCAGAAGAGCACCTCCGGCGTCCAGACGGAATCGGGATATTTTCTGATAAAGGTCTGACAGAGATCCAGGGCTGCTTCAATATCACCTTGCAGATAGCGACAGAAACCGCGCATGTAGTACGCCTGCGGTGCCTCGGGTGATTCCGGATATTGTTCGCTGATGGCGCGGAACTTTTCAAGGGCGGCATCCCACTGTCTGAGCCGGTAGAGAATCAGCCCCTGCTGGTGCGTCGCCGTAGCCAGCTCGACGGCATTGGTATACTGCCCGGCAATGCGACGGTATTCTTCGAGCGCACTTTCCCACTGCTCTTTATGCTTGAGCAGTTCGGCCAGCTGAAGCGCCGCCTGCGGCGCGAATTTACTGTCCGGAAAATTCGCCTCAACCCCGGCAAAGTGGAGGCGGGCTTTTTCCATCTGTCCGGCCAGCAGGTTGGCGACGCCGCTCTGATAAAGGGCGCGCGGTGCTTCGGGGTCGCCGGGATACTGCTCTGTGATGCGGTGATAATTATCGTGGCCCTTTTGATACTGCCCGGCGGCGAGTCGCGCGTCGCCCGCCTTGAGCAGGGCGCTGACACAAGGAGCCGGGTCGGGACATTTTTCGGCAGCGTTTTCAAAGTCGGTTGCGGCCTCTTCATAGCGCTGCTGCTCCCAGAGGCTCCAGCCCTTGCCGGAGAGCGCGCGGGCCTGCGCGGCAGGGTCAGTAGTGACATCGAGATAAGCCTGAAAAGCTTTTTCGGCGGCGGGATAGTTCGCGGTTTTCAGCAGTGCTTCCGCTTTCTGGATCAGCACCTCGGTGGCGAGCGACTGGCTCGAGGCTTCTCCGATGGCTTCGTCAAAAAGCGTAAAAGCCTCCTTGGTCTGGCCATCCTCAATCAGCAGATTGGCGCGCGCGGCTTTCTGCCGGACGCGCAGAAATGTTTCGCTGGTCAGCGCGGCGGCTCTCTGCAGGGCGTCAGCCGCGGCGGCGGCGTTGCCCATCCGCTGCTCGAGCGCGGCGAGTTCGACGCCCGCGGGAATACGCAGACGCGGGTGGGCGGATGTTTTAGAGCTGAGTTCACTCAACAGGGTCTGGGCCTCCGTCCGTTCTTTCTTTCCATCGTCCGCAATCAGTTCGCGTGCCAGTTCAAGGCTTCCGGTGTCGGCCAGCGAATGGTCGGGATACTCCTTCAGCAGTTTGCGCAAGGTTTTGACCGTACTTTTCCGCTTGTCGCGCGCGCGGTGCACTTCAGCGAGATCGAGCAGATTCTGCGCGCTGTCTTCCTCATCGGGAAATTTTTTATGAAACGCCGAAAAAGTTTTTTCAGCCGCTTTGAGGTCGCCGGAGGCCCGCTGGGCGCGGCCCTTGAGTCGCAGGGCGGCGGGAGCATAGGCTTCCGTTTTCAGCTGTTTTTCTTTGGATTTCAGAGTTTCTAAAGCCGCTTCAAAATCACCTTTTTCAAAAAGAGCACGCGCGCGCCAATAGGCGAAAGCGTCCTGCTTTGGCAGGGTAGCGGATTCGTCGGCCAGAATGACGGCGTCATCAAACCGCTGCTGACCGGTCAGGGTGCGGATCAGCAGCAGCGTCAGCGTCGCCTGCTCCTCGGGCGTGCGCTGAATGCTGAGCGATTCCCATATCTGCTGTTCGGCGAGGGGATAGAGTTCATCCTCCAGCGCCGCCTCGATCTGGCGGAGCGAAAGCGTGCTCTGCGCAAAAAGCGCAGGCGCAAGCAGAAGCAGTAATATGGAAAGCCTGAAAAACGGGTGTTTCATCGCCGGGAGTATCCTATGTCGTCAGCATTTCTGCCAAGTATTTTCCCGTATGGGATTTGGCGTGGGCGGCGACTTTTTCGGGGGTTCCGGTGACGACGATTTTTCCGCCGCGCTCGCCGCCGCCGGGGCCGAGGTCAATCAGGTGGTCGGCG
>JAOZSE010000063.1 GCA_029939835.1 Pontiellaceae bacterium
CCGCCTCATCATTGAGCGGTCGGATTTTAAACGCCGTGTTGTTTTCGCGATCCCATTGAAGGATGTAGAAGCCCTCTTCATCTTTTCCCCGAATGGGAACGTTATTGCTTTGGGCGTAGGCCTCCAGCTTCGCCTGCTCCTCGGCGTCCCGTTTTTTGTACGCCTCGGCAAATGCCGCCCGAACCTCCGGGTTCGCCAACGCCCCCGGTTTCATCGGGGTATCTGCCGTAATCGTGACAATTTCCTCCTCCGTAAAAACGGAGGACTGAACAACGGGTTCGGCGGGCGACAGGCTCGGCGCCGAAACCGCCGGTTTGTCAGAAACGACCGGCTGATCCTTCATGACCGGTTTTTCAAAAACCGTTTCGGGAACATCGGGTACTGCAGAAGGCTCCTCACTGCTTCTGAACGTGAAATAAGCCGCCACACAAGCTGCGACCAACAAGAGAAAAACAACCCATCCTTTTATTTTCATCACACACCGCTCCCTTACAAGGCGCACTTTCAGACCCTGCCGCCAGAAACCCGCCAGCTTATCAAAATCGGGCGACCATTAATGGGCGCACCGCATAAGATAAAGCATAATCATTACCATTTTCATTCTATTAAAGCAATAATAGAGTCCTGCCCGGTTTAAGCTGTCGGCGATATTGCAGTCGCCCCTGCAGCGGTAATTTTTGTGGTCTTTACGCTCTTTTGCGGCTATTTTTTATCTCTTAACGGAGCCCATGCATGAGCATTTTGATTAAACAGGTTCGCCTCAACGACAAAGCCGTCGATGTCTATATCAGAGGCAATCAGATCAGAAAAATCGGAGCCTGTTCCGATCAAACCGCTGAAACGGTTCTCGACGGGACGGACAAGGCGATCCTGCCGACCTTCCACAATGCGCACACGCACGCGGCGATGGCCTATATGCGCAGTTATGCCGATGACCTCGAACTCCACACCTGGCTCAACGACCATGTCTGGCCGCTTGAAGCGCGCGTCACCGAAGAAGACGTGTATAACGGTGCGCGACTGGCCTGCCTGGAAATGATCAAATCCGGCGCCACCTTTTTCAACGACATGTACTGGTTCTGGCACAGCACCGCCCGCGCGGTCGAAGAAATGGGCCTGCGCGCAGCAATTTCCGCCGTATTTATTGATTTCGACGATCCGCAGAAAGCAAAGGAGCAGATGGAGCAAAACCAACGACTCTTTGAGGAACGCGGCCGCTACAGCGACCGCATCATCTTCCAGATCGGACCGCATGCCATTTACACCGTCTCTGAAAAATCACTCCGTTGGGCGGCAGAATTCGCCGCCGAACACGGGCTGATGATCCACACGCATCTGGCTGAAACGGAAAAGGAAGTCGCCGACTGCGTGAAGAAACACGGCATCCGGCCGGTTGCCTACCTCGACTCAATCGGCTTCCTCGGATCCAACGTCACGGCAGCGCATTGCATCTGCCTCGAACCGGAAGAGATGGAACTGCTCGCCGAACGCGGCGTAAAAGCCCTGCACTGCCCGGCCTCCAACATGAAACTCTGTTCCGGGAAATTCCGCTTCACCGAGGCACAGGCGGCAGGCCTGCAAGTCGCTGTCGGCACCGACGGCGCGGCCTCCAACAACAACCTCGACATGGGCGAAGAAATCAAACTCGCCGCGCTGCTCGAAAAACATTCCACCGGCAACCCCACCGCCCTGCCCGCGGAAACCGCATGGCACGCCGGAACCCGCGCTGGCGCGGAAATGTTCGGGCTTAACAGCGGCGTCATCACCGAAGGCGCGCTCGCCGACTGCATGCTGGTGGATTTAAACAACGAGCGGCTGGCGCCCGGCCACCACCTCATCGCCGATATGGTCTACAGCGCAGACTCCTCCTGCATCGACACCGTCATTTGCGACGGCAACATCCTCATGCAGGATCGAAAAGTAGATGGCGAAGAGGAAATCATCGAAAAAGCGCACGAATACCGCGAAAAATTCGGGCGGTAAAATCGCTATTTCTCGACGCGGGTCGTTCCGTCGGTTCCGGTCAGGACGCGAACGCGGGCGCCGGGCGCGAAGAGCACATCGGCTTCCTGCACCACGGCCAGTACTTTACCGCTGTCGAGCTTGACGGTGATTTCGAGCCCGTCACGCCGGGTAAGCGCTTCTTCGCCCGCTGTGCCGGCTACCGCGCCGACAATGGCGCCGCCGAGCGCTGCGAGCGTCGAGCCGCTTCCTCCACCGATGGTGCTGCCCGCCACACCGCCGGCAATACCGCCAGCCGCCGTGCCGAGACCGGATTTGGTGCCTTCAATCTGCACGTGTTTGATGAACTCAACGGTGCCGAGCTGCACGGTCTGGGCGCGGCGCGCCTGGTCGCGCGAATAGACTTCGCCGGAGCGGCTGGACGCGCAACCGGTCAGCAGGGCAGCGATTATCAGAAAAGTAATGAAACGAAACGTTTTCATAATACCCTCTCTTTACGCCTTTATTTTAGCGCAGTTTTCGGGGGCTGGAAGAGGAGAATAACGAAAGATGAAAAAGGTATTTCTCCAGTTTCATCGTTCATCCTTCTCTTCTCAGGCTGTCCTGTACTTTTTGATGAGCATCTGGGCAATCATCAGTACCTGGCTGGTGGTCCAGTAAAGGACGAGGCCGGAAGGCATTCCGTAGAAGAAAAAGAGCATCATGCACGGCATCATGATAGCCATCATTTTCTGCTGCTGCGGATCGCCCGCGCCGCTCGGCGTAAGTTTCTGCTGCCACATCATGGTGGCGGCCATCAGGATCGGCAGAATGTTGAGCGAACCGACTACCGGAATCATGCCCGCGAAAAGATTCTCCGGCTCGGAGAGGTCGCGAATCCAGAGAAATTTGGAAAAGCGCAGTTCAATCGCGCTGCGCAGCACCCCGAAGAGCGCGATGAAGACAGGAATCTGCACAAACATCGGCAGACAGCCACCCATAGGATTGACCTTGTTTTCCTTGTAGAGCGCCATCGTCTCCTGCTGCATGCGCTGCGGGTTGTCTTTGTATTTTTCCTTAAGCTCTTTGATCTGCGGCTGCAGTGCCTGCATGCGCTGCATACTCTCGGTGCCTTTGTGCGTGAGCGGCCAGAAAATGACGCGAATGATGACGGTGAGCAGCAGGATGGCAATGCCGTAGCTTCCAAACGGCGCGAGATGAATCAGCCCCCAAAGCAGCGCTTTTTTGATGGGGTACATGACCGGGTTCATAAATTTCCAGAAACCGGTGCTTTTGAACTCCATCACTTCGGTCTGCTCCATCCCCTGCGTCTTGAGGAAAGCAAAATCTTTGGGGCCGATGTAAACGCGGGTCGCGCGGGTAAAGGTTTCGTTTTCCGCGATCAGCTCGTCATCGAACTGAAGCGCGGCGGACACCTCGACCGGCACCGCCTTTTTGCCCTCGCCTTCGCGCCGAATCGAGATATCAAATGCCTCGGCCGCGTTTTCGGGGGTGAGAATCTGCACGAAAAATTTATTTTTGACCGCCATCCAGTCCACCGGACGCGGCGCAATCATTTCCGGTGTCGAGGTGAGCATGTTCGTTCCGTTAACGTTGCGGAAGATTTTGGTGAGCTGCCGGCCCCAGTGATGAGCGCCATCGGCGGGGGCAAACGTATCGACGCCAAGCGTAGAAAGACCTCGCATGGCGGTGGTACCCGCAGGGTTGCCCATCGGGCCGGTCGGCAGGCGCAGTTCAGGAAGCGCCCACGGCACGTCCGTTTCATTGATAAAAGAGTCTTCTACCGTCAGCAGGTATTCGCCCTCGAGCCGCAGGATACGCTCAAAAATCTTTCCGTCGCCGAGAGGGGCGGTGTAAACGAGGCTGTCGCCGCCGATAGATCTGAGCGTCCCGGCCAAAGCCTGTGCCGGCAGCCCGGCATAGCGCAAAGCAGGCGCTTTTTCGAAATCGAGAATGACCGGGCCGCTGTCTTCCCGGTTTTCGGCGGGATAGTTTTCGAGCACGGCGGAAACGACCGCGCCGCCGTAGGAGGAAACGGTCAGTTCGATAGCTTCGTTGGCGAGCGTCAGCCATTCTTCAGGGGTTTCCGGAACCTCAACAACCTTCACTTCGGGAGCGGGCGACATCACTGTCGCCCCTATATCCGGTGCGGGCGCCGCAACTTCGGGCGATGGTTTTTCTTCACGTTCTGGCGACATGGATGTCGCCCCTGCGGCAGGCTGTTCCGGCCTCGGAAAATATTTCTTTTCCAGCGCCGGGTAAAACTTCATCCAGCCGAACATCAGCGCCACGAGGATGGCTACAATAATAAAATCGTTCTTTTTCATAATCTCACTTGTTCCGTTCAACCGCCCCTGCGGGGCTCGTTCAAATCGTTGAATCCGTTTAAATCAATTTGCTCTTTCTTCTCTCTGACTTCTGACCCCTGACCTCTGGAACCGGATCCACTCCGCCGGGATTCCACGGATGGCACCGGCAGATCCGCCGGAAGCTCAGCCAAAGACCGCGCATCATGCCATATCTGTTCAGTGCTTCAATCGTATAATCCGAGCAGCTCGGATAAAACCGGCAACGCGCGGGAATCACCCGGGAGATGGTTTTCTGATACATCCGAACCAGCCCTATCAGCAGACGTTTCATTTTTTCAGCAGTCCCGCCTTTTCCGCCAGCTTCAGAAATTCGTTTTCCACCTCGGAAGGTGTGGCGGAAAGCAGATTGCGGCGGGCGATGATGACGATATCGAACGGCCCCGAGAGTTCCCCCCGGTGCTGCCGGAATATTTCACGCAAACAGCGGCGCGCCCTATTTCGATCAACCGCACGGTTGCTGACTTTTTTACTCGTCACCACACCGAGCCGGAGCGCTGCGCCCTCGCCTTCACGAAGCCAGAGCACCATAGTGCGACCGACAAAACTCCTTTTCTGCGCAAAAGCCTCCCTGAATAGAGAGGCTTTAATCAGTCGTTGTTTTTTGGAAAGTGTCTTTCCAGTCACCGGGTTCCCTCCGGTCGCTTATTTATGCGTCCGCAACCGTCAGGCGCTTACGGCCTTTCTGACGTCGACGCTTGAGAATTGCGCGTCCATCCGCAGTTTCCATCCGCGAACGGAAGCCGTGTTTGCGGGCGCGTTTCAGTTTCGAGGGCTGCCATGTACGTTTCATTGTTCAAATCTCCACAAAATTCAAAAAGAGCGGAACACCCTACCAATTCGCCCGATGCTGTCAAACTTTTAACTGCACATTCAAGCAGACCGCGTATACTCTCCAATAAAAGGAGAAAACGCACCATGCCGTACATTCTCGCGCTCGACCAGGGCACCAGCAGTTCGCGCAGTATCGTTTTCGACGAAACCGGAAAGATTCGCGGCCTGGCACAGGCTGAATTCCCGCAGCTCTATCCGCAGCCCGGATGGGTGGAGCACAATCCCGAGGAAATCCGGCAGAGCCAGCTCGAAACTGCGCATAAGGCACTCGCCGAAGCTAAAATCGAACCCGGCGACCTCACCGCCATCGGCATCACCAACCAGCGCGAAACCACCCTCCTCTGGGATCGCGCCACCGGCAAACCTCTCCACAACGCCATCGTCTGGCAGGATCGCCGCACGGCCCCCATGATTGAAAAGCTGAAAGCCGACGGCTGCGAGGCCGCCGTCACCGCCAAAACCGGTTTGGTGCTCGATCCCTATTTTTCCGCCACCAAAATCCGCTGGCTGCTGGATCATGTGGACGGCGCGCGCGAACGCGCTGAACGCGGCGAACTGGCCGCCGGCACAGTCGACAGCTGGCTGATCTGGACGCTGAGCGGCGGGAAGGTTTTTGCCACCGATGTCACCAACGCCAGCCGCACACTCCTCTTCAACATCCACACCCTGAAATGGGATGATGACCTCCTCGAAATGTTCGGCGTACCGGCTTCGCTCCTGCCGAAGGTTCTCCCCTCCAGCGGCTTTTTTGCTGAAACCGCCAAAAATATTTTCGGTGCGACGATGCCGATTACCGGCGTCGCGGGCGACCAGCAGGCCGCACTCTTCGGCCAGCTTTGCACCGAACCCGGCATGGCAAAAAACACCTACGGCACCGGATGTTTTATCCTGATGCAGACCGGAATACAGGCCGTCGCCAGCCGCAACCGGCTGCTCACCACCGTGGCATGGCAGCTCGAAGGGCAACCCGTCCACTATGCCCTCGAAGGCAGTGTGTTTGTTGCGGGAGCAGCCGTTCAGTGGCTGCGCGACGGGCTCGGCATTATCCAATCCGCCTCCGAAATCAATGAGCTGGCCGCAAGCGTGCCCGATACCGGCGGCATCACCGTCGTACCCGCCTTCACGGGGCTGGGCGCACCGCACTGGAATCCCGACGCGCGCGGCATTATCACCGGCATCACGCGCGGTACCACCGCCGCGCATATTGCCCGCGCAACGCTCGAAAGTATCGCCTGCCAGTCCGCCGATGTTCTTCGCGCGATGACCGCGGATACCGGCGAACCGCTCAAAGAAATCCGGGTGGACGGCGGCGCGGCGGCCAGCGATCTGCTGATGCAGATGCAGGCCGACCTGCTCGGCATCCCGGTGCGCCGCCCGCGCATCACCGAAACGACCGCGCTCGGCGCGGCGTACCTCGCCGGGCTGGCAGTCGGTGTGTGGAACAGCACAAACGAACTGCGCGGTCAGTGGACGGCTGACCGGACATTCGAGCCGGATAGTTCAGAAAAAGACCGGAAGCAGATTGAATCCCGCTGGGCGCGCGCCATCGCCAAAGCCTAACTTTAATAAATTACTCTTTGAGTTTCCGGTAACGTCCGGAATCTTCAAAAAGATCAGGATTGTCTCTGTTTGCCAGCAACGTTTCACACAGTGCTTTTGAATCAGTTATCCCGGATTCCACCACACTGTTATTCAGCGTTTCAACAGTCAGTATCCCGTCATCAAGCGTGTAGCGACATACGTGATAGCGGTCTTCCATTTTCGAGGCAGCCTCCAGCCATTCGAGTTGTACCAGCAGAAGATCATCAAGTTGAATGGGATAAGCGCGGAAATGCATGTCATCTTTTTCCGAAGGATAAATCACCACATATTCATTGGCACTGAATGGCAGAACCTGCATTTTTTCATCCGGATCAACTTCTTCACCCCCTTCGGGAATAAACTGCCACATTCCTGTCAGCGCAGGGTCAACCGGAATGGTTGCTTTTTCGACAAGGGGAACGTCATAAATGCAACCGCAGAGCGTCAAACCCGCCAGCAGACAAAATATATGGAAGATGATTTTCACGCATTTCCCTTTTTCAAAACAGCGCGGAAACAGAACCTCCGCTGTCGACAATCCGATTAACGCATTTTTCCGAACAGAGCCACAACCCCAAACAAAATGAAAACACACCCTACGCCAAAAAGAACGTATGTCCCACCGGTTGCTCCCGGCTCCAGCACAGCAATCTCCGGTTCGTCAGGGTTGTAGTAAACGGTAACCTTTTTTCCAGCAGGATAACGGTTTACGATCTTACGTGCTGAAGCGGGGCTTCCTTTCCCCACCTGCCCAAATAAAACCTTATTTGCCGAATAGGTTTCTCCGTTCACAACATAGTCATACAAAACTTCAGCGCGATAGCTCGTTTTCGTTCTGGCGGTACGAGTGCCCGTCTTCCTTCTGGTCGTCCCGTTTGAACGGGAGGTTTTACTTTCCTGCTGCACCTCGGATGAAACGACCGTTCCCTCCACGGCGGGCCAATCGACGCTTTGTTTTGCATCTTTGATCTGTCCGTTTCCGAAAAATGCCACAAACCCGCCTGTGATGATGAAGATTGAAGAAAGTAATATTTTTTTCACATGTGCTCCTATTTTGTATTAGTTGCCGCCGATTAAATTACCCAGTCCACCCAAAACAGACCCTTCCCCTTTACGACTTCCGCCGGAAGATGGAGCATGGGCAAGAATCCGATCGCACAATCGCGAGAAGGGCAGGCTTTGCAGGTAGACCCTTCCGGTTCCTCTTAAGGTCGCAAGAAACAACCCCTCTCCACCAAAGAACATAGATTTCAAATTACCGGCTCGTTCGATGGAATAATCAATATCTCCGGAGAATCCGACGATGCAACCCGTGTCGACGCGGATCGTCTCCCCGGACAGCTCTTTGGAAATAATCGTTCCGCCCGCATGAACAAACGCCATGCCGTCTCCCTTGAGTTTCTGCAGAACAAACCCTTCGCCTCCAAAGAATCCGACTCCCAGGCGCTTTGTAAATGCAATGCTGACTTTCGTCCCTTTGGCGGCACATAAAAAAGCATCCTTTTGACACAGGAATTGACCGTCGTGTTTGGACATATCAACCGGAATGATCTGGCCCGGATAAGGTGCGGAGAAAGAGACGCGCTTTTTTCCGGATCCTTCATTCGTGAAGTGGGTCAGAAAAATGGATTCGCCCGTCAGAGCACGCTTTCCCGCGCTTAATAACTTTCCCATCATTCCTTCATTCGGACTGGAACCATCCCCCATTTTGGCTTCGAACGTGACCCCGTCGTCCATGTAATTCATAGCTCCGGCCTCCGCGATAACGGTTTCACCGGAGTCCAATTCAATTTCCACAATTTGAAGGTCATTCCCGATGACTTCATAATCCACTTCATGACTTTGCATTCGAATGCTCCTCTATTTGTTTTCGATCAAAACGGCGCAGCGGTGCCGATTTTGGTGTTGATGGCGGCCTCGGCGATGGAACGTCCGTCCATGAGCACCGGGGTGCGGCGGGCTCTCCAGACACGGCGTTTGGTCTTGGCCGCCATGTTATGCCCCGGCAGAACGAAAAGCAGCAGTTCGTCCAGTTTGGACAGCAGCCACATGATTGGATAACCCAGACTGCCGAGCGCATACAGTTTGGTGTAGTGATAAAACTCTTCGGTACCGGCCTCTTCACCCGGCAGGGTGTACGAACCACGCAGCAGTTTATTGGCCACCGCTTCCCCGAGCAGGCCCGGCACTTCAACGCAGCAGGTGGAGTAGGAATCCGTTTCGGGCACATCAAAGCCGGCCTTGAGCACATCAAAAAATTCGTGAGCCGTATAGCCGGGCCGCTCCAGCTCGCGCGCTTTCCACGAAAGACCCAGCAGGGAGCGCAGCGGACAGCCGCCGAAACAGAAGGGCATTTTACGCGCGGTGTTGATCACCAGCCGACCGTCCGGCCTGAGTACACGGTGACACTCTTTAATAAAGGCATAATCGTCGCGAATCCGTTCGAGCGCATCAATGAGAATCACGGCATCATAGCTTTGGTCAGGCGCATCGATCGTGCTGCCCTGCAAAACCGACACCTCTTCATCGAGAAAATATTCAAGGGCGGTTTTGGCTTCCGGGCCGGTGGCCAGCGTGGTCCAGCTGCCCCCGTTTTCGTGCAGCTTTGCGCTGATGATCCCGTCGCCCGCCGTAATCTCAAGGCAGGTCTGGCTGGAGGTGACGCTGAGCAGCTCTTTGAGTTTCTGCAAACGCACCTGCCGGCGGATAGAACGGCTGAACAGTTTTTCCTGCCAGCGAACCACTTCATTGCGGAGATTATCGTCCATCGCCTTCATGGGAGCGGAGTATAAGCAGAACCCCCGCAGGGGCAAAGGGAAAAGCTTTCCATATGGAGTGCGGGGGCTTGCCCCCGCTTTTCTCCGCGGAGCTTGCTACGCGCTGCCCCCGCTTACAGCAAAAGTGCTGTTTTTCTTAAAGGAAACCGAAGCAAGCTTCGGTAAACAAAGCGCAGGCGAGCCTGCGCACTCCAAAACGTTTATTCACTTACTCCACTACTCCGCCCTGCGAAGCAGGGCTGCGTACGCGCCGTCGGTGCCGGATTTTGGTGGAAAGAGCCGTTTAGCTTTCGCAAGGCGGAATTCGCTGTGCTCACGCGCCCAGCGGTTCACCATCTCTTCATTTTCCTCCGGCTCCAAACTGCACGTGCTGTAGACCAGCCGTCCGCCC
>JAOZSE010000064.1 GCA_029939835.1 Pontiellaceae bacterium
ATGCCTACAAGGAACTCTGGGGCGCCGACCCCGCCGACCTCGAAAAACTGCTCGACTAAATGCGTTGAACTTCTCGCCGGGTGGGAGCACCCGGCCTACAGCATTCTGATCTTATGTAGGCCCCTGCCCTCAGCGGGCGCTCTTGTTTTCCAAACCTGAGAAAACGGCTTTTTGGGATAGTCCGCCATGAGGAAGCGAAGCGAGTCGAATGGTCGGGGCGACTGGATTGCTGCGGCCGGAGACCTTGCCCTTCGGGGCCGCTCTGCCTTCGGCAGATCAGCCTCGCTCGCAGTCTCGCGTCAAACCAGTTCCTGGTTCTCATCCGCACCCGACACAAAAAACCACCTTCCGGCGGTTGTTTTTGGTCGGGGCGACTGGATTCGAACCAGCGACTTCTACACCCCCAGCGTAGCGCTCTGCCAGACTGAGCTACGCCCCGACATTTCTTAAAGCGCAAAAAGCTATCACGCACCCATCAGACGGTCAACGCGAGATTGTAAAGAATGGGGCAAGTTGAAACTTGCAACCGAACGTAATCCCCACTTAACTGCTCAGCGTTATGCCAAAAGACCTGACCACTGTAACTCAAACCGCCGCCGCGCTGACCGGACTCTATTCGTCTGAACACGACGACCGGCCCGAAAACGTACTGTGGAATTACCCCGCCGCCGCCCACGTCGTCGAGGCGCTCAAAATCCTCATCCACATTATGTTCCCCGGCATGTATCCGTCCGAAGCCGAAGAGCTGGAGCCGCATTTTGTGAAGCAGCTCAAAGAGGTTGCCGGCCTCCTGTTACCGGAACTTGAGCGCGCCATTCCCTTCCGCTGGCAGGCGGAGTCCGCCCGCCGCGCGGGCGAAAAGCCGTTGAAAAATGTTCCGGCGGAAGCCGAACGGATTCTGAACACTTTTCTGGAAAAACTGCCCGCTGTCCGCGAAATGCTCATTGAAGACGTAAAAGCCGCCTACGAAGGCGATCCCGCCGCCCTCAGTTATGCCGAAGTGAAATTGGCCTATCCCGGACTGCTCGCCATCACCTCGCACCGCATCGCCCACGAGCTCTACCGCCTCGACGTGCCGATCATTCCGCGTATTATGAACGAGTGGACCCACGCCAAGGCAGGCATCGACATCCACCCCGGAGCGACCATCGGCCACGGCTTTTTTATTGATCACGGCACCGGCGTGGTGATCGGAGAAACGACAAAAATCGGCAGCGGCGTAAAACTCTATCAGGGTGTAACGCTGGGTGCTAAAAGCTTCCCGCTCGACGAACACGGCAACCCGATCAAACATATTCAGCGCCACCCGACCGTCGAAGACGGCGCCATCATTTATGCCAACACGACCGTACTGGGCGGCAAAACCGTAATCGGGCATCATTCGGTGATCGGCGGAAATGTATTCCTGATCGAGAGCGTTCCGCCGCACAGTTTTGTCACCAAAACCGGGGACAGCGCCACCATCCGCACCAAAGACACTTCCGCGATCCTCGGGGGGCTTGGAATCTGACATCAAAAACTGATTAAAAAGCTGGACTCACCCCGCCCCCAACCCTATATTTCTGCGCTTTTACAGGGATTTTTCAGGAGCACAACATGCCAAAAATGAAAACTAAACAGTCTGCGGCCAAACGGTTTAAAAAAACGGCCACCGGCAAGCTGAAATATGCCCACATGGGCGGCAGCCATATCCTGACCGGAAAGAGCCGTAAGCAGAAACGCCGGCTCGGAAGCAAAAACATCGTCGCGGCCTCGGATCAGAAACGCATCGCGAGCACCATCCCCTACGCTTAATTTTTTCAAGGAGTAACTGACCATGCCAAGAGCCACCAACGCCCCGGCATCACGCCGCCGTAAAAAAAACCGCCTGGAACTCGCTAAAGGGTTCCGCGGCGCACGCAGTAAACTTTTCCGTCAGGCCACCGAGGCCGTTGACCGCGCACAGGCGATGAGCTACACCCATCGCAAACAGAAAAAGCGCAACTTCCGTCGGCTCTGGACCGTGCGCATCAACGCCGCCTGCAAAGCCAACGGCATCAGCTACAGCCGCTTTATTGAGGGACTGATCAAGGCGGACATCACCCTGAACCGCAAAATGCTTTCCGAAATCGCGATTTATGATGAAGCCGGTTTTGTAAAACTGGTCGAAACGGCCAAAGCAAAAGTCGCTGCCTAGGAAAATGTAGGACAGCCATCTTGGCTGTCCGGACAGGCTGGAAGCCTGTCCTACGTTTAAGCTCGCAAAAAGACCGGCCTTACTGCCGCTCTTTTTTTTATAGCGCACTTATTGTCGGACTCGTCTGACCTGTCCGGCGCTCCAGCAACCGGGGCCACTGGCGCCCCTAACTGGAGCGCTTGATGAGCCAGAATCCCAGAAACTGCCCCGCGATCAGGGGAATCCAAAGAAACAGGTTCGGATGCAGCTCCGGATGCTTAGCCAGCGCCTTGGCGATTATGATGAAGATATAATAGGCAAATACAATCCCCAGACTGATTACCATTCCAATAGAGGTCTCTTTGCGGTGCGATTTCACACCGAGCGGTATGCCGACCAGCATGAAGGTGAAGCAGGCGGCCGCCAGCGAAATACGGCGGTTGGCTTCGATCAGCAAACGGGTTTTTTGAATCAACTGATCCTTCGCCGAAAGCAACGGAAAGTTGTGTTCAATATTGCGGATTCCCGCCAGCAGCTCCGCCAGCGTCATGCTGCTCTTTTTCTTCGCCTTCTTCTTCTTTCCCGTCAGCTGTTTGAAGTCGAGATGGACGGGATAATGTTCCGCGCTGATATAGGTGGTTTTGGATACATCGAGCGGATCATCCGGATCGGGAATTTCGATGCGCACATCGTAGAGATTCACCGTCAGCAGACGGTTTTCATTATCCGCGACGATCTCGCCGTGTTTGGCGCGTACGCTGCGGCGCACGCCCTCTTTGCCGAGTTCATAGGCGACCACATCCTTGACCGCATTGCCGTTTTTTCGTCCCACATAAATCATCAGGCCGGGAAAGTCGCTGATAAAGCGGCCTTCCTCGAGTAGGTTCATCGGCTGATCCAGCTCCGCGCTCCGAAGCAGTTCCCGGTTGGCGTGCTTGGCGTTCGGGGCCACTTCGCAGTTAATATACAGACAGAGACCCGTGAGAAGGATCGAAAAGAGGACCAGCGGCGCCACCAGCCGCCACAAACTCAATCCGCAGCTTTTCATGGCACTGATTTCATTATCCATAGAAAGCCGCCCGAACAGCAGCAGCGCGGCAAACAGAGTGCTGATCGGCATGGAAAACGAAAGGATGTAAGGGATATTTTGCAGAAAGAACTTCAGAATCAGCATCCCGGAAATGCCGCGCGCCATCAGGTCAATCGCTTTGATCATCGAGCCGACCGTCATCACAAAGGTGATGAGCCCGAGGGCGGTCAAAAAAATGACCAGATAATCCAAAAGAATATAACGGTTCAGTACGCGCATAAATTTATTCCGCGCCGTGGCGGCGGACGGCCGATTCCACCGTATTCGCCAGCAGCATCGTAATCGTCATCGGGCCGACCCCGCCGGGTACCGGCGTAATGGCCGAAGCCTTTTCGGCCACGGCATCAAAATCCACATCGCCGCAGAGGCGGTAGCCGCGCTTTTTGGTTTCGTCCTCAACGCGATTTACGCCGACATCAATCACCACCGCGCCCTCTTTGATCATATCGGCCGTCAGGGTATTGGGGCGCCCGGCGGCGGCGACAACAATGTCGGCCTGCCGCGTGAACTCAGCCATGTTTTTGGTTCGTGTGTGGCACATCGTCACTGTGGCATTACCCAGTTCGTTTTTCTGGCTGAGCAGATTGACCAACGGGCGACCCACAATATTGCTGCGGCCAATCACCACGACGTGCGCACCGGAGGTTTCGATGCCGGAGCGTTTGAGAATCTGAAGAATCCCATGCGGCGTGCACGGCAAAAACGCGGGAAGCCCCATCATCATGCGACCGACATTCATCGGGTGGAATCCATCGACATCTTTATCGGGATCAATCGCTTCAATCACCGACTCCTCCATCGCGGAATCCGGAAGTGGAAGCTGGACGAGAATCCCGTCGATCTGATCATCGGCATTGAACGCATGAACCACTTCGAGAATTTCATCGTGTGCAGCCGTCGCGGGCAGCTTGACTTCCCGCGAATAGAGGCCGGTTTCCTCACAGGCGCGCTCTTTGGCCGTGACGTACGAGCGAGAAGCAGGATCCTCTCCCACAAGCAAAACGCCGAGACCGGGGACAATGTTCTTCTCCTTAAGTTCACTGACGCGGGCTTTGAGTTCCGCACGAATATCCTGTGCAATCGCTTTACCGTCTAAAATTTTCGCCACGTTTCATTCTCCTTTTTAAATATTGAGAGAGAATTTAACCACGGATGCACACGGATGCACACGGATATTTATACAGAAACGCATTGAGGATTAAAAATCGGAATAATGTAGACGCGACGCCCCCGTCGCGTCCAAATTTAAAGAAAACGCGACGAGGGCGTCGCGGCTACGTTTAAATCATGAATCTTATTTTTTACATTCTGATTGTCCTGCTCGGTCTGGCCGGACTCATTCTTTCAGTACTTTCGCTCTCCGGAACGTGGTGTGTGCTGCTGGCGGCCGCGCTGGCGTGGTGGCGCATGCCGGAGACGGTCGGCCCGGCAACTGTCATTGTGTTCGCCCTGCTTTGCATTGCCACCGAAGCGCTCGAAGCACTGGCGGGCTTTCTGGGCGTCCAGAAGCGCGGCGGCTCACGGCTCGGCGGAGCGGCTGCTATTCTGGGCGGACTGGCCGGAGCCGTAATCGGCACGCCGGTTTTTCCAATCCTCGGGACGGTTGCCGGAATGCTGCTCGGCTCGTTCGCCGGCGCTTTTCTGGCTGAATACGGACGGCTTAAACGGAGTACTCACGCCTCACACATCGCCTTTGGCGCCGTCTGGGCGCGGCTGGCCGTCATGCTGCTGAAAACCGTTCTGACGCTCGGCATGAGCCTCTGGCTTTTAATCGGCCTGCTGCGCTGAAAACAATAAAGTTCCGATTGGGCTGGCAGAAAACCATAAAACATGATCGAGTTACTCCTGTTATGAAAAGCTGGACAGATCTCTGGAAGGCGGGACGCGTTTTTAAGGCGGCCTTTGAAGAGCAGCGCTTAGCCATTGAATCGGTTTACGGTGCAGCAGACAACATCCTGCGCGTTTCGGCGGACACGCCGCCAGAATACGCCGTTTCGATGGAACCGATTCCCGATTCGTTCTACACCCTGCGCAAAAACATCTTCTCCACCCTCTTTCAATCCATGTACCACCTCATGGACTGTGCGCCGCAGCACCGCCTTTTTTATGGAAAACTGATCCATCTCTTCCGCATCTGGGTGACCAGTGCCGACAACCTCCTCGATGAAGAGGACAAAGTAGTGATTCCGATTCAGATGCCCGGCTCCTCGCGCGTCATGCGGCAGGTTGTTTCGATCATGACGGCTGATCGCATCTTCCAGCGCCTGCTCGCTGAAGGGCAGGAAGCCGGCGTCCTCAATGCAACACAGGCTGCCGAACTCTCCGAACGCTCCCTGCAGATTCTCCTGCCGAGCGCCGCGCAAGAGGCAAGCGAAGAAGAAGGTATTACCGACCGCCCCGACCCCGAAACAGTTCTTTCGGTCATCCACCGTTACAAAACCGGCATTCTTTTTAACGTTGCGTTTCTCGCCCCGGAAATTGTTGAACCACATCTGGATCGGGCCCGCGCCGAAGCGCTTAAAGAAGCGCTGCTTCAGTTCGGTATCGGCTGTCAGGTACTCGACGACATCCGCGATCTCGCCCGCGACCACATTGAAAAACGCCACAACTATCTTCTTTCCAGCCTTTGGCAAACTGAGCCGGAATTTTCACAAAGTCTGCAAAACCGAACGATGCATCCGGATGACCGCCTCTATCTTGAGGTTCCTCAGGTCACCCTGCCCGCCGCGAGACTGGGGTTCGGCATGATGCGCGACGGCCTTGCAACACTCGGCGAAATGGGCCTCGGCATCCGTCCGAGACTGGCGGAAAATCTGGCCGCCTCCATGTTTAAAGTCCTTGATCTTAAGGATGTTAAGTATGCATAAAAGGCAGCATATCCGCTCTGCCGTTGCGCAACAGACCGAAGGGGTCACGCTCGACCACGCCGCTGCGGTCTACGATTGCCTCGCGCCCCTTATGACGCTCGGCCTTGAGCGACGCTTTCACCGCATCGTCATCGACCAGCTCGCGCTGCGCGGAGACGAGCAGATTCTCGACATCGGCTGCGGCACGGGTACGCTAACGCGCGATATTGCCGCCGCACTCTCCAATTGTGGGGCGGGAACGGCTGAAGGCCTTCCCGCCGCGGCTGGAAGGTCTGCGACCATTCCAGCCCTACAAAAAAATCAAACCCACTCAAGCTGCACCGGCCTCGACGCCGCTGAAAAAATGATCGAGATCGCACGGCGCAAAGCGGCAAACATTTCCAACATCCACTTTGATGCCGCCATCGCTGAACAACTTCCCTATCCGGACACACAGTTCGATGCGGTCGTTTCGAGTTTCTTTTTTCATCACATTCATTTTGAGCTGAAAAAAAAGGTGCTGGCTGAAACCGCGCGCGTGCTGAAGCCCGGCGGACGGCTCCTGATAGTCGATGTCGATGTTCCTACCACTCCATTGGGCTCGCTCTGCGCGCGATCCGGACACTGGCTTTTCCAGCAGAACGAGATTGCCGAAAATATCGACGGCAAACTCCGCGAAGCCTTTTATGCAAGTCCGTTCGCCTGGCGAGCGGTTTCGCATCACTCGGGATACATCACCGTCTTTGAACTCAAAAAGGAGGAGTCGTCATGAAGCGTTTCATCACTCTCGCTCTTCTGGTCTCCGCCCTTATCGTTCAGGGTGCTCAGACCGATGACCCTATCGGGATCGCTGTCGAGGAATATTTCGAGGACTCTTTTACACGGCTTGAAAAAGTCGCTGCTCAGAAGCCGACCGAAAAAACCTTCCGCAAGGCGATGAAACCCTGCGCGGAGACCACTCCCGGCTTTTTTGGCGGAACACTGATTGATACGGATTTCGTCATCCGCAAAACCTACAAGAAAAGAAACTTTCTCGCCAAAGGTTTCAGCCTGCGGAAAGTCAAACAGCTCGACTGGTTCTGGGAGCAGATGGAAGCCAATCCTGCGCCGCAGCTCAGCGAACCGGGTCACAGTCTGACTCAGCCCATCCACCTGATTGCCCTGCGTTACCCCATCATCACCGCCGGAAAACTCAAAGGTGTTGTCTCCATGATGGTGCGTACCAAAGAATTCCTCAAAGCGTCCGGCCTCAACAAATGCCGTGCGTTTAAAATCATCTGTCGCGGTGAACTCGCCGAAAAGAAGGGACATCTGTCTAATCACCCCCGCGAAGTGAAGCTCACCCTCCCTTCAACCGAGTGGGTAATCCAGTACGACCTTTAATCCGAGGTATAAAACGCGCCGATGGTCGCCCAGGCCTCTTCGGCCGTGTCGCAGAAGGTGATCAGGTCGAGGTCTTTGGGGTTGATCAGGCCGTATTCCGCCATGTACTCCCAGTCGACAATACGTTTCCAATGCTCGGCACCGAAAAGGATCACCGGCATCGGCTCGATTTTTCCGGTCTGAATCAGCGTCAGCGCTTCAAAGAGCTCATCGAAGGTTCCGAACCCGCCGGGGAAAATGCAGACTGCTTTGGCGCGCTGCAGAAAATGCATCTTGCGCATGCTGAAATAATGAAAACAAAAGCAAAGGTCTTCGGTGACATAGGGATTGGGCTCCTGCTCATGCGGCAGAGTAATGTTGAGTGCAATTGATTTGGCTCCAACCTCCTGTGCGCCGCGGTTGCCTGCTTCCATAATCCCGCCGCCGCCACCGGTAATGATTACATATTCACATTCATGGTTCGTCTGGCAGGTCGTGCTGACGATCTGTGAGAGTTTGCGCGCCTCTTCGTAGAACGGAACCAGTTCGGCAATCTTCGTGCCCGCTTCGGCTTTTTCGGGCGACGGAACGCGCGCGCTGCCGAAGAGTACAATCGTGGAGTTGATGTTGTTCCGGCTCATCATCACCTCAGGATGAAGATGCTCCAGCTGCAAACGGATTTCGCGACAATGAGGACTCTTCAGGAAATCAATATTCTCGTAGGCTTTCAGTGGATTTTTCATTTTCTCAACTCCTTTAATCAGGATGTAAGCTAATGGAAAATGGCAAAATCATTAAGGGCAAAATCAGTCAACACCGAAAATGTTTCTCTCCCATGATTTTTCCCTTAATGATTTTGCCATATGCCTTTTCTGTATATTCGCGTGAATTGGCGTTATGAACCGCTCCCTTCGGCCACTATTTTGCTTTGCAAAATTATCTTTTCGCTGCGCTTCAAGGAACGGTTAGAATCCTGTAGAAATGTCCTCCGATGAAATCCATTGCCTACTACATTACCGCCCACGGCTACGGACACGGAACGCGCTCCTGCGACGTGCTCCGTACCCTCAACCGGCTTTATCCGGATGTGCCCGTCATCGTCACCACCGACCTGCCGCACGACTTCCTCGACAGCCGGCTCGCGGACTGCACCAATCTGACGTTCCGCAAAGGCGCGTTCGATGTCGGCCTCGTCCAGAAGGACTCCCTGCAAATTGACCTCGCCCAGACCTTGGAAGAACTCGAAACGCTCTACGCGCGCGAAGAGGAGCTGATCGAGCAGGAACGGCAGTTTCTGGAAGAAAATGACATCGCGATGGTCGTCGCCGACATCCCCGCCATTCCGCTGGCCGCCGCGCAGCGCGCGGGCATTCCCAACGCCGCCGTCGGCAATTTTTCGTGGGACTGGATTTATGAGGACTATGCAGCACAGGAACCGCGCTGGAACTTTTTCGTCGAAAAATTCCGATCGGTTTACGAAAAAACAGATTTGCTGCTTCGCCTGCCTTTCGCACCGCCCATGGAACAGTTCGCGCATCGAAAAGACATTCCTCTGCTCGCGAGTCCCGGCACACCCCGCCGTGAAAAAATAGTGCATATATCATATAATGATATATCTACCCCCGACCCGGAAAAACCGGGGGTACTGCTTTCGTTCACTTCGCTCGATCTCGACGCGTCGGCACTGGAAAATATCGCCGCGCTGAACGGCGAGTATGAATTTTTCTGTGTTGAGCCGCTCCAATTCGAAAATTCTTGTATTCACTCTATAAATCGAAACGTAGTTTCCTTTGCCGACGTCCTCGCCTCCTGCGACATCGTGGTGAGCAAGCCGGGCTTCGGGCTTGTCTCGGAATGCATCGTAAACGAAAAGCCGCTGATCTATACCGACCGCGGCGATTTTGCGGAATACCCGTATCTGGTCGAAGGAATTGAAAAATACCTGCGTAACATTCATCTGCCCTCTACAAAGCTCTATCGCGGTGAGTTGGCCGAAACCTTACGGGAAATAAAATCCGCCTCGCAGCCCGAACACCGGCTGGAATCCGGCGGTGCAGAACTCATCGCGCAGGAGCTTCTCAAATTCACGAAAGATGGTTGGCCGCGAAAGAACGCATAGAGCGCAAAAAAAAGATGTGGAGTGCGCAGGCAAGCTTCGCGGGGAAAAGCGGCGGCAAGCCGCCGCACTCCACATTGATTCTATTCTCCCAGTTGAACGCCGATTTTGTAGTAACTTCGGCTTTCTGTGTTGTGTAGAGTGTCCGTAAACGATCCCTGCGCCCATGGAATATTGGTTTCCAACGGCTGGAAGCCGTTCACTATTTGCTTTGCAAATTATGCGTCACTTTGCTCGCGTGCGGATGGTTCCTTCTCTGGTAATGTGCTGAAAGTTCTGCAAAAAGAGAGGATCATGGTGTTTCCTATTTAGA
>JAOZSE010000065.1 GCA_029939835.1 Pontiellaceae bacterium
TCGTTTTGGAACTCAACACGATCCCCGGTTTCACCGCTCACAGCCTGCTTCCCAAAGCCGCCGCCGCCGCCGGAATCGACTTCCCCTCGCTTTGTGATCGAATCATGCGGACGGCGGTTTTATGACCTGATTTGCAGGATCGCGCTCTGAAACAGGAAATGGAGGGCTACACTTTGTCGTGGCCGCAAGAGTGGACGCGACGAAGCGCGTCCCTCCAAAAGTGAGGGAAGAAAATGCGACTGTTGGAGGGCCACGCTTTGTCGTGGCCGAATAAGGACGGATATGAAGAAGAACAGCTTGTTGCCGGAACGTAAAACACCGGCACATTTCCCGGCGGCAGAAGCTTATAACCGGATCGTTATCATATTCGTGACGGTGTGCGCGCATAAACGTCGCGCCCTTTTTGCTTCGTCTGAAATCCATCAATTGCTTATTGATAGCTGGCATGAGGCGGAAACCTGGCGAGTTGGCCGCTATATTATCATGCCGAACCACATTCACCTGTTCTGTTCTCCGGCTGTGCCGGACTATCCGTCGTTGAAAAAATGGGTTCAGTATTGGAAGGCGATGGTTTCAAGAAAATGGCCTCGTCCTGATGAACATCCTGTCTGGCAAAAATCATTTTGGGATACACAGTTTCGACGGGGTGAAAACTACTCGGAAAAATGGGAATATATTTGCCACAACCCGGTTCGGGCTGGTCTGTGCGAACAGCCGGAGATGTGGCCACATCAGGGAGAATTGAATTCTCTCAGATGGTATGGGGAGCCGGATTGATGCAAAAAGCGGGGCCACACTTTGTCGTGGCCGCAAGAGTGGACGCGACGAAGCGCGTCCCTCCAAAAGCGAGAGGGGAAGACATGATTACTGAAGCGCGTCCCTCCCAAAAGCAGGAATTTCAGGAAAGGGAATGGCGTTGCCGGCCAGTGGTGTGGTAATTAGGGTCAGGTAATTTAGATACAGGAAAAACTATGGCGGCGCGAAGATACAAAAAACGGAAGTATTACAGTAAAACCAAATCATCCAAAAGCGTTCTGACCCGTCGCGGCGTTGTTATTCTTTTTCTGGCGGTGCTGGCCGCCGCGGTGCTCTTCGGTATTTACCAGGGACTGGCCTACACCGGGTCGCTCTTTTTCTCGCGCAATCCGCGCTTTGAAATTAAACACATCCTGGTTTCCTCCGACGGACGGCTGACCGGAATTCAACTTCGTGAATACGCCGGGGTCGAAAAGGGAACCAATCTGTTTGCAGTTGATTTTGACGAACTGCGCGACCGGCTCAAAACCGTGCCGCTGGTGGAGTCGGTGAATATCCGGCGGCGCCTCCCGAACACGCTGATCATCGCGGTGACCGAACGGGTGGCGGTGGCGCAGATCCGCGGAAAGCGGCGCGGCGTGCCGTTTCTGGTGGATCGCCACGGCGTGGTGATGCCCGCCACGCGCAGCGGACAGGCACTGCCGCTGATCGAAGGCCTGAAAATCGACACCCTGCGCCCCGGCGGGCGGGTGGATGAGCCCGGCGTACTTCAGGCGCTGGATATTCTGACCGCCTGCGAGGCCCTCGGGCTCGGCGCACAAGTGGCGCTGGAACATTTTGAGCTGAGTTATCCGGAATTCATCACGGTGCGCGTCAACGGCGAAACCACCGCCCGGTTTCCGCGCCATTCGGCGCGCGACAAACTGATACGGATGGTCAGCGTGCTTCAGCTGGCGCGCGAGCAGGGCCGCCGGGTCAAAACCCTTGATCTGACACCCGATGGACGGAATGTTCCGGTGACCTACTACTAAAGGAATTTCCGTATGCCCGCTCCGCTTATCACCGCGCTTGAAATCGGCACAACGACCATCAAGGTTTTGATGGGGGAGGTGCGCGAAGATGCCGGTCTGATGGTGGCCGGGATTGGTGAGTCCGAGTCGCGCGGCGTGCACAAGGGCGAGATTGTTGATTTTGAACTCGCGCTGGAAGCGGTACGGAGCGCACTCGAAACCGCCGAAGCCAATGCCCGTCGGTCTATCGGTGAAAGTGTCTACCTGACGGCCTCGGGTGGCCGTGCCGAAAGCCTGCTTCACGCCGGCGGCATCCCTGTGCTCAACGAATACGAGGAACCCGGCGGCGAAATTACTCGCGAAGATGTGGATCATGCGCTGGAAGTGGCCCGAAAAATTCCGCTGCCCGATGACCGCATCCGCCTGCACACTCTCCAGCAGCATTTTGAAGTGGATGGCCGCGGCGGCATCGTCAATCCGGAAGGTATGCTGGCCGAAGAACTCCGGGTCGGTATGCTGCTTGTTCACGGTCGCCGCTCCGCCGTAGAAAATCTGAAAAAACTGATGCAAAGCGTACCGGCCACCTGCACCGACGCCGCGTTTGGCGGATTCTGTTCCGCGCTGGCCGTACTGACGCTGGAACCTAAACGCGCGGGGGCGGCGGTGATTGATCTCGGCGGCGGCACCACCGACTACGTGGTCTACAGCGGCGGACTGGTGAAACTGGCCGGTTCACTCGCGGTCGGCGGTGACCACATTACGGCCGATATTTGCAGCGGACTCAACCTCAACCGGCGTCAGGCCGAAGCGCTCAAGAAAGAATCTGGCAGCGCGATCATCAACCGCCTCGCCACCGAGCAGAATATTTCCATTCCCGCCGAGGGCGGCTTCAGCGGCCGCGTGGCCCGAGCGACCACCCTGCACACCATTATCAATGCCCGCATGGAGGAAACGTTTCGCCTGATTGCCGACCAGATCGAGGAAAGCGGCCTGACCGGCGCATTGAACGCGGGCATTTTCCTGACCGGAGGCGGCTCGGCCCTTGAGGGCGTCACCGATCTTGCTCAGCAGGTTTTCAATGCGCCGTGCACGGTCGGCCGTGCGCATGACTGCGTCGGCATCTCCACTAAAAAAGAGGGCGCACGCTTCGCCGCGCCACTCGGCTGCATTCGCTATGCAGCCGGCCGGATGCAGAAGAAACCCGAACAGCTTTCCGTCGGACGGCGCTGGCTGCGGAAAATATGGGGAGGCAGCCATGGCTGATTCTCCCAAACGGATTCTGGTGTTGGGTTTGGGCGGTGCCGGCTGTAATACGGTTGCACGGATTGCACCGGGTGCGCCCGATGGTATGGAATTCGCCGTGATGGACTGCGATGTCCAGACTCTGCAAACCTGCGCGCACATCGAAAACCGGACGGCTTCCGGTAAAGCGGTTACCGATGGAATGAGCGCGGGCGGCGATCTGGATACCGGCCGCCGCTGCGCAGAAAATTCCGCAGGGCAGATTGAAACGCTTCTAAGCGGCATCGATCTGCTGATGGTGATTGTTGGTCTGGGCGGCGGCTTCGGAAGCGGGGCCGCACCGGTCATTGCGCGCATGGCCCGTAACGCCGGTGCAGCGACTCTTTTTTTCACGATTATTCCTTTTTCGTTTGAAGGTACTGTGACGCAGGGGAAGGCGCACAGCGCGCTGCGCCGCCTGCGTACCTATGCCGATGCTATTGTACAGATGCCCAATGCATTGATTCAGCCTGACGGCGATAAACTGCTGGCCGACAGCCTGGATCGCAGCAGCCGGACGCTCGCCGAGGGCGTGGTCGGACTCTGGCGGATGCTTGCGCAGACCGGTATTTACAACCTCGATTTTTCTTCGCTGCAAACCATGCTGAATTACTGTGATGCGACGTGCCGTTTTACCTGCGCGACCGCCAAAGGCAAAAACCGTGCCGGTGCACTGGTGGAAGCCCTGCATGCGCATCCGCTGATTGCGGGTACTGCCGTGCTTGAAAAAGCGCCCGGTGTGCTCATCGGCATCACGGGTGGCGATGATCTCAAACTTTCCGAAATTCAGCAGATTATCGAAGGTGTTGCGCCGTCCGGCGAAACATGCTGGATTAAAACGGGCGTGACAATGGACCCCTCTTTTACCGGCGGACTCTCTGCGATTGTGCTGGCGGCTGAGGCGTGGAAAGAACCGCTTGTTGATGACGGGCACGGTGGTCTCAAGCCCGCTTCCGGCGAGGATAAGCAGGCCGAACTGGCTGGCGTGCTCAAACCGCGCTCGCGCGCCTTTGGCGGTTCAGAACGAACGATCTGGAAGGGTGAAGACCTCGACGTGCCCGCCTACATTCGCCGCAAAATCAAACTCCCGCGTTGAAATCTTATACCGCTTTAAAAAACGATTCGGCACATATTCAGGCTTTGGAGGGCCACGCTTTGTCGTGGCCGCCGACGGGCATGAAACGGACGCGACAAAGCGCGTCCCTCCAGGCCAATCTGAAAGCTGCGGTTTTTTTCTTAATTTCCTCTAAAGATTCGGAAGCGTTGCGCGTGTGCCGGGCTCACCGGTTTCCTGCGAGACGAAGGGCATATCTTCTTCAGCCTTTTCCCATGGGTTGAAAGCGAGGGGGCCGAAGCCGCTACCAAGTTCGGGCGCCTGGCGCAGGCCCTGATTGAGATAAGCCTTGGCGAGCACAATGCTGTCGAGCGGGTCGCAGCCCAGCGCGCGTGCGGTTGCGATAGCCGAGGAGAGGACACAGCCGGTGCCGTGTGAGTTTTTGGTGTCTAGCCGCGGACTGGAGAGCCACGCGTGGTTTTTTCCGTCGCTCCAATAGTCGCTGGACAGCTCGATATCGTATTGGCCGTGTCCGCCTTTAATCAGCACCTCTTTGACCCCGAGTGCGAGCGCTTTTTTCGTAGCGGCCTCAATATCGGCGGGTGTGGTGATCTCCATACTGAGCAGATGCGCTGCTTCAGGAATATTGGGGGTAATCAGGTCAACGACGGGAAATAACTTTTCTGTGAGCAGCTTCCATGCAGAGGCTTCGAGCAGAAACGCGCCGCTGGATGAAATGAGGACAGGGTCGCAGACGGTGAAGGGCGACTGGGCCGTCTGGAGGAAATCCGTGACGATTTCGACTGCGGCAGCCGTGCCGAGCATGCCGAGTTTTACAGCGGCGGGCGGCAGGTCGGCCTTGAGCGCTTCAAGCTGGTCGGAAAGCATATCCGGAGCGACCCATTCGAGGCGTCCCGTGCCGATGGTATTCTGGGCGGTGAGCGCGGTGATAACCGAGCAGGCGTGCCCCCCGAGCAGGTTGATGACTTTGATATCGGCCTGTACTCCGGCGCCGCCGCCGGAATCCGATCCCGCTACTGTCCAGACAATCGGTTTAGTCATCATCGTCTCCTCGTTTTAATTACACTGCCAATTCTTACTCCGCTCCTCGGAGCCGGAAATCCTAATGACGAAATACCCAAAGACCCAATTGAGGTTGGTTTGTTAGTTGGTGCTTCGTCATTCGGTATTCTTTCGGATTTGGGTATTTCGTGCTTCGTCATTTACCCCGTTGCTTTTGCTTTTTTCATTGAATTGATAAATCGTTTCGCCTTCGTGAGCGTAGCCGATTTCGTGAGCCATTTGCTGGACAAAATGCTTGTCGGTGCTGAAACGCTCCTGTTTCCGGCGCAGTTCTTTGATGACCTCTTCTTTGGTGCGGATATCCTCTTCGAGGTCGGTTCTGGTTTCCTGATAGCTGCGGAACCGGTTGACTTTAGGGAAAAAGGCAAAGACAACGCCGATGAGCGCAAGTCCGACTGCGGCCAGCGCGGCGGTTCGGTAAATTCGGTTCCAGTAATTTTGCGGACTCACGGGGCGGAGTATAGAGGAATGAAGGATGAATGATGAATGATGAAATAGTAAATAATACGTAACGAGTAATGCGTAATTTGCAATCGACGCTTCTCCAGTTACGTATTACTCGTTACGTATTACGTTGCAGAAAAAACGCCCCGGGGAAGTCCCGGAGCGCTTTCTGTTTTCGGAAGGAAGCGTTTAGCTTCCGTAACGGGCGTCCGTACCCAGCATCTCTTCAATGCGCAGCAGCTGGTTGTATTTGCTGATGCGGTCGGAGCGGCTGAGCGAACCGGTTTTGATTTGTCCTGCGTTGGTGGCCACCGCAATGTCGGCAATCGTGTTATCCGAGGTTTCGCCGGAGCGGTGCGAGATCACCGCCGTGTAGCTCGCTTTGTGGGCCATTTCAATGGCGTCGAGCGTTTCGGTCAGCGTGCCGATCTGATTCACTTTAATCAGAATCGAGTTGGCGCTTCCTTCTTTGATGCCGCGTGCCAGATATTCCACGTTGGTCACAAACAGGTCGTCGCCGACGATTTGGCACTTGGAGCCGATTTCATCGTTCAGCACTTTCCATCCGTCCCAGTCGCCTTCGTCCATACCGTCTTCGATGGAATCGATCGGGTATTTGCCGATCAGTTCGGCAAGATAAGCGGACTGTTCTTTGGAAGAGCGTTTTGCGCCATTTCCGCCTTCGAACTTGGCGTAGTTGTAAACACCGTCTTCGTAGAACTCAGACGCGGCGCAGTCGAGGGCGATCATTACATCTTTGCCCGGCTCGTATCCGGCATCTTTAATGGCCTGGATGATGGAGTCGAGAGCTTCTTCGGTTCCGCCGGAAAAGTTCGGGGCGAAGCCGCCTTCGTCGCCGACCGCCGTGCTCAGGCCTTTGCCTTTAATGATCGCTTTAAGCGCATGGAACACTTCTGCGCCGCACCGAAGGCCTTCTTTGAAGGAAGCCGCGCCGACCGGACGGATCATGAATTCCTGGAAGGCAATCGGGGCGTCCGAGTGCGAGCCGCCGTTGATGATGTTCATCATCGGAACCGGCAGGACTTTGGCGTTGGTGCCGCCGATGTAGCGGAAGAGGGGCATGTCGAGTTCTGCGGCGGCGGCGTGGGCCACGGCCAGTGAAACGCCGAGCATCGCGTTGGCGCCCAGATTGCTTTTGGTCTTTGTTCCGTCGAGGTCGATCGTAAACTGATCGATACCGACCTGGTCGAGTGCATCCATGCCAATAATGGCCGGAGCGATCTGCTCATTGACATTGGCAACGGCTTTGAGAACGCCTTTGCCGAGATAGCGGCTTTTGTCGCCGTCGCGCAGTTCGAGCGCTTCGTTTTCGCCGGTGGATGCTCCAGACGGAACGCCTGCGCGGCCGGCGGCGCCGGTTTCGAGAACTACATCTACTTCGAGGGTCGGGTTGCCGCGCGAATCGAGAATCTCACGGGCGATGACTTCAACAATAGCTGACATTTGGTCTGCTCCTTTATTTAGGTTCTGATTTTCATGAAAATGAGTCTCGGAATATAAAGTGTGCCCTCGTACCCCGCAACACGAAAACAGGCGGAATTGCAGAGCGGAAACGTTCCCATACGTTTAAACGTGTGGGAACGGAAACCTCGACTGTTTATTCCGCGGGTGATTCGCCGAAATAGAGATCCTCAAAGTCATCGATCAATTTGCGCAGTTCCTCCACATACTGAAGATCAACAGTCTGTTTGGCTTTCATGGACGCAATCATCATCAAGTGGAGCAGTTTCAGTTCAGCTCCATATTTCTCCGCCGGTTCGGTTGGCTTGATGCGCTGCGCGAGAAAGTAGCAGGTGACGATCTCCGTCAGCTTGTCGGCATGTACTTCCTTATTGTTGACCCAGCGGACGAGTTGGTTGGGATCTTTGGGGCTTGCTGCTGTCAAGCGGGCGATTTCATTCATCGATTTTTCGATGGTGGTGACATGTTCCTTCATCAGCGTGAGGCGTGCGGCATCATCATAGATTCCGCACGGAATCTGGCAGTGGGCTTGTGCCTGCAAGGCCAGCGCAGCGAGCGTAATAATCATCAGTATACGTTTCATCACATTCCTCCTTTTTGGTGGTTCTTTTCTCTCTCCTCCTGAATGGGCGGGCAGGGGACGGAGCCGTAGGTGCAGAAGACGCAGCAGTCGCCCGGTTTCGGACTCAGCAGGGCATGGCAGCGGGTGCATTCGTAGAAATGCATACAGGCATCGGTGGGCATCGTTTCTTCTTTCGCGAAGCCGCACTCGGGGCAGGTGATGGTGGAGTTGAGTTTCATGTTCGGTCTCCTTCCTGTTCGATCAAATCCTGATGTGAGAGAATTTTCTTTATAGCGACGTTTTCCTTCACGTTTCTCTCAAACAATTCCTGATCCAGTGTGCGGAGTCTGCGGCTGACCTCCCGGCCCATATTCATCTGAATCAATGTGAATTGTTCCAGATCTTTTTCATACAGGTGAAAGAGACTTGCCTTTGATATTTGCAGGGCGGTGCAGTCGGTGACGGCCATCACAGAGGCCACTCGGGGACAGAGATTCATCATTTCCATTTCACCGAAGCAATCCCCCTGAGCCAAATAGGTCAACAGGTGATCGTTTCCCTCCCAGGATTTAAGGATGGCCACCTTTCCCTCTTCCAGAACAAACATGGAGCCGCCCGTTTCCTGTTCCCGGAAGAAAAAGTTTCCCGAGGTGATCGTGACTGCGGGAGACAGTTGCAGGAGGAGTTGAAGACTGTCGGAGTTCAACCCGCCGAAGATGGGCATCTGTTGCAAAAGGGCAATGCTGGGTTGGCTCATCGGGTTTCTCCCTTTACGGTTGGAACTTTCACTTCCGACAATTCGGGCTGAAACGGAAACCGAAGCATCCGGGGCAGGGAGAGGCACTGCTCTGGGTCGCGCGGAGTTTCGAGGCCGATGGTCATATCAAGGTGTCCCTTGCGGGGGTGCGCGCGATAGGTGCCGAACAGGCGATCCCACCACGGCAGGTTGAAGCCGAAGTTGCTGTTGGTTTCATCCTTTTCAATCGAGTGGTGCACACGGTGCATGTCGGGTGTGACCACCAGCCAGCGCAAAACACGATCAACGCGCAACGGCAGAAATGCGTTGGCATGGTTAAAGGTGGCACAGGCATTGAGCAGGATTTCAAAAACCAGTACGCCTGCGGGCGGGGCGCCGAGCGCAGCGATAACGGCAAATTTGATTCCCATGGAGATGAAAATTTCAATGGGATGGAAACGATTTCCCGTTGTGAAATCGAACTCTGGATCGGTGTGGTGCACCCGGTGGAAGCGCCAGAATAGCGGAACCGCATGGAACAGGACGTGTTGCAGATAAATCACAAAATCCATCACCAGAATTGTCAGCGGAACGGTGATCCAGAGGGAGGCGAGGCGGAGATTAAACAGCCCCCATCCGCGGGCCTGTGCAAAGGCGGCCAGTCCGAGGCCCGTGGTCGGGAGAAGCACCCTCACGAGAAAGGTGTTCAGAGCCACAATCCCCAGATTGGCGGGCCAGCGTTGTTTGCGGGAAAAGGTGCGTTTCCGGCGCGGAGCGAGCACCTCCCAGAGGGCCATCACGGCGAGCATACCGAAGAAAACGCTCAGTCGAATAAGGGCTTCATGGCTCATACCATATCCCGTTTACCGTTTCTAACGTAGGACAGCCATCATGCCTGTCCTACTTTTCATGGTGCTCCGTTCCCGAAGCGTTTGTTGGGGCATGATGCCCGCCTTCTTCGTAGCCGTAGATGCCGAAGGTAGTCACCTGAATGGCATCGGGATCGACACCGGGAATTTTCCCCTGCTTTTTATTCCAGGCGGCGGCGCAGTCGGGGCACGATTTTTCGACTCCCTTTTCCATAACCAGATCCCCGCAGGGGCAGTGCCCCATATGAATGGCGCACCAGTTGCAGTCGTTTTTGATGCAGCAGAAATATTTTTCCTCCTTGCGGAGTTTGGCTTTATAGGCCTCGAGGTCTTCCCGTATCTGGATGAGTTGCGGGTCGGTGGTCTCCAGATACGTTGCGGTGGGCTCGCGCCATTCCGTCACGTACATCGTGGCAACGACTCCGGCACCAACGAGGAGCGTTCCGCTCAGGATGCTTAGAATCCATTGTTTTGTCTTCATGGGTCACCTCCTTATTTTCAACTTCTGTTCCTCCACCGCGCAGTAGAGCACGGGTACGATGAAGATGCTGATGAGGACGACGAGCATGCCGCCGAAGCTGGGAATGGCCA
>JAOZSE010000066.1 GCA_029939835.1 Pontiellaceae bacterium
AGCCTATGAATCTTAGAATGCATTGCTGTTTTCCCCTCCCCACGTGCTCCGTCATAAGCTTTCACGCACTACGCGCAAAACACGGGTGTTTTCTACAGTAATATTGCCACTCCTTCCAGTCATTGCTTTTAAAAAGATTCAGAAGCCTCTCTTCGCGGTGCTTCGAGTCCAAGAGTTGAAAGCGCAGGGGAGTTCTTTTTTCAGCGGAGAAAATTTGACGGATCAGGTGTATCTGGCGGATCGGATTCGGCGATAAAGGGATTGGGTGGAGCAAGTTTCGCATCAGGCGTATTGGGCGTCCCGAAGGATCGGGATATTCGCTTCGCTACGGGATCAGTTAGATTTTCACGATGCCTTTGCAATCGGGATAGGCGGAACATCCCCAGAACTGTTTCCCGGCGTTTTTTCCGTTCTGCGCGGTGCGCAGGACCATGGGTTTGGCGCATTGCGGACAGTCGGGGATGTGATCTGTCGGATCAGGCGAATCTGACGGATGACGCTTGCGCCGGCTGCGTTCGGCGAGACGGGCGGTAGCAAGCTGCTCGCTGTAGCCGCCTTCTTCGACAAACTGTTTTTCGAGCGCGGCAATCTGCTGATCAAGCAGGTAGTTGCCCTGGTTGATGAGGCAAATAAGGGCATTGGCCCGCACGGCGGGGTCGTTGTGCTCCAGCCACGGGGCGTAGAGGGCCCAGCGCTGTTCATCGTTGAGCTCGGTCAGATCAGACTGATCCGGCTGATCCTGTTTGAATTTTTGCGGAACGCGGCGAACGGCCATAGCTTCGGTCGAATCGGGTTTCCATTGGTTGAGGTGCCGATGACGCAGGAAGTCTTCGTAGTCGAGCAGCAGTTCGTCAAGGCTGGCGCGAGCGACGTTGATCAGGCGTAGTTCGGTCTGCGAGGAAGTGGCGGCGGCGCGGCTGCCTTCGGCGATGTTCTGCCGTCCCGAACGGGCGGCCTGCACCCTTTGGTCAATCGTGCGCGAGCGGGAGTTGAGAAACTTTTCGCAAAACCACCAGGTGGCGTCGTAAATGATAGTGGCCGTCTGGAAACCGCAGGTATCGCGACAGCCGCCACTGGGTCTTATTTTGCTCATGGCTAAACTTTAACAAAACCTGCAAGCATTAAAAGAACTTTTTAGGAGTCAGACTGATCTGTCGGATCTGACTGATCTGGCGGATCGTTAAGGATTGCAGGTTGAATGCAATCCGCTAGACTTCGCGGCTTTAAGCAGGGAGCTGTTTATGAATTCACTGTGGATTGCCGCCGGAGCCTCCGTGCTCTACCTCATTGCCTACAATACTTACGGACGCTTTCTGGCCCGCAAGCTCTTTGAAGTAGATCACGAAGCCCCCTGCCCGAGCACGACTCACCACGACGGCGTTGATTTTGTAAAAACAGACCGGCTGGTGCTTTTCGGCCATCATTTTACCTCGATTGCGGGAACCGGCCCGATTGTCGGCCCGGCCATTGCCATTATCTGGGGCTGGGTTCCGGCGCTGATCTGGATTCTGTTTGGTTCAATTCTGATGGGCGCGGTGCACGATTTCGGCGCGATCATAATTTCGCTCCGCAATCAGGGCCGCTCAATCGGCGATATCGCGGGCACCGTGATCAGCCCGCGCGTCCGCATTCTTTTCCTGCTGATTATCTTTTTTGCACTCTGGCTGGTGGTCGCGATTTTCGGCGTGGTGATCGCAGCGGTATTCCATTTGTTCCCTGAATCGGTTGCGCCGGTCTGGCTGCAGATTCCGATTGCGATAACGCTCGGCTGGCTGGTGTATAAGAAAAAGGCCAACCCGGTTCTCTTCGGCGCCATCGCCGTCGTTTTAATGTACGGCACCATGCTGCTGGGCGCGCGCTTCCCGATCACAGTTCCTTCCATACTGGGCCTTTCACCGGTAGGCGTCTGGGTGGTGTGCCTGCTGATTTATGCCTACATCGCCTCGACGCTTCCGGTGCAGGTGCTGCTCCAGCCGCGCGACTACATCAACGCGTGGCAGCTCCTGATCGCGATGGTTCTGCTTTTCGCCGGCGTTCTCATCGCACGCCCCCTCATGGCGGCCCCGGCGCTCAACATCGCGCCCGAAGGCGCACCGCCGATTCTGCCACTGCTGTTCATTACGGTAGCGTGCGGCGCAATTTCGGGTTTTCACTCGCTGGTTTCTTCCGGAACCACCTCGAAGCAGTGCGACAGCGAGGGCAGCGCGCAGGGCATCGGTTACGGCGGCATGCTGCTCGAGGGGCTTCTGGCGGTGTTTGTGCTGATTGCCTGCGGCGCGGGCATCGGGCTTGGCCTGATGAAAGACGGCGAGCTGCTCATCGGCAACGCGGCGTTCAGTCAGCAGTATGCAAGCTGGGCCTCCGCCCAGGGGCTGGGCTCCAAAATCGGCGCATTTGTGACCGGAGCCACCAATATGATCGAAAGCACCGGCCTGCCGAGACCGTTTATCCTGACGCTGATGGGCGTCTTTGTGGCCTCCTTCGCGGCGACGACGCTCGACACGGCCACGCGCATTCAGCGCTATATCGTGAGCGAGCTGGCAACCGCCTGCAAAGCACCTTTCCTGGCCCGGCGGCATCCGGCCACATTCATTGCGGTCGGCACCGCGCTGCTGCTTGCCTTCAGCAGCGGCGCCGAGGGCAAAGGGGCGCTACTGCTCTGGCCGCTTTTCGGCGCGATGAACCAGCTGCTGGCGGGCCTGGCATTCCTCGTCATAAGCGTCTGGCTGGCTGGCAACAAAAAGCCGATCCTCTATACGCTGATTCCGATGCTCTTTATGATCGCCGTCACCGCCTGGGCCATGGATTATAACCTCCGCACCTTTTTTGCAGCGGGCAACTGGCTGCTGTTCAGTATCGGCGCGACAGTGGTGGTGCTTGAAATCTGGATGATTATTGAAGGCGCTGGCGTTTTATTGAAACATGTACTGGCAACCAAATTCAGAACCGCGAATGAACGCTAATAATAACGGGATCAGGAAATCGGCTCGCAGAGCCGCCTCTACATTAAAGTCCGCATGTAATGTGGGCTCTACGAGCCCATCCCATTCGCATTTATTTGCGTTCATTCGCGGTTAGAGTTTTTTACAGCATGGAAGGAGAATGAAAATGGAAAAACTATTCAAACAGCTGTTAGTGGAAATCGGTGAAGATCCCGAGCGCGAGGGATTGCGCAATACCCCGAACCGGATGGCGGAATCCTATAAATTTCTGACGCGCGGCTATCAGGAGGATGTGGACGAAGTGCTCAACGGCGCATTTTTCACCGCCGAAGACAATCACATGATCATTGTGAAGGATATTGAGATTTACAGCCTCTGCGAACACCATATGCTCCCGTTTATCGGCAAATGCCACATCGGCTACATCCCGAAAAAGCAGGTGCTCGGCGTCAGTAAGCTCGCGCGCGTCGTCGATATGTTTGCCCGCCGGATGCAGATTCAGGAGCGGCTGACCGAACAGATTGCCCACATCATCATGGACAAGCTCGACCCGGTCGGCGTCGGCGTCGTGATTGAAGCCCAGCATCTCTGCATGATGATGCGCGGGGTCGAAAAGCAGAATTCGAAAATGATCACCTCCGCCATGCACGGAAGCTTCCGCAAGGACATGGCGACCCGCACCGAGTTTCTCCGGCTGATCGGCGCCGGATAAACATCGGGGACTGTAGCCGCCCCGAAACTTCGCGGGCGGACCGGCCTCTTCCACCTTCGCCCCGGCTCTCAAAAGGTAGGGCGCTTTCGCCGAAAGCGCCGCGGACGGCTCGGCGAGCCATCCCTACCCAAGATGTCCCGTGACTACAACGACCACACGATCGGTTGTTTTGTATCCGGTATATGCCCCTAAAAAACACATTCATTTCTTTAAAAACCCAGACGGTTTTTATCAAAAAAGATAGAATTTTACAAAAAAGGCCGCGTTCCATAATTTTTATCTGTCAGACGCCAGAAAAAACGTCTGACACTCAGTAAACGTTCGCAGAGAAAAATATGATAGAATCTACAGACTTTATTGTCGGCTGGGGAACCTTATCTCTCATCAATGCAGGACTTGCCCAAGGGAAAAATAGAAGCGGATTTTTATGGTGGATCCTTTCTCTTTTCCTAGGACCGATCGCTACACTCATAATCGTGCTCTTGAGCAAAATTGAATATTACGACGAAGAAGACTAATTGCGAAGAAATTTGAGCATACAGTGAAGACGCCGGTTAATGAGAGGAAACGTTATGTGCACCGCCGCTCACTTCAGACGTTACCGACCCAGATCGAGTGAGGCGCGCGGGAAGGCGGTCAGCCAGAACTGAATCCAGAACTGATGTTCGTTGTCTTCGTCGCAACGATAGCCCAGCCCCATGCCGACACAGTCGAATTTATGGCTGACCACTACCCGGCGTTCCTCCCAGCCGTCCCTTTCGGCGTCGTAGCGCGCAAGGAAATCGAATGACCAGTCGGCATTGGGAAAGAGGCTGAGTGACGGGGTGATCAGTGATTTTTCGTTGTCAACATAGCGGTATTCGAGCGAGAAGGTGCTGCTGTCGGAAGTCATCCAATTCATGCGCAGGTTGGCTGGCGACAGGACACGCGAATACCAGTCGTATTCCAGGTCGGCCTGAATATTGAAATTGTCGGTGAGACTTAGCTCGGCATCGGCAACCAGATTGGTGAAGTCCTCCTCTCCCGTCTGCGGTTCAAAGCGGAACGTGGTATAGACATCGGCATCGAGGAAATTGGCAATCCGCTTGGTTCCGCGTTTGGTTTGCAGGAAGTTGCGCAGGCCGAAACGGATTTCGTTCTGTTCCTCGATCAGGTCGGTTCCGTCGAAGAAATAGAGGTCATTCGTTCCGAGGCTCGGCTTATCGCGGTAGCTGTAGTCGGCATAGGGTTCCATCACATGCCGAAGGCCGGTGCCGAAGAAAGCGCTGTTTTCCGTCAGCGTTTTGTACGCTTTGAAGGAGGTCAGCGCACCGAGTTCATAAATGTGGCGGTGGTGCTCGGCCGGGGCGGCGGGCGTGGTTTCGGTGTACCACGTGCCGCGATAGCCGCCACGCGGAATGACGTTGAGGAAATCAAAAAGGCGCAGCGGCAGGAAGAGGCGGTTATAGGTGTCGAACCGTCCGCTGCGGTAGTCGCTGACCGGCGGCACGTTGGTTTCGGAATGAAGCCGTTCGAGATAGGCAAAGCTGTTACGACTTTCAAAATGGAATGGCGTACCGGTCACCCGCCCGCGATACCAGTCGAGACTGAAGTCTGGAATGCGTTCAACGGTGGTGTAGAAATCGTTGAGGCGGCGATCCATTCGCAAGCCCGCAGCATAGCGCTCTGCCGAGTGCTGCAGTACGGCATAGTTTTCAGGATTGGCCTCGCCACGGAATTCCTCGTTGAAAAAATCCTCCAGAATATCGGGATCGCTCAGGTAGTTGAAGCGGGTCTGGAAATAGGTTTCGTCAGTAAACTGTTCGCGATGCGTCACCTTTACGCGGTAGCGGTCATTATCAATCAGCGCGCGCCGCGGCCCGATATCTTCGTCGTCATACCGGTCGTCGTCATTGATGTAATAGGTTTCAATTCCGCCGCCTCCGCCGGGCGTTCTCCACGCGAGATCCTGTCCTACGCCGACGCCTCGTTTGGAATAAAAGTCGAGATGCGTATCGGCTTTAAGCCAGCCGGTCGGCCGCAGGCTGGTGCGCGTTTTGAAAAAGGCACCGACCCGGGAGCCGTACCCTATATAGGTGGTGAAGAGACGGTGGGTGAAGTGGCGCTGCCAGTGCGGCATGTAGAACATCGGCACCGGCCCGGCGTAGAACGTGATGTGCTTGGCGATAAGGAAATTGCGGTCGATCAGCCGTACTTCGCGCGCCCGGGCATAAACCGCCGGCTTTTCGGCGGAGCAGGTGGTGATGGTGACGTTGCGCAGGAGAAACTCGTTGCTCGAAACCCGTTCGACCTCTCCGGCGGTGATGTAGGCGGGATCAAAAAACATAACGGACGAACCGAAGCTGCCCTCGCGCGTCTTGAAGTTATAGTCAAGCGCCTCGCCCTCCCAGTAGTTGTCGCCGCGCACCATGACGATGCCGCCGCTGGCGGTGATCTCGCCGGTGTCGGGATTGACGGTGACGCGGTCGGCGCGCAGGGAGGTGTCCTGCTGCTGAAACACCACATTCCCCTCGCCGATCATAAGTGAGTCCGCATACTCCATGCGGTCGGCGGTGATTTCGATAGCCTCGTCATCTGTCGTCAGACGTTCCGGAATCGGCTTCTCTTCAGGAGCATCCTGAGGTTCAGCTAAAATATCAGTCGTTTTTTTTTCCGCGTCTGCGGGTTCTGCAGGAAGGCTCTGAAGTTCGTTGAAGATATCAGCCGTTGTTTTCCCTGCGGCGGCGGGCGCCAGCACGCTGAGCCGTTCGGCCGATTTGACCGCCCATTCGGTACCGCCGAATTGAGCGATTGTTTTTTCGTAATAGATTTTAGCCGAATCCGTTGCCGGCGGGCGCAGTACGCGCTCGTAAAACTCGCCGGTTTCATACGTATTCCGCGCGGCTTGCTCGTCGAGTTCCGCGCCGAATGCCGCAACATCGGCCAGATGTTCCGACTGCGGATAAAGCGCTTCAAAGAGGCGAACGGACAGCTGCGCCTGCTCGCGGATATCTACGCTGTACGGCACGGCGCGAACCAGCTTTTTGAGGCACTCGATTTTAGTCAGCGCGGCTTTTTCGGCAAAGGGGCTGTCGGGATAGCGGTATTCCACGGTCGCGCAGGCGACAATGGCCAGCTCCTCTTCGCCGTTGCGGCAGTACGCATCACCGATTAGATATTGCACCTCCGCCGAACGCTCCCACTGCGGCGCGTTGCGCAGAATGGATTCAAAATAAGTAATCGCCTTCTCCGGAGCGGTGTAGCCGCCGAAGAGCCAGCGCATGCGCTTGCGCTTCATTTCCCGCTCGGCAATGGCGAACTGCCGCTCAAGCACGGCATCATAATTTCGGATGCCAGTGTAGTATTCGTCAATCAGTTCCTGATAGGTGTCGAATGCTTTTTGGTCGTCGCCTTCGGCAAAATAGAGATCGGCCACCACCTGTTTGGCAGAAGCCGCCAGCGCGCTTTCCGGCCAGCGCTTCAGCAGAACTTCAAACTGCTTGCGGGCTTTCTTGATTTTACCGCGCTCTTCGAGCGAGGCGGCATAGTCCCAGTGCTCCTGCGGCGTGGCCGGTTTATAGGCAAAGGGATTGAGATAAAAGTAGCGGCCGGAACGGGTTTCCTGGTATGCAAGCGGCGTCGAGCAGCCTGTCAGCGCAGTCAGCAACGCAACACCCGCAAGAAAAGCACTTAGCGTTTTAAAATTCATCCGCCAGAGAGTACGGAAGGCCTCCGCCCTTGGCAAGAGCGAAGCCGCGGGTTTCCCGCCCCGAAGCTTCGGGGCGGCTACCGTTTTTACAAGCCGCTTTAAAACTCCACGGTCGGTACCGCAGCGGCTTCCGGTGCGGCTTCAAACGCGGCGTGTTTTTCAAAGCCGAACAGGCTGGCCCAGATGGCGCCGGGGAATTTCCGGATTGAGACGTTGTAGGCCCGTACGGCTCCGTTGTAACGGCGACGTTCGACCGAAATGCGGTTTTCTGTTCCGGCCAGTTCGTCCTGCAAGGCAAGGAAGTTCTGGTTGGCTTTTAAGTCCGGGTATCTTTCCACCACCACCATCAGGCGGCCCAGTGCACTCTGCATGGCTCCGGCGATTCCGACTTTTTCGTCCGGCGTGGCGGCGGCTCCCCACTGGCTGCGCAGGCGGGTCACTTCGGTGAGAAGCTCTTTTTCGTGCGAGGCATAGCCCTTGACGGTGTTGACGAGATTTGGAATCAGGTCGAAGCGGCGCTGCAAAACGGTTTCGACGTTTGCCCACTGCGCATCGACGCCTTCTTCGAGCGTCACGAATTTATTGCGCGACCCAACGGCCGAAAAAAGAATAACGAGAACGATAATTCCGAGAATGATCCAAACCTTTTTCATAACTCTATTCTCCTTTGTGAATGTGCAGATCAACGGCGTCCACAACGTTTTCAATAGTCTTCAGATACTCGTCAAACAGCGATTCCGTCTCAACCGCCTTCGATTTCAGCGATCCGTCCTTCAATCGCTGTACTGTACTGAAAACTTCACCCGGAACGGGAATATATTTGTTGAGTTTTTCCAGTGCCTGGAATTTTTTCTGGGGGATGTCGGTTTCGAACAGGCGGAGGCTCGCACGAAACAAAACCAGGAAAGAGGAGAGAGATTGGATCATCAGGTTGACAACCCGCTTCGAATCTCCTGCCGCCAGCAGATATTGCTGACGGAGTTGAATCAGGCTGCCGCGCAGTTCGTGTTCAATCTGCAAGCGGAGATTGGCCGTACTGACTTCGATGTCGCTAACCACGTCTTCGCCGTAGAGGATCTGATGGCACTCTTTAATATCGAGCAGTTCAACGGGGAATACATCGGTTGATTTTTTAAGGCGCTCCATGGTGAAAAGCAACGGGGCGGGATTGCCGGCCTTGGCCCAGGCCCGGGCCGTTTTTGAAAACGCTTTCAGCCTGGCTCCGCCCAGATCATCCGTGACCACCAGCACGTTATAGTCCGAACGCTTCCCCGCATGGTCTCCGGCTGCGGCGGATCCGTAAAGGATGATGGACTTCAGGTTTTCGCCGCAGGCCTTCTGCAGTTCTTGGGTTAGTTTTTCCAGTTTCATTGTTTTCTCCAGATTCCTATCTGCTCGCTCCGCCGCCGCCGGACATGCCTCCTCCAAAACCGCCAAAGCCTCCGCCGCCGAATCCACCCCCTCCAAAACCGCCGCGTCCGCCGCTGAGCAACAGCATCGCCAAAAACGGATGACGGATGGCAAAGGGGATAAAGATCAGCAGAAAAATAATGTTACCCAGCGGGAAGCCCCGTTTCTTGGATGAGCGCCGAATGTGTTCCGGTACGCCGGTAAGTGTGACGCCCCGGTCGGTGGCGATCCGCTGCGCGATGGCCGCCGCACCACCGGCCAGTGCGGCTCCGTGCTGCCGCTGGTTCCAGGCCGGAAGCACATAGTTGTCGAGAATCCGTCCCGCCGCGGCATCGGGAATCACGCCTTCGAGGCCGTAACCGACCTCAATCCGGAAACGATTTCCGCGCCGCTCCTGCGTTGCGCCGAGCAGGAGAATTCCGTTGTCTTTTCCTTTTTGGCCGATGCCCAAGCGTTCGAAGAGCCGGGTGGAAAAATCGTCGATCTGTCCGCCGTCCAGTGATTTAAGACTCACCACCGCCACCTGCGCGCCGGTCTTCTGCTCCAGCTCGGTCAGAAGCCGTTCCACGGCGGCGCGGTCGGCGGGCCGCATTACGCCCGCGAAATCGTTGACATGTCCTGCCGGTCTGAGCGACTGAAGCAGCTGGTCGGAATCCGCTTGAACGGTCGTCAATCCGACTGAAAGCATGATCAAAAAAACTGAGAAAAATCTGCGCATATCCGGAGACCCTAACGGCTTTTCCAAAGCTTGGAAACGTTTCATTCGCCTTTTTCATCCATAGTAGAAAGGGAAAACGTAAATACATTAATTATGATCATTTTTATATATTTTTCCAAAAGAGGTATTGACAGCACACAAAAAAAGCGTATCTTGCGCACCATGCATTAAGAGAGGCGTGAGGGAACGCCCGGCAACCTTACAACAAAGGTGCCACGGCCTTGCAAAAGGCGATGCGCCCCGAACGGGGAAAGTTGGCTCACACCAGCGCGAACGCTCGCCCT
>JAOZSE010000067.1 GCA_029939835.1 Pontiellaceae bacterium
TTTCCAAGGGAGATGGTTTCATGAGTTATTCAACTTGGCACAACTCGTATTCGTCTCAGCAATTGGAAATTGCACATTAATTTTGTATACTCACAGTTTGTTTCTGCCGTTAAAAAGGAGAAATGATGATGAAGAAGTATATTTTGATCGCCTGCGTTTTGTTGGCATCCGCCATTCAGGCTTTGGCTGTGGACTATTCCATTCAAGGGACTCTGCTGGACTACAATGCCGATCCGGTATTCGACGGATATGTGATGGTAGAGCAGAACCCGCATCTGTTCATCAAAACCGATACGAACGGTGCGTTCTCCATTACAGGCAGCGGAACCAATGCTCCGGTGACGCTCTGGGCCTCCTGGGCAGGATGTGATGTGCTGACAACCAACCTCGGCAGTGTAACCAACGTGAGCGGTCTTTCGCTCCAGCTGGCGCAGCAGGACAGCGAACTCACCAAACTGGAGATAGGCTGTTCCCACGTCACTTCCCGCCGGATGAAGTTTTCTCAGTTAGGCGCAAAGATCGTCGATACGGCGTACACTCCGGAACAGCAAATTTGCGTGGATGCCTACACCAATTTTATGGCTACCATAGGCGATACTATGCGCACAAATGTTCTTGCCGGAAATGAACTGACAGGCGCAAATCGGAAATACAGGTTTATGATTTATGCGGATATCGGCAGCCGTGCGAAAATACCCGGCAGTAACGGCGGGGGGACGAAGGAGCCGGAATGCACGGCCTTTGCAGACGATTTAATTGACGAATGGGATATCATCCGCGAGCGTTATTATCAGGGCGACATACTGACCACCAACGATCTGGAGACCATTCGCCGCGTTTCCGCAATGTGGGACGTCGTCGGCGGCATGATCCCCGGTCAGATTGCTCCAGTGGATTGGTATGCTCCATGGCTGGGCGGAACCGGGCACCGTTATGTAAATTTGGGCGAACAATTGATTGCAGATATCTCTTTGATGAAGCTCAAATCGGCGGTGAAGCTCCCGCAATTCAGCAATCTTCCGAGTCAATCTGCAACAGAATTTATTCGTCTGGAGGGGCTGGATAAATATCTGATGCCCGGAAAATACTACACGCTGGATGGCGAGGGGCATGTGGTTCCGCAAACGCCGGAGGTTCTTAGACAGTTAGACGGCATGACGGACGCGGACTATGTAACCACGCATGACCTGCTGGGCGACGGGAAACCGATCTTAGTTTGTCAGGCGACGCTGGAGGATCGCACGCAATTTTATCGCTGGCGGCTGTATAACCACCTCTATCGAGCTTACAAAGATCAGGCGCATATTTACTCCATCGATTTTCCAAGCCCGGCGATTGGGGATATGTTTATTGATGATATGGCTTACTATGGAACCAACCCGCCGCGCGATGTGCTCAACGGAGTGGATTACCGGTTTGCGGAGGTGGATTACACAACCGAACGCTCCGCCCGCATCGGAAAAATCGGCCACATGGAAACCCCTACCCACATGATTCCCACGCTGGTCGGAAACGGATCCATGGTCGAGCGGTACGATTTTGCGAAGACAGGCGACCTGGGTTCCCAGCGACTGACGCTGGTGGACGATGCCGGAAAGGTCGTTCTCCGGGCGAAAGACGGGGTACGTTTTCAAGACAAAGATCTGGGTACCTATTACAGCCATAAAGAAGGGCTCGGTTATCTCGGAGATATTTTTACCGAGATATGCCTCCGACGTCTTTTTGAACTCGATGGCGGAATTGTGAGCAACATCAATGAATTTATTGCCGACCTCTACAGCCCGCCGTTCCCCGAACGCCAAATGCTTCCAAAGACATCTGGCTGGGCTGAAAATGGACTCGGTTGTTTTGAAATTACATCCATTGATACAAACGCTTCAATTATTCAAGCCGATTATAAAGCCCGAGGAGATTCTGAAACAAACAACTACACATTTTCTGTAGATGCCGGCACGCGCATTGTTCTCAAAAACGGGGATGTTTTCTCTAAAACCAACCTGAGCGCTCTTTCGGTCGGCAACAAGCTGGTCATTGAATTTCCCATTGATGAAAAGGTGGAACCCCGCCCGCACCTGCTGGTTTCCGGAGGAACATCCGAAAACGAGTCGGACTACTATACAGACTTCGTCATGACAAATTATTTGGCGGGAACCAACTTGGCGCTTCGGATAATCAATTACACCATCCCATCAGCAAGCAAGCTGATCGAATTTTTTGGAACCATTGAATCCATGGATCCTGGCAGCAAGACCATTACCGTGCAGATGCCGCCGATTACCACCAACACCGTTACAGGATACGGTTTCTGGAAAAATGCGGAGGGTGCGGACATCACGTACGCCTATACCGACAAGGCTGAAGGGCGCATGGAAATACTGGATCGCTGGGCTGCCGCCAACGCAGCAGGACGACTCTACACTTTCGTAATTGATGACTCGGTTTGGATTTGGAAAAACGGCATTTGCGAATCGGATTTCAACGACCTGCAAATCGGCGATCAGGTCACGGTGGGCTACGAAGAATGGTATGAAATCCAGCATCAGGGGCAGGTGGACATCTATCCCGACATGCTCTTGGCCAGTCACCCGCTTGGTACTGCTACTGAGTCCGACACCGATGGCGACGGCCTGCCCGACACATGAGAGGAACGATACTATGGCGGTGTGACCAACGCGAACCCGGTAGCAACAGCCTCCAACGGAGTCAACACCGTAAAGGATTGCTACATCGCCGGGCTCAACCCGACCAACCCGCAAAGTGCCTTTCTGATCTCTGACCTCAGCCCTCTGACCTCTGGAAATGTTCTTTCGTGGAACACGACCAACGGTCGCGTCTACAGTGTCTACTGGGCCTCCAACCTCCTCAGCGGTTTCCAACCCTTGGAAAGCAATATTGCCTACACGGCGGTTCCGTTCACCGACACCAACCACCCCTACACCGAACAGGGTTTCTACAAAATCGAGGTGGAATTAGAATAGCCCCGGTGAATCGGAAGCTCTCTTTCGTTCCGCCCAATTTCCCATCTGCGTTTATTCCGATCAAAAAACCATCTCCTTCGACTCCGCGATCACGGATCGCAGCTACAACAACACCGTCTCTCTTTTGTAGCCGAGTTCCTCGAACTCGCCGACCCAGTCCGTCTATTTTTGAATCCACTCGCTACCCCGGACTAAACATGCGCCGATAGGTGTTGGGCGGCATTCCGTTATGTTTTTTAAACACGGTGCTGAAATAGAACCCGTCGCAGAACCCGCAGCGCGCGGCCACTTCGTCCATCGTGATATTGGTATTTTGAAGAATTCGTTTGGCCTGCTCCAGTCGCTGATGGGTTATTTCCGCACGGATGCTTTGCCCGCGCAGGGTTGAAAAAAGTCGTTCCAGCTGTCGCCTCGAAACCCCGGAGGCCCGGGCGACTTCATCCACGCCTTTCAGCGTGGAGAAGTTTTTGCGAATATATGCGATGGCTTGGGCGACCGCCGGGTTTTCTATCTGGACGGTATCCGTCGATGCACGCGCGATGATTTGAGCAGGCGGGAAAAGTCGATGAACGGGTTCGGAGGAGGGTTGACGCATGAGCGTATCCAGTATTCGGGCCGCTTCATACCCCATTTGCCGATAGGGGCAGGCGATGCTCGACAAGGGAGGGAACAGGCTGTTGTCGATTATTTCGTCGTTATCGATCCCCAGCAAAGCAATTTCATCGGGAATGCGCAGTCCGGCATCGTGACAGGCTTTAAAAACGATATCCGCGTGGTGGTCTGAAAAAAGAAAAACCCCGACAGGTTTGGGCAAACTCCTCAACCAATGCTGCATTTTTTTCTCGTCGGAATGTATAACGCCGATCTTCGGCGCGTCCAGACCCGCCCGAACCGCCGCCCCGGCAAAGGCGCCGCCCCGCGGATCGCAGCCCTGCAACGAGGCGATCGACAGGTAGGCCAGATTGCGCAAGCCCAAATCGAGAAAGTGGCTGACCGCTGATTTTCCGACCTCCTGCTCGTCGAGCGTCACGGAAGAGATGTCGACGCCCGAGGCGCCTCGATGCAACGCAACGTGCGGGACGTTGTGCTCATGCAGTTTGTCTCGCAATGCGGGATTGGATAAATTCCCAATCGCCCCGTCGAGCCGGCGGAAATCAATCGCTTCGTTTTGGCGGGGGGTATACCGCGTGAATCGCCAATCGGAGCCGAGGTGTGCAAAGGAATAAACGCCTTGCGCCAAGTCCCGGTTCGAGCTGACCGTCCAGGTAAGAGAAAGCAGAATTCTTTTGTTCAACGACAGATTCATATGGCGCGTTTTCAAATATAAACTTCGCAAACGCTAATTCACGGATCTGGACAACTCAAGTAGATTCACAGATTGGAATTGCCACATCGCTGAATAAACGGAGACATGAAGATGATTTTAAATCGAAAAGCAGGATGGATTTTTGTACTGAGCTGCATGCTGGCCGGCGCGACGTTTTCTGAAGAAGCGAAGCGATATGCGGCCATCAATGCCAGTTACTGGCGCACAGGAACACTGGACTGGATATGCTCGTACGAGCTGCTCCCCTATCTCACCGAGTGGGACGGACATCCTCGGATTGTTGAAGAAAAATATATTTCGAATGCCAATCCAACGAACGACCCTCGGGTGTTGACGAATCGCACCCGGATGATCAGTGAGATCGAGGCCGCACTGCCGGTCGGCGAGGAGCTGGATTTCCTGTTGTTTCAGGATCAGAGTGAATGGGCGGCCATTTCAATGGTCGGAAGCAACGGGGTGCAAGATCACATAGACAAGGCCGTGGGCTGGGGCAAAGTCGCGCAGGGTGTCAGCACCAGCGCGGTTACCGTGATGCACGTCACATGGGCGCGTCCGCGCCCGCACAGTGTGTATGCTTCCGGCGGCGCTTTTGACGGGCTGGGGCCATCCAATATGCAGGCAGAGGTGAACGACACCTATGAGCAGTCCGTGCAGGCCATCAACGACGATCCCGATGCGGGGTCGGCCTTCCGTACCCACACGGGCGAAGCCTGGGGACAGAAGGACTGGACAAATGGGCTCTACCGGAATTGGGGTAACAACCATCACGCGAACGTCCGCGGAGACATTCTGGCAACACTACAAGTCTATACCGCCATCTATCGCGATGACGCCTCCGATATCTACTCGCAGAATTCCGACATCTCTAAACCGGATTTCAGCAACCCGAATCAACCGAAACTGACCAACGGCTCCAACGGAACGAATGACGTGATTGACCTGCTGATGGTCGTCAACGGCGACCTCGAACAGGCGCCCGACAGCGTCGAATATCTGTACCCGCTGACGACCAACGACTGGCACGAACTGGCCTATATTGCCGACTACGTCACCTTTACCGGCGGCGATGCCAACACGGACGATCTGGTGGACACCAACGATCTGGCACACATTAACGCCAACCTCGGAACCACCAGTGGCGCCATCTGGCGCGACGGCGATTTCAACGGCGACGGCGCGGTCAATCAGTCCGACCTCGATATCTATTATGCTGCGTCCGGGTTTCTTCAGATTAGCGTCTCTTCCCTCAACGTCCCGGAAAACTCCACCAACCAGTTCAGTGTCCGGCTTACGGCTCAGCCCGCAGCCACATCAACCGTCACCGTCAGCCGCCTGAGCGGCGACAGCGATATCACCGTGCAGAGCGGCTCCAGCCTCACCTTCACCACCAACAACTGGAACACCTACCAGCCCGTCACGCTGGCGGCTGCCCCCGACGATTTGGACTACACCAACGGAACCGCCATCATTCGCTGTGAGCTGGAAGGACTCGATATCGAATACCTGACCGCAACAGAAATCGATGACGATGAAGACCCGGTTTATGCCCTTCCATGGGATGAACCCTTCGAGGACAGCGGCGACAACGCCGTAACCAACGGCTCGCTCGCCGGGCAGCACGGATGGATCGGCGGCGGAACCGTCCAGAGCGGAACCGTGTTTGCAGGAACGCAAGCCCTTTCGCTAACCTACGAAACCGCATCGCACACCTTCCTCGGATCAGCGACCAACATCTCGATCACCCTCCAGATCAACCCCGTACTCAGCGAAATTGCACCAGAAACCATACCCACCGGAGCCTCCGCCGTATTCTACGTCAACACCAACCGCCAGCTCGTCGCATACAGCAACGAAACATCGATCGTCATTGAGTCCCCTCTCTTTTCCAATGGTTGGAACAAAATCGCAGTAACCTGCGATTTTGTTTCCAAGGTTTGGAACTTAGAGCTCAATAATGTTCCAATGGTTGGAAACTTTCCCTTCCACGGAAACCCCTCGAGTTTCCAAGGATTGGAACTCACCGACGGAAGCACTAACACCACCTTCTTCGACAGCATCACCGTGTCGAGCACATCAGACGAGTCCGACGAAGATGCCGACGGCCTCCCTGACAGCTGGGAACTCACGCATTATGGCTCGACGAACGTCAACCCGAGTGCCATGGCCTCCAACGGGGTCAACACCGTTCTCGAAACCTACATTGCCGGGCTCAACCCGACCAACCCGCAAAGTGCCTTTCTGATCTCTGACCTCAGCCCTCTGACCTCTGGAAATGTTCTTTCGTGGAACACGACCAACGGTCGCGTCTACAGTGTCTACTGGGCCTCCAACCTCCTCAGCGGTTTCCAACCCTTGGAAAGCAACATCGCCTACACAGCCGTTCCCTTCACCGACACGAATCACCCCGCCGAACAAAAAGGTTTCTACAAAATAGAAGTGGAGCTGGAGTAGGCACGTACTGCCGCCTGCCCTTCCAAACGCCGGAAGAAAAGGGGTTGCAGAATGATGGAATAGATTCTTGAAGGGAGAACCCTTAAAAAAGAACGAGCCTGAAACGCTCTTATCATTCTGCCGTCAATTTAGGTGTGCTACGGTTCCGAGCCGTATGATGTTTGGAAGAAGGAGCATTCATGAGAGTTAAAGAAATACGCTATCATTTTCAGGAGATCGTGGTGACGGGTGCTGTTGTGGCAGTCATGCTGTCGGGATGCACCGGAGCGACTCTTCAACTCCATCCCCGGTCATTGTCTACATTCACGGGGGCGCTTTGATCGGCGGGTCGCGCAACATGATCCACAAAAAGCAGCGGAAGCTTTATCTGGATGCAGGGTACACTGTTATTTCCATTGACTACCGTCTGGCGCCGGAAAGCAAGCTGCCCGCAATCATCGAAGACCTGCAGGATGCCTTCCACTGGATAACCAGCTCCGGTCCCGAACTGTTTTCAATCGACCCGCAGCGCGTCGCCGTCGTCGGCCATTCCGCTGGCGGCTATCTGGCTTTAATGTCCGGCTTTTGTGTCGAGCCGCGCCCCAAAGCGGTCATTTCCGTTTATGGCTATGGCGACATTTCTGGCGACTGGTACACCAAACCCGATCCCTTCTACTGCCAGCAGCCGCTGGTCTCTGCAGAAGAGTCTGAAGTCTATATTGAGCGCCCGATTCTTTCCGAACCCTATGAAGGACGATTGAAGAATCATAAGCTCTATCTCTATCTGCGCCAGAACGGCCTGTGGCCTCGGGAGGTCGGTGGACGCGATCCCGAGAAAGAACCTGAGTTTTTCATTCCTTACTGTCCGTTACAGAATGTCACCGCCGATTACCCCCCGACGATACTGTTTCATGGTGATGACGACACCGATGTGCCGCATGCACAGTCCGTGCTAATGGCCGAAGAATTATCCCGTCACGATGTTGAGCACGAATTCATCACGATGAAAGGCATGGGTCACGGCTTCGACGAAAGAATGGATGATCCGGCGGTAAAGGATGCCTTTGTCAAAATCCTCGCCTTTTTAGAGAGGCATATGGGGTTGCAACCCTAAGCAGAATAGCGACTGCGTCAGGGCTTGCTGTTTTTTTCCAAACATTGGAAGATTCTAGCTTGGGTTTTCCAATGTTTGGAAAACCGGCTGCTTGATAGGGAGATAAATTATGAAGCGGAGAAAACTGGGGTGCGCCGGACGATGCGTTGGATATCGAATCGTTTTGAAAATCGGAAAGCACACAGGCGTGGCTTGAAATGTATCCGGTTAAATAGAAAGAGCTGAATGATGACACCTCTATATCGCAAACCAAAAAATGTGAAGAGCCGCTGGGTTTCGTTTGAAAATCCGACGGGTGAAAAAGGTAAAGGTGCCATGGAGGGCGGGGGCGGAAAAGGCCATGCGTTTGACTCTGTCCCCGCGAACAGCTCCATGACGATTGCCGACATCCAGGGATGCGGGGTCATTCACCGGATGTGGTTCACCACCGGCTGCCGCGAAAACCCCATGATGCTGCGGGGCATTCGGCTCGAATTGTTCTGGGACGATGCCGAAACCCCGGCCGTATCGGTTCCATTCCCGGATTTTTTTGGATCGGTCTTCGGAGAAAAGAAGCCGTTTGAAAATGCCCTCTTCGTCGATCCGGAAGGCGCGTCCTTCGTCTGCTATATTGACATGCCTTTTCATAAACGTGCCCGAATTGTGATTGCAAACGACAACGATTCGGATATCAGGTTGTTTTTCGATATCAATTATTCGCGGCTCGAAAAACATGAGCAGGAAATTATGTATTTCCATGCCCATTGGCATCGGGACCTGCAAACGACGTTAGGTAAAGATTTCGAAATTCTGCCGAAGGTGCAGGGGGAGGGGCGTTTTCTGGGGTGCAATGTCGGCCTCATCGCCAACCCGGACTGTGTCGGCCTCTCCTGGTTTGGCGAAGGAGAATTCAAGGCCTGGCTGGATGGCGACACGGCTTATCCCACGCTGGCGGGAACCGGACTCGAAGACTACGTTTCAACCGGCTGGGGAATGGGCGAATACACCACGCAATACGCAGGATGCCTGATGAACAAGGACGGCAAACAGGCTTCTTTTTACCGCTTCCATATTCCCGACCCGATCTATTTTGATGAGGAGTGCAAAATAACCATTCAGCAACTCGGCGGAGCCAGCCGAAAAAGCCTGTTGGATATTGAGAAAAAGGGAGCACGCATTCTCCCCACGGGACTGCACCCATCCACCGGCCCCGTCTATATGCTGGAAGAAAAAAACAAAGGAGTGGACTGGCGATCCGATGAATACTCCGACGACATGTTCATCACCTTCTACCGGGAAGACGACCTCTGCGCCACCGCCTATTTTTATCTCTCCACCCCCGAAAACAACCTGCCGGAAATACAGAATCTAGCGATTCGTCAGGCCAAGGTTTTGTCAACGGCCGGCAAAGTCGGGAACGAGGGTCTGCTGGACTAGGGCACGTAACGATTGAAACGCCGTAGAACCCACCCCGGCCTGAATGGCACTAAGTTAAGCCCCTTTTGCACGGCAGTTCAGTAATGTAGGACAGTGCTTCCAGCCTGTCTGCACGCGCATCGCCGAGCTACCGTGGACAGGCTGGAAGCACTGTCCTACTTTAAAAAACAGCGATTTCAACCCGATCTGCATTCCTGCTAAAAACCCCTTAACTTAGTGCCATTCCACCCCGGCCTGCGGCCACCCCTCCCCTGGAGGGGAATTACAAAAACGGCTGGCTCACAATCCCCTCCTTTGGAGGGGTGCGCGAAGCGCGGGGTGGGTTCTTTCGTTTGTGTGCGGCATCTCAACCGTTATGTGCTCTAGTACGTCGACACGAATTAATCGTTGGGTGTTGGAGATAGAGGGTGTTGTAGGGCGCCGTTTCCCAAAGGGCGGAAACCCGAAATTATTGCGCAATAAGTAGAGTTT
>JAOZSE010000068.1 GCA_029939835.1 Pontiellaceae bacterium
CGTTCGCCAGATAAAATCAACACGATCTTGATTTGTGCGCACGTTAGATGTACATTTTCGCCATGAGATACGACTGGAATCCGGATAAAAACGAATGGCTAAAGAAGGAACGAAATATCTCGTTTGAAGAGATTGTCTTCCATTTATCGCAAGGGGATGTCTGGAAGACATCAGACCATCCCAATCCAAAGGACTATCCGGGGCAACGCATCTATTTTGTAATTGTAGAAGGATATATCCATGTGGTTCCTCATGTCATCGATGAAGAAACCATTTTTCTAAAAACGATTATTCCCAGCCGAAAAGCAACAAGGGACTATAACGAGGGTGAATAAAATGAAATTAGATAAAGAAGAAACCGAAATCCTAAATGCCTACGATCAGGGCAAAATGAACCTTTCCACGCCTTCGAGAGCAGAAAAGGCAAAAATCAAAACGACGGCTGAGAACACCTTCCGGAAAAACCGGAGAGTGACCATTCGGCTTTACGATCACGATCTAAAGGGCATCCAGAAAAAGGCGATGGGAAAAGGCATTCCCTATCAGACGTTAATCTCGGGAATGATCCACCAATATGTCGAAGGTGATTTGGTAGAAAAATAGGCGAACCAGTCAAGTGGTCTGAACCGGGGACATAGGTAACAGATAAACCGGGTACATAGGTGACACTTTATAATGGGTCCATGGAGGTGAAAAGGGGTCAAAAAGGGGTCAGCCGATGAATTTTAGAATACATTCTTTCTCCTTGGCCCAAACATCCTCCGGGTCATCATAAAATTTCATCGCCCGGCTCACTGTTGTGAAATGCCCCATCGCTAATTTCTCACTCACCCATTGCACTCTCACCGGATAGTGATACCGAAGCAAGCCGGCGATTAATAACTTCCGGGGATCTGATTTCGCAAGACACGGCAAGTCAGAAACCTCCAGTTTGAAATATCTCAAACACACATTCAGCACTTCAGTTGCTGCCGCTTCACTCAGATCCCGCTTCTGCTCCAACTCTTCCGATTTCTTCCCCTGCTCCAGCAAGCTGTCGCGCATCCTGTCACGAAACACTTTACCGCCATGCACCCAGCCACGTTCCATATGTTGCCAGGCCGCGTTCTCCTCAGGACTTAATTTGTCCAGTACAACGGATTGGTGTCGCAAATCCATGTAAGTCGCATAGGCTCGTCTGGACGTAAGCGAATCATTCGGAATTCCACAGGCATTCAAAACATTCAGCACCTCCAGCCAATCCGGGCGCTTTGAAGGAGGCTTCAAATACAACGGGCAGCTGCTCCATGGATAATCAATCAGATGTCCGGGCTTTACCACACCGGCATCTGCCGGATTGAGATGAATATACTCGCTAACGATTCGGAAGTAGGACGAATCAGAATCATCAATAATCTTGGCTTTATATCGCCCCTGAAAAAGATGCCCCCACAATTGGTGACGTGCGTTATACCGCTGAGTAAAGGTGCCTTGAAACCACTTCATTGCATCGACGAGGTTGCCTTGCGGAGTTTCGAGCAGCAAATGGTAATGGTTGCTCATCAGGCACCAGGCATGAACAACCGCTCCATTACGTACGCACATCTCCCCCAGACAACGAACGAAAAGGTCGGCATCCTCCTGAGCTTGGAAGATATCTCGACTCTGATTCCCGCGACACATCAGATGGTATCGCGCTCCCGGATATTCAACTCGAAGGGCTCTTGCCATACATGAAAACTTCCACATCAAAAGAGGAGGGGCAACCCTGAATTCTAAAATTCATCGGCTGACCCCTTTTTGACCCCTTTTCTTTTATCAAAAGAGGAGGGGCAACCCTGAATTCTAAAATTCATCGGCTGACCCTTTTTTTTTGACCCCTTTTCGAACAAGGCAATCCAGCTTATCGGTTGCGCTACTCCCGAACACTGACTCGAGACGTTACGCGTAGCCGAGTTTTTTCAGAATCCAGAAGTTTTTACGCCAGCCTTTTTCCACTTTGACCCAGAGCTTCACTTTCACCGGCACGCTGTACATTTCGGAAAGGTCTTTGCCCGCTTCGTACTGCACACTTTTGAGCAGCCGGCCTTTCTCGCCAATCACTATGCCCTTCTGTGAGTGCCGCTCGACATAAATGTCGGCTTCAATCGCCCAGCCCTTCTCTTTTTCATCGATGGTCTCCACCCAGACGGCGACGCAATGCGGCAGCTCATCGTGCAGGCGGTTAAACAGTTTTTCGCGGATCACATCGGCCATGTTCAGCTTGCGCGGGTAGTCGGTGAGCATGTCGCCGTCAAAAAGCAGAGGCCCCTCCGGAACCATGGAAAACAGCGTTTCCGTCAGCACGCCCAGCCCCTCGCCCTTAAGCGCTGAACCTTCGAGCCAGACCGGCTTGAGATCGGACTCCTTCTCTTCGGCCACCTTTGCCCAAAGCTCTTTGTAGGTTTCGATAAACCCGGTTCCGAGATCGGTTTTATTGAAGAGTAGCGCGCAGGGCGTATCGTTCTTCATCAGGCGGCGCATCCAGCCTTCGTCCTCCTGCCACGGCTTGCTCGAAGCATCCAGCACCAGTAGAATAGCATCGGCCCCGCCAACCGAGGAGCGCGCCATTTTGTTGAGGTTTTTGCCGAGATCGCCTTCGGCTTTGTGCACGCCGGGCGTATCGAGGAAAACAAGCTGCCCGCGCTCTTCGGTGAGAATGGCGCGAATGATATTGCGCGTGGTCTGTACCGTATCGGTGACAATGCTCACTTTTTCACCAAGCAGCGCATTGAGCAGCGTGGACTTGCCGACATTCGTCCGCCCGACCACCGCGACGATTCCGGAATGAAAAGTGGATTCCATGCTATGCGCCGATTTCTGCGGCAAACTGCGCGACGCGCTCATCGGCCTTTTCTTGATCAAGCGCTTCAGCGGAGACCCGCATGATCGGTTCGGTGTTGGAAGCGCGGATGAGTACCCACCCATCGTCCCAGTCAAGCCGCAGGCCATCGGTCGTGATCGGGTTGGCATCGGCGTATTTCGCAGTCAACTTCCGTATAATTTCGACTGCATGCATCGACGAACACGGCACTTTAGCGCCCGCACAGTAATAGCGCGGAATGCCGCCGAGAATTCCGGCAATGCTTTGCTTCCGCACGGCCATCATTTCGAGCACGAGCGCCATACCGCTAAAACTGTCGCGGCACGAATGCACCGCTGGATAAATCACGCCGCCGCTTCCGCCCTCGCCGCCGATTACGGCGCCGACGCCCATCGTAATCGCCCGTCTAGGCATATCCTCCGGTTTTTCGAACAGGCTGGAGTTTTCCTCAATAGTAAGCGGGGTCAATGCCTTGGCACGGGTACGCGATTTCAAGGCTGAAAGCGGCTCATTAAAGCCGATGTGCCCTGCCCGGCCAATGCCGAGAAGTTGCAAATCTATGCCTCCCCCTTCCCGAATAGTCTGTTCATACTGCATACAGGCCGCATCCACGTCTTTGGCCATACCGTCAGGCAGAAAAGCATTGCGCGGGTCAATGTTTACATGATCGAAAAAATGATGATTCATGTAGTGACGATATGAATTTTGATTTTCGGGCGGAAGTTCGATGTACTCATCCAGGTTAAAGGTTCGGATCAATGAAAAGTCCAGCCCTTCGTTCCTGTGAATTTCCACCAACTGCTTGTACACGTTCTCCATCGTGCGGCCGGCAGCCAGCCCCAGAACGATAGACGGTTTGCTCCGAATGGCTTCAGCCATTAACCGCGCGACCAGCCCTTCAGCATCAGATTCAGTTGGGCGGATTATAACTTCCATTTTATGCTCCCTATTCCGGTTTATGCAGTTCAAAACCGATTAAACGGTCTGAGGGAATTCAAGCCAATTTCAAAAGTTCATCCACACTATCCTGAACGGAAAAATATCGTCCTTTGGTCAAAATATCATGCTGCGCCCCATCGACCCATTTCGAAAGGTGATACAAGATTGCAAACATACAGTTCGGAGCTTCGCCGCCCTCTCCCAACACCACTTCGCTGCCGCGGCGCACGTTATCCATTACCCGGATCGGAAGCGAAAGATGATAAGGATTACGTGCCACTTCTCCGACATGCAGGGACATCGACTCAATCTGTGCAGTCAGGACTTCTTCAGACAGTTCTACCATCAGGTTCGGCTGCTTCATCGCACGCCAGACCTCCGTCTGCACCAGAAGACAGGAAACTCCCGCCAGCGGCAAAGCATCCATAACCAGCCGATGCACCCGCTCGTGTGTGCTGTTCCAGTCTTCTGCATGCGGAAAAAAAATCATTTGCGGATGATACACCCTGAGCATCTCTGCTATTTTCTCAGGAGTCTCGAACCCGTCGAGACCAAAGGTCTCCGGCAACTCAAAAGAAAGGTGTTTACAGGAAGCTTTTAACTCTTCACATCGCGCCGCACGGCGTTCGGTGTTGCTGCCGAACGTAACGGGAATATTAACGACCCGCGCCCCGGCTTCGCGCTGAAGACGCAGCGCCAGTCCGCCGGAAACACATTCATCGTCGGGATGCGGGGAAAAGAGCAGAACAACCGGGCCGTCCCGTGATACAACAGCGGGCGCGGGAACCTCCATGGAACGTGTTACGCTTTTCCCTTGCTCAAAGATCCGTCTATAAGCTGAAATGTAGTCTTTATATGTTTTCATAAAAGCCCGTCATTTTGAGAGATGAACCGTAAAAAGCAACGACTTTCAGCGCTGAAGCTCTACGAGACGCTCTACGCGCAATACGGCCCGCAAGGGTGGTGGCCGGGGCGCACGCGCGCCGAAATCATCATCGGCGCGATCCTCACGCAAAACACCGCCTGGATCAATGTCGAGAAGGCCATTGCCAACCTGCGGCGGCACCGCGCACTGAATTTTGAAACACTTCGGAAAATACCAAGGGCACAGATTGCCGAATGGATCCGGCCCGCAGGCTATTTCAACCAAAAGACCGGTTATCTCAAAGCCTTTGTACAAATGCTTCACCGCGACTGCGATGGTTCGCTCAACCGCCTCTTTAAACTTGAAACACCGGCGTTGCGTAAAAAACTGCTGGCGGTCAAAGGCACCGGCCCCGAAACCGCCGACAGCATCCTGCTTTACGCCGCCAAACGCCCCGTGTTTGTAGTCGATGCCTATACCCGCCGGTTCCTCGCCGCGCACGGATACAAAAAAACCGCCGCGGCCTCCTACGACTCCGTCGCCGCCTTTTTCACCGCGCAACTCCCTGAAGACGTTCAGCTCTTCAATGAATACCACGCGCTCATCGTCCGCCGGGCCAAAGCGCAGAAACGAACCCGTGCAGAATAGTTGCGCTCCCGCAACCCTTTACGCATAATGTCGTCTCTATGAAAAAAACGCTTCTTTTCCTTCTTCTGATTGCCGGAACGCTTTCGGCGCAAACGAATGACGGGCCGGTCGTAACCGCCGTAGACGGCTATGCCGCTCGCGTTGACAGCACCATCATCACCTTCGGCGAGGTGCGCGAAAGCGTTGCCCCCTATGTACAGCAGTTGCAGCAGCAGCTCCAAGGCGAAGAACTCGCCCGGCAAATTCAAAAAGCTTTTCTCGATGCCCGCGAATCGCTCATTGAAGAAGCCCTGCTCAAAGAAGAGGTTAAAACCCTTGGCTTTGTCCTGCCCGACCAATTCGTTAACGAAGAAGTCAATCGCCTCATCCGCGAGCGCTTCAAAGACGACCGGGCCCTGCTCACCCGTGCGCTGGCTGCCCGCCGGATGACTTTCGACGAATGGAGACAGGAAGTGGCCGACCAGCTCACCGTTCGCATTTTCTACAGTCAGGAGGTCGACCGCCGCGCGAGTGTTCCGCTACAGACGGTTCAGGCTGAATATGAACGGATCAAAGAGGATTATTTCCGCCCGCTCAAAGTCAAACACCGTCTCATCGTGGTCGGCAAAGGGAAAACCGACGAAGACCGCGACCTTAAAAAAGAGCAGCTCGAAGCCGCTCTACAAAGATTGCGTAACGGTGCAAGTTTTGCCGCCATCGCCGAAGCACTCTCTGAAGGCGATGCTGATGAAAGCCCGTGGAGAGAAGTGGACGATGTGCGAGCGGAACTTCGTCCCGCCCTGCTCAACACCCTCGTCGGCGAAGTTAGTGACCTCATCGAAACGCCCGGCCAGTTTTATATCGTCAAAGTCGAAGCGCGCCGCGAAGAGGGTTTTGCGCCCTTCGAAGAGGTCCGCGCGGAGATTGAAAACCGGCTGCTCGGCTTTGAACAGAACCGCCTGCATCAGCAGCTGATGGATCGCCTTGCCGTTAAACATTTTATTGAACGCTATTGAAAGAGATACGAGATGCGGGCTACGGGATACGGGATGAAGGATGCGGGATGCAAAGAAGTCCCCGCTTCCAATCGTCAATCGTCAATCATCAATCGTCAATCTCCCCTCCGCATCGGCATAACCTGCGGCGACGTCAACGGGATCGGCCCCGAGATCGCGCTCAAAGCCGTTGCGTCCAAACCGTGGGGAGCCGGCACTGAATTTATTCTAATCGGCCCTGAGAACGTAGACGCGACGCCCTCGTCGCGTTTCTTTGGAAATTGGACCATTCCGTTTAGCGGAAAGATCACGGCGGGGAAAATCACGGCCGAAGCATCACAAACGGCTGTCGCCGCCATCCGCCGCGCCGTGCGCGGCTGCCTCGATGGCGAACTTGACGCAATGGTCACCGCACCAATCTGTAAGGAAGGCCTTAAACTCTCCGGCGTCAATTACCCCGGCCACACCGAAATGATTGCTGAGCTGACCGGCACGACCCGTTACGGCATGATGCTGATGGGCAAGGGCCTGCGTGTAATGCTCGCCACCCGCCACCTGCCACTCCGCGAGGTCGCCGATGCACTGACAAAAGAAAATATCCTCGAAGCCATCGAACTGACCGCAGAAGCGCTCACTGCTTTCGGGCTACCCGAAGGCCGCATCGGCGTCTGCGGACTCAACCCGCACGCGGGCGACGGCGGCGCGCTCGGCGGTGAAGAATCAACGGCCATCGCGCCCGCCATCGAAGCCGCCCGCGCCAAAGGCTGTAACGCCCTCGGCCCGATTCCCGCTGATGTGATTTTTCATCAGGCGCTTTCCGGGGCATTCGATGCCGTGGTCGCGATGTATCACGACCAGGGACTCGGCCCGCTTAAAATGCACGCGTTCGACTGCGGCGTAAACCTCACGCTCGGTCTGCCGATTGTGCGCACCTCCCCCGACCACGGCACGGCATTTGACATCGCGGGCAAAGGCATCGCCGACCCCGGCAGTATGATCGCCGCAATCGAAACCGCCATCGCACTCGCGCAGAAAACAAATCCATGGATCACATGACTGCGCTGCCCAAACTCACCAGCCCCACGAATATCCGGGCGCTCCTCGACCGCCTCGGGCACCGCCCGAACAAAGGTCTCGGACAGAATTATCTGATCGACGCCAACATCCTCGGCATCATCGTTGAAGCAGCGAATTTTTCCTCTTCCGACCGGCTCCTCGAAATCGGCCCCGGTCTCGGCGTTTTGACGCAGCCGCTGATTGAGGCCGGCGCAGAGGTGACCGCCATTGAAAAAGACAAAACGATGGCCGCACATCTTCGCGAACATTTTCCTGCGCTCACGTTGATCGAAAAGGACGTGCTCGACGTGAACCTGAATGAGCTGTTCGCGGGCGGCGTAAACAAAATTATTGCCAACCTGCCCTATTCCGCCGGCAGTCGTTTTATCGTCAACGCGCTCGAAGCACGGCCGCTGCCGGAACGCATGGTTTTTATGATGCAGAGGGAGGTGGCAGATCGTTTGGCCGCCGCGCCGGGCGGCAAAACGTACGGGCCGCTCGCCATTTGGTCGCAGCTCAACTACGACGTCCAGAATATTAAGAATGTGAGCCCGTCGTGTTTTATGCCCAAACCCAAGGTATGGTCGGCGATTGTCCGTTTTGAAAAGCGTGCGACGTCGCTGGCCACCGTTCAGGATTACGCCCGCTTTAAAAAGTTGGTAAAATTGTGTTTTTCACAGCGGCGTAAACAGATCGGTTCGATACTGCGAAAAAACGCGCCGGAATTTCTGAAGCCGTTAGAAACCGTCGGGATTAATCCAGCGGCGCGCCCGGAGCAGATTACGATTGAGCAGTGGGCAGCACTGGCTCGGTTTCCCGGCAGCATTTAAAGCCATCGGATGCCGGCGCTGGTGCTACCGGGCAGGAATAAGCCCGACGAAAGATCGAGCGGAAAAACAGTTTCCAAACCATCCAGAGCGCCTCAAAAACAATTCCCTTGCTCATTTTCGAGACCCCGGAGCGGCGTTCTTCAAAAACAATCGGCACTTCAACAATCCGGCAGCCGATCCGCCACGCGCTGTGCGTCATTTCAATCTGAAAGGAGTAGCCGTTGGAATCAATATCTTCGAGGCGAATCGCTTCGAGAACACAGCGGCGGAAGCATTTGAAGCCCCCGGTGGGATCCGTAAAGGGCATGCCGGTGATCCATTTAACATAGAAGCCCGCGCAGCGGCTGAGAATCAGCCGAGCGAGCGGCCAGTTGATGACACGAACACCGCCGATGTAGCGCGAGCCGAGCGCGAGACCCGCGTCTTCGGCCGCGACGCGCAACCTGGGAATGTCGGCAGGGTTGTGGGAAAAATCGGCATCCATCTCAAAGATAAATTCATAATCGCGCACCAGTGCCCACTGAAAGCCGGCAATGTAAGCGCGGCCCAGCCCGTCTTTGTCTTTGCGGTGCAGCACATAAATGCGTTCATTGGCCGCAGCGAGTTCCTCGGCAATTTCGCCGGTGCCGTCAGGAGAGTTGTCATCCACAAAAAGAATGTCCGCCTCCGGCGCGGCCTGAAAAACAGCGCCGGCAATGGCGCGGGTGTTTTCGCGCTCATTGTACGTCGGTATGATGACAAGTGTGTCGCTCATGCGAGGGCGACTTTAGGAAAAACCAGCCCTGTAGCGCAAGCCGAAGCCTCCTTTAAATGGTCGGGGAGACAGGATTGCTGGGGCTTCGCCCGCGCACCTGCGGTGCGCCTCGCTTCACTTCGTTCGCGTCAAACCCGCTTCGCAGGTTCTCATCTAAATCAAAGGGAATGTTCCAGACTGTCTTCCGAAAAAACGGTGTTTGGGCGATTTAAAACTGGTCGGGGAGACAGGATTCGAACCTGCGACCTATTGCTCCCAAAGCAACCGCGCTACCAGACTGCGCCACTCCCCGTCAAATGAGCGGGACACTATTTGGAAAGTCGCTGGAAAACGCAACTGAAATATCCTATCCTGTCATCAACTCCGGAGGATGGCTCAATGAATGAAAAACTGAAACTGGCGCTTGAGGAACTGCACGACGAACTCAAACGGATCGGTCCGGACAACCCGAAACTGCAAATGCTGCAGGAAAAAACGGCCCGTGCCATTGAGGCGGGGGAGCATCTGCCGCTGGTCGACGACCTCAAAGAGGCTTCCGAAGAGTTTGAGGTGCGCCATCCGCAGCTGACCGCACTGATTAACAACGTAATGAACTCGCTCAGCGCTCTGGGCATCTGATTTCAGGATCTATTTGTAGCGCTCGGGATGGATGCCAAGTTTTTTGATGCGGTAGTTGATGATTCGCTGGGTCGTGTGAAGGTAGCGCGCACTGGCCGCCGCGTTACCGCGGTGTTTCTTAAGCGCATCGATGATGATCTCTTTTT
>JAOZSE010000181.1 GCA_029939835.1 Pontiellaceae bacterium
AGAAGGTGGTGAAGCGTCCGATGTTGTCGGCTCCTTTGGCGGACGGCGAAGCGGCTCCGGACGTCAGTCAGGCGGCACGCAACCTAGACAATATGTATTCCGCAGACGTGGCTCCCGGCAAGAGTCTGGGCGATGCGCTGATGGAGTTGCGCGCCGCCCCGCAGGTGGAGTATGCCGAGCCGAATCTGCGGCTGAAGATTCTCGCGCAACCGAACGACACCTATTTCGATGAAGTCTGGGGGTTGGAAAATACCGGTCAGACTTATTACACCCGCACCTTGACGGAAGCCAGCGGCACGCCGTACACAGACATCAACTGGATCAACACCTGGGATACGCCTTCGTTCCCGACGAACGAGGTGATTGTTGCCGTGGTCGATACCGGCGTGGACTACACCCATCCCGAGCTGGTGAATCAGATGTGGCGCAACCCCGGCGAGGCGGGCGTGCTGGCGACCAACGGCGTGGACGACGATGGCAACGGCTATGTGGATGATCTCTACGGAATCGATACGCACAATGGCGATTCTGATCCGCTCGATGATCATGCCCACGGCACACATGTGGCCGGTACGATTGCCGCCGAGGCGAACAACGGCGCGGGCATCGCCGGGGTGAATCCGTACGCGAAGATTATGGCCTGTAAATTTTTGAGCGATAGCGGCGGCGGACTGACCGATGACGCGATTGACGCGCTGCTGTATGCGGCGGATATGGGCGCGAAGGTGATCAATAACAGCTGGGGCGGCGGCTCGTACATGCAGTCCTTGCAGGATGCCATTGATTACTGCAACGAGCAGGGTGCGGTGGTGCTGGCCGCCTCCGGAAACAACGGCGCGCATCTGGCGATGTATCCGGCGTCCTACGCCGGGGTCATTTCCGTCGGGGCAACCGACTCCGATGATGTGAAGGCCTATTTCAGTAACTGGGCCAGCACGGTCGATGTGATGGCGCCGGGTCACGATATTCTTTCGCTTCGCGCAACTGGGAAGTTGACCGCGGAGGCCGAGGCCGGCCTCTATGTGCATCCCGTTCAAACCAATCTGGCGATTTTGAGCGGAACCAGTATGGCCTGCCCGATGGCCTCCGGAGTGGCCTCGCTACTGGTCGCGCAGAATCCGGGCCGCGATCCGTTCCTCTACGGCAAGGTGCTCAAAGCGGGCTGCGATACGAACCTCTTTTCTCTCGCCGGCAATACGCCCTACGCCGGACTGCTCGGCGCGGGCCGCGTCGATGTGGGAGCCACGCTTAGCTACAGCGAAACCAACGCATTTCTGGCCGCCCATATGCAACTCGGCTTTGGATTCAGCGTCGATCAGCTCGACAAAGGGGAAAGCGCAAACATCATTGTTCGCGTCGGAACCTGGGCGGAGCCGATGGACAATCTGTCGATCCACATCGTGGATGTGGATGCGGAGCTGTCGATGAATATAACGAATTACTCCATTGGATCGCTGACCCCGTATTCGATTCTGAAATTGACGAACGATTTTGTGGTGACGGTCGGCGAGACGGCCGAGTATGGCCGTCGTTATGCGCTGACCGTTCAGCTTAAGCGCGGCACGGATGTGCTCGAAGAAAAAACGATCACCGTTCCGATCTACGACACCGCCGTCACCAAAATGACGGTGACCGATTTCACCGGCGACGGCTTTAAAGAGGTGGTCGGAAAGCACGGCGACAACGTCTACGGCTTTGACTATAAGGGCGAGCTACTCTGGATTTCCGATTTGCAGGCCGGGCTTTTTGATGCGGTGGACGGACTGATTACCGGGGACTTTAATGCCGACGGAACTCAAACGGTGGTCGCCGCGCTCGACAACTGGCTCGGCGGCGGTGCGAATGCCGTCATCCTGCTCGATGCCGAAGGCAACACCAACACCACGTTCATCGGGAAAGCGCGCTTTACCGACTGGGCGGTAGCCGATCTCAATGCGGACGGGCGCGACAACCTGCTCGTCAACTGGTACGGCGAATATCTGACCGCCTACGAGCTGGAGCCGACCAACGAACTCTGGACGGTCGAGCCGCAGAGCGCGGAGCATACACTGACCCTTCCGGCGGTCGGCGATATCGACGGCGACGGCTCGCTGGAGCTGGTTCTCCTCGACGGCCCAGATTTTGGGGCTTCGCTCTCCTACAATACAGGCGTCACCAAAATTCGAGTGCTCGACCCCGACGGAAACCTGCTGCGCGAAAAGAGCCTGGGCACGAACTGGCGCCCGGTTCCATCCCCCATTTTGGCTGACATGAACGGCGACGGCACGAAAGACATCATCGTCCGTTTAGAGGACGACCCGGAGTATGACTCGTTCGGAGCGGACGGATATTTCATGATTCTCGATGGCATCACCCTCGAAACCTTCTCCGGCTGGCCGAAACTGCTCCGGATGAGCAAGCGCAACTTTTGCGTCGGCGATCTGAATGGCGATGGAGAACTTGAACTCATGGGACTCGACGTTTCATCCTCCGGCGGCAATCAGATGCTCCTGGCTTATCATTCGGATGCGACGCCTGTGCCGGGATTCCCCATCTATCACCCCGACCACGCAGAC
>JAOZSE010000012.1 GCA_029939835.1 Pontiellaceae bacterium
ACCACATGTACATCGACAACGTTTCCCTGGGCGAATTGTTTGTGCCCGCCACCACATTTATTATTAAATAATTTCTGTCCGGGTTGTACTCGATCATTCCCTGTCGTATGGCGCAGTGCGCGAGCAATGGATATGACACCGGTCGTTTATACGGGCGGTACGCACAGCGTCGAGGAACAAGGCTTCTACAGAATTGAAGTGGAACTCACGCCGTAAAAATAGAATCTCAATGAGAAAAGCCGTTCCGAAATTTTGGAACGGCTTTTTTTTATCAAAACTGTCGCAGAATACCCCGCAGCTTGTCGCGGAGATGAATGCGTCTCTCGAAACGGCAGGGCGCTTTCGCCGAAAGCGCCGCAGACGGCTCGGCGAGCCGTCCCTACCCAAGATGCCCCGTGGCCTTGCCACGGGGAGCTTCATTCATCATCCTGTTTTTCGTACTCGGCAAACTTCATGGACATGACGCGCGAGACGCCGCGGTTGGGCATGGTGATGCCGTAAATCACATCGGCGGTGGCGATCGTCTGGCGGCTGTGCGTGATCAGGATAAATTGCGATTGCGCCAGGAAGCCTTTAAGCATGGCGATAAAGCGCTCAATATTCGCTTCGTCGAGCGCCGCATCAATTTCATCGAGTACGCAGAAGGGGCTCGGTTTTACCTTGAAGAGCGAGAAGAGCAGGGCGACCGCCGTCATCGTGCGCTCACCGCCGGAGAGCAGCGAAATGCTCTGCAGTTTTTTGCCCGGCGGACGGGCGATAATTTCGATGCCGGATTCGAGCACATCCTCTTCGTCCACCAGCACCAGCTTGGCCGCACCGCCTCCGAAGAGCTGTTTGAAAATCTCGCCGAAGTTGTCGTTCACTTTATTGAACGTTTCCGAGAACATTTCGGTCGTCGTCTGATTGATCTTTTTGATCATGTCGAGCAGCTGCTCCTTCGCCTTGAGCAGGTCGTCCTGCTGCTGGTTGAGGAACGCGAAGCGCTCTTCAAGTTCGGCGTGCTCATCAATCGCCACGAGGTTGACCGGCCCCATGGAATCGAGCTTGGCACGGTATTCAGCGACCATTGTTTCGACCGCCTCCATCGGCAGGGCTTCGCCGTCCCATTCGGGATCGGGCTCTTCATCAATCTGCTCGGGTGTGATGTGGTAAGCACCCGCCAGCCGTTCCACGGCGTTGGTGTGGCGCATGCGCTGTTCAGCGAGTTCAACTTCCAGCCCGGTCTTGCCGTTCTGCAGTTCTTCAAGCCGGTGCTGCAAGGCGCGCAGCGCCTGTTCACGTTCGGCCAGTGAGCGGTTTCTTTTTTCACGTGCGCCGCGTGTTTCAGTCAGTTTAGTGTCGGTGGCGGCGACCTGTCCGCGCAGTTCGGTTAAGCGGGTTTCGGCATCTGCGGTGCCTTGCTTGAGCTGGGCGATGCGTTCCTGATAGCTGTTGACGCCGCGTGTACGTTCTTCAATCAATTCTTCGAGTTCGCGGCAGCGGGCTTCGAGCGGCGCGCGGCGGCTATTGAGTGCCTCAAGCCGCTGCTCGCGCTGCGAAAACTGTACGCGAGCCTCGGAGGCTTCGGTCAGTGCGGTAGAGCGCTGCTCTTCGAGTTTTTCGAGTCCGTTGGTTTCGGTGGAAATATGCTGACGCGTTTGGCTTAGCCGCTCGCGCGTTTTGCTCAGTTCGCGGGCGAGGGCGGTGCGCTGATCGTCCGGCTTCGCTTCCGTGAGCGCATTGAGCTCAAACGTAACGGTTTCGACGCGGTCGCGGGCCGTGGCCAGTTCGCGGGCGATCACCTGGCTTTCGCCTTCTTGGACGGCAAGGGCGCGGCGGCGTTCGTCGAGCTCGCACCGTGCGGCCTCAATGGCGTCTCCTGCACCGCGCTCTTCGCCGCGCAACGTTTCGAGTGCTTCGTTCTTCTGCGCCAGGGCTGCCTCAAGCTGGGCGATTTCCGCGGTCAGCTGTTCGCGCAGGTGGTGGCGGGCCAGCGGGTTGAGGTCGTCTTCTTCCGGCTGCCAGTGCTCGGCGCGGTCGGCAGCCAGCAGGTCGCCCTGTTTCGTTACAAAGATGGCTCCGGCCTCCAGTGTGAGCGGAATCGCCTGCAGCGAATCGGCCACAAAAACATTGGTGAGCAGTGCGGCGGCCAGCGGGCGGACTTCGTCAGAGCAGGTGATATGGGCAAGCAGAGTGTTTTCGCCGTTTTCCGGAGCCGAACCGGAGGGTAAGGACAGCAGCCGCGCCGCGCCGTATTTACCCTCCGTGAGCAGCGTGAGCAGGTTGCGGGCGCTGCCGGAATCGCGGACGATGAGCGCATCCACCCATGGGCGCAGTACTGCTTCGAGGGCCGTTTCAAAACCGGGTTTGGCCTGCAGCAGTTCGGCCAGCGGGCCGACGATCTCTTTACGGTCGCTTGTGAGCAGGTGGCGTGTGCCGGCGGGAAAACCTTCGGTCTGCGTTTCAGCCGCCATTTCGAGTCGCGCGGTTTTGTCGGCCAGCTGCTTCTGCAGTTCGACGGTTTCAGCGTCGAGCACGGTAATCCGCGCGGCGGTATCGGAGCGTTTGCCCGAAAGATCGGTCAGCGTCTGCGCCTGCGCCTCGGCGGCCTGTCGCAGTTCCGTGGTTTTGGTTTCGGCTTCGGCGTGGCGCTCTTCGAACGAGGCCAGCGTGAGCCCCAGATTTTTTCTTTCGGCGGAAAGCTGTTCTTTCTGAATAACCGAAGCGCGTTCGCGTGAATCGAGTTCGGCCAGTTCGGTCTGGAGTTTGCCGATACGGCTGTCGAGTTCCATCGATTCGTTGCGCAGACGGGTGAGCGCCTCGCGCGCGGCGTGTACGGCTTCCTCGGCTTCGCGCTGGCGGGCGGTCGCGGTTTCGAGTTCGCCTCGGGTCGTTTCGCGTTCGGCTTCGGCCTCGGTCACCAGACCGGTGATTTCGTCGAGCGAAGCACGGTGCTGTTCGCCGCGGCGTTTGGCGTCTTCACTTTCACGGGTATTTTGATCGGCCAGCGATTCGAGTTCGGTGACGCGTTCGGCGTTGGTGTGGATGGTCTGCTCGGCGCGGGCAAGTTCGTTTTTTGCGCGCATGGCCTCATCCATCGCGGCGGAAATGGTGGCCTCCATCTGTTGGAGTTCGGTGCGCAGGCCTTCGGTTTCGGCGTCGGCGGTTTCGATTTTCCCGTGGGCTCCATCGACCTCTTTGCGCAGGCGTTCCAGTTTACCGCTGATTTCTTCGGTGCGGACTTTAAGTTGGCCGAGGTGGTCGCGGGTCACGTAGATATCGAGTTTGCGCAGCTCTTCCTGCAGGGACTTGTAGCGCTTGGCTTTGCCTGCCTGCCGCTGGAGCGAGATGATCTGCCGCTTTACTTCGCCGATGACATCGGTCAGGCGAAGCAGGTTGGCTTCGGTCTGTTCGAGTTTGCGCAGTGCTTCTTTTTTGTCGGCTTTATATTTGGTGATGCCGGAGGCCTCTTCGAATACTGTGCGCCGGTCATCGGGGCGCGAAGAGAGAATCTGGTCGATTTTACCCTGCTCCATGATGGAGTAGGAGTCGGTGCCGACGCCGGTATCCATAAAGAGGCGGTGGATGTCTTTGCGGCGGCACGCCTTTTTGTTGATGAAATAGTCGCTTTCGCCGGAGCGGAAAACCCGGCGGGTAACGCTGACTTCGTGGGCGCCGAGGTCGAATACTTTTTCGCAATCGGCCAGTGTGAGGGTGACTTCGGCCATACCGAGCGGTTTATGGGAGTCGGTGCCGTTAAAGATGCAGTCCTCCATCGAATTGCCGCGGATGGCGGTGGGGCGGGTTTCGCCGAGCACCCAGCGGACGGCATCGGACACATTACTTTTGCCGCAGCCGTTTGGGCCGACAATCGAAGTAATGCCCGGTTCAAAGGCTAGGACGGTCTTTTCAGCGAAACTTTTAAAGCCAATCAGTTCAACGGATTTCAAATACATCCGGACTTGATACCACGCCCCGGCCTTCCCGTGCAATATCACAGGGCTCAAAAAGTCATTTTTTCCATCGGAAAAGGGTGTGGGCGAAGGCATGATGGGAAGCCATGAATCGGTTCACGTGGATATTAATCGTTGTTGCCTGTCTAGCGGGCTTTGCCGGTGCCGAAACGTTCTCCCTGCAGCAGACGGATCGCTGTGTTGCATTTTTGCGGGAAGATGCCCGCGCGGAACTCTTTGAAAACATCCTTCCGTTCTGGATGGAACATTCGTTTGAGGATCGCAATGACGGCTTTGTCGGCCGGATGAACAACGATTTGACCGTAGACCGATATGCCCCGAAGGGGCTCTCTATAACCGCCCGGTTCCTTTGGTTTTTCTCGGCGGCCTATCGCATGGAACCCGACGACGATTATCTCGATGCGGCGGAGCGTGCGTACGAATATTTGGAAGAGTATTTTTTAGATGAAGACGAGGAAGGCTGTTTCTGGCAGCTGGAGTCGAACGGGCGGCCTCGAGATAAAAGGAAAGTGCTCTACGGGCACGCCTTCATGGTTTACGGCCTTTCCGAGTATTATATGGCATCGGGTGACGAAAAGGTTCTTGAGCGGGCTCAGGAAGTTTTTGATCTGATTGAATCGAAGTTTCGCGATAAAGAGAGCGGTCACGGCTACCTTGAATGCCTCAATCAGGACTGGAGGCAGTCCGGGAAAGCCACGCTCTCGCAGAGTGTGCCGGAAGGCGGAAAGACGATGAATGCGCACCTGCACCTGCTGGAAGCTTACGCCAACCTCTACCGGGCATGGCCCGATCCCCGCGTGAAAGATACGCTGACGGAACTGATCAGACTGTTCATCGACAAGATGCTCAACACAGAGGAGTATTATTTCCACCAGACCTTTGATGAAGATTGGGATCCGCTCGATGAGTCGTTTTCCTTCGGACACGATCTTGAGGGGGTCTGGCTTTTGTGCGATGCGGCGGAAACGCTCGATGATCAGGAACTTATTCAAGAAGTGTACGACGTCAGCCTAAAGGTTGCGGATGCGGTACTGAAAATCGGCGTGGACGAAGACGGGGGTCTGTTTTATGAAGGCGAAGATGGCGATATCACCAACCCTGAGAAGGTGTGGTGGCCTCAGGCCGAGGCGGTAACCGGATTTCTCCAGTGCTGGCAGATTACACAGGAGATGTCCTATTTGGATGCGGCATTCAAGAATTGGCAATTTATTAAGAAGGAGCTGGTCGATTCCGAAAACGGCGAGTGGTTTAAATCGCTGTCCGACGCTAAAAAGCCGAAGGCCGAAAAAATTTCCGAATGGAAAGGCCCGTACCATAATGGCCGCGCCTGCATGGAACTCATCAAACGGCTGGAGTGACCCTTTGTCGGGTGGTAAGTCAACATTTCCTCAAACTTCGCAAAAAAGATTCGGAAAATCTGCGGTTGCAGGGCATCATGCGCTCTAATATGAAGCGATCTTTATGGGGCAGTCTGGTTGTTGTCGCGGTGGTGCTGGCGGTCGTCTTAAGTGCTGCCAACCTCTGGCTCGGCAATCTTAATCAGGATGAGGGCTGGTACCTCTATGCCGCGAAGCAGATTACAGAAGGGCGGGTTCTCTACCGCGACTTTATGTTCACGCAGGGGCCGGCGTTGCCGTACGTCTACGGCGTACTGTTCCCGGTTATTGGGAAACTCGGTGTCGCGGGCGGCCGGGTGATTACTGCACTTTTCGGGCTGGCAGCGGCGGGTTGCGCCGCATGGCTGGCGGGCCGGGCCGTTCCCTCAAAATATTGCGCCGCCACGCGCCTCTGCGCATTCGCACTGATTGGCATCAATGTCTACCAGAGTTATTTCACGACCATCGTCAAAACGTACGGCCTGTGTTCGTTTTTTCTGGCGGCGGGGTTTGTCGCGCTCAGCTATGCAAACGGGCGGCGCGGTGCCAGCGGCGCGTTCTGGGGAGGCTTTCTGCTGGCACTGGCGGCGGTGACGCGCCTTTCGGCGGGGATCGCGCTTCCAATCGCGGGCCTCTGGCTGGTCTGGAACCGCAGGAAGGTTTTTCCCTTTGGGAAAAACCTTGTCGAAGGTCAAACGTCAGAAAGTCAAAAGTTCGTTTCACATCCCACATCCCACATTCCACCGTTCACAAACTTCCCCGCCTGGCTTGCCTTTGGCCTGGGCGGCGGCTTTGTGCTGCTGGTGACGCTGGGTACGTTTTTCTGGCTCGCACCGGAGAATACTCAATTCGCGTTGTTCGGCTATCACGCGGGGCGTTTGCCCGGCGGCCTGATGGAACTGGCGGCGTTGAAAGCCGGATTCATCTCGCGGTTTGTGCAGGCCTATTTCCTTTTTGCGGGAGGGTGTGTACTGGCGTTCATTTTCCGGCGGCATCATCGCCATATCCGTGAGCGGGAACTCAATCAGCCGGGGCCGGACAGCCGTCCGCGTTTGAGCGAACTGCTCCGACAGGCCAATGAAGAGGAGACACCGTTTGCGTACAGTTTCATTTCCCTGCTGTGGCTCGCGGGCGCGGCGATTACCCTTGTGCACTTTCTGGCACCGTTTCCGTACGACGATTATCAGGCGATTGTTTACCCGTTGCTTGCCGCCGCACTGACCGCAACGCTGATTCGACGTTTACCCGAAAAACATCTGCCGAAGACGACGGTGGCTGTATTGCTGCTCTGTACCGCTTCGGCATTTTCATCGCCGATCAATCAGGAGTGGCTGATCCGCGGGCGCGACCGTATCTGGTGGAAATTCAAGGAAAAAACCGATCTGGCCGTGCTGCGCGAAACCGGTGCGCAGATCCGCGAAATGCTCGGGGAAGACGACCTGCTGCTGACGCAGGACACCTATTTGGCGATTGAGGCGCGCGCGCAAGTGCCGCATGGGTTGGAGATGGGGCCGTTTTCGTATTACCCCGACATGCCCCGCGAACAGGCCGAAAAACTCAACCTGATCAACCGGCCGATGATGATCGATCTGCTGCTCAGTGCACCTGCGCCGGTCGCGGCCTTCAGCGGATACGGCCTCACCATCGCTTCGCCGGAGATTGCTGAACTCTCTTCCGGTGATTTGAAAAAGCTGCGCACGGCGCTGGAAGCATCTTACCAAAAAACCGCCGAGGTTCCGGCCTTTGGGCAGGCGCACACCACACTTGAGATTTTCAGGCGCATCCCGCATCTCGAATCCCGGATCTCGAACCATGAAACTTTCCATCGTCATTCCGGCTCATAACGAAGAGCAGCGGCTGCCGCCGATGCTTGAGGCTTACGCCGTCTACTTTTCGGAAAAGTATGGCAGCGAAGTGGAGCTGATCGTGGTGCCGAACTTTTGCGACGACCGTACCGCAGAAGTCGCCCGCGCTGTCGCATTACGCTGCCCGCAGGTCAAGGTTCTCGATGACCCGGGCAAGGTGGGCAAGGGCGGGGCGGTGATGCTCGGCGCGCAGTCCGCTGAAGGCGATCTGGTCGGTTTTGTCGATGCCGATGGCGCGACGTCACCCGAAGCCTTTGACGATCTCGTGGAAAAAAGCGGTCCCGACGGCTGCATCATCGCATCGCGCTGGATGAAGGGTTCGAAGATGAGCCCGAAACAGCCGCTGTCCCGTCGTGCGGCTTCGCGCTGTTTCAACGGGATGGTGCGGCTGCTTTTCGGGCTGCGTCTGCATGACACACAATGCGGCGCCAAGCTTTTCCGGCGCGAAGTGATTCAGCCGGTTTTGCGGAATCTCGGGGTGACGTGCTGGGCATTTGACGTCGATATGCTGTTTCAGGCACAGCGGACCGGGGCGTCCATTCGTGAAATCCCGACGGTCTGGAACGATAAGGCGGGTTCAAAGATCAAGGTTGTTCCGGCCGCCGTTTCGATGTTCGTGGCGCTCATCCGTTTGCGGATGTTCTATTCGCCGCTCCGCTTCATGATTCTGCCTTTATCGCAGGTTATTGCCAAAGTGTTCCGTTACGAGAAGCGATAAAAAAAGCGCCCCGAAACTTCGGGGCGCTTTCTGCTTTAGAGCAGGAGTCGCTTACCAGCGGCCTCCGCCTCCGCCGCCTCCGCCGTATCCGCCGCCGCCGCCGCGGCGTTCGCCCTGCGGTTTGGGCTGGGATTCGTTGACGCGAATTGCACGGCCCTGGAAGTCGGCACCGTTGAGCGCGTCGATCGCAGCCTGCGCTTCGCTTGCTTCAGGCATTTCGACGAAGCCGAAGCCTTTGGAACGTCCCGACATGCGGTCGAGAATCACGCGAGCCGATGTGACCTTGCCGTGCTGCTCAAAGAGTTCCTGCAGATCAGGGTCGGTTGCCTGGTAAGGCAAGTTTCCTACATAGATGTCCATCTGTTCTTTCTCCTGTGCCATATCAACTTCAATTTCAAACCAATTCCCGACCCATGACACGGGGTCTTCGAACCGATGCCACGCCCCTTTGGACGAACGCAACTCGGAAGATGCCACAATGTTTTCAAAAAAGAAACAGTTATTTTTGAATGCTTTTGAGGGGAAAAGTTCGATTTTTTGACTGCCGTTTCCCCTCGGTTCCAGCTATGTTTGCGCAACTTGAAACCTGCCGTCCGGCACAGCCGGCGACCTTCGGGCTGAACCGTATATGACGAAACAAACTTTAAAAAAAACCATCACCGGGCTTTTCGCGGATGATCTGATGAGGCATACCGCGATTCTTTTTGCGGCGATGATGGCGGTCCATCTCTTCAACATGGCCTATCAGATGCTGGTCAGCCGGGCGCTTCCCGAAGAGGAGTATGCACTGCTGGCCGCCTTTCTCGGTGTGCTGGCGATCCTGGCCCGGCCGCTTTCCACGCTGGCAACCGGCGTGAACCATTACAGCAGCCTGCTGCATCTGGAAGGGCGTACCGGGGATGTGAAACGGCTTTTGCGGAAATGGCTGCTGCTGACCGGCATCCCGGCTTTGCTGCTGGGCGGGGCGGTCGTTCTGCTGAACCGTCCGCTGGCAGGGTTTCTGCATTTGAACCGTTTTGCGCCGCTGCTGATTGCCGGCGCGGTGCTGCCGGCACTCTTTTGGCTGCCGATCCTCAACGGGGCGGCCCAGGGTTTGCAGTGGTTCGGATGGAGTTCTGCGGCGACCATTTTCGGGGCGCTGGTTCGCCTGAGCCTGGGGGCGGGCTTTGTCTGGTTTTTGTATCCCGCCTGCGGATGGGCGATGCTCGGGCACGGACTGGGCATGTATGTTTCGGTGGCGATGCTGCTGCTGGGGCTTTTACTGATGCTTCGGGGTCAACGAAAGAGTGAGTCCGCGCTGCCGAGCCTGCGGTTTTATCTGTTGCAGAGCTTTTTCATTCAGGCGGCCTATGCGGTTTTAATGACTGCGGATGTGGTGCTGGTGAAGCACTACCTGCCTGAAGATACCGACTTTGCCTACGCGGCGACGCTGGGCCGAATGGTCGTTTTTCTGGCCGGCCCCGTTGTGGCGGCGATGTTTCCGAAAGTGGTCTCGAAAGGAACCGCCACGAAGCGTCATCACGCCATCTTTTTTCGCTCGTTCGGCTACACCGCGCTGTTTGTCGCCGCCGCAGTAATCGGCTGTACGGTTTTTCCCGGTCTGCTGGCGCGTTTTCTGTTCGGAATCCGGAACGCCGGGGATTCTTTAAGAATGCTCATCCGTCTCATGGCGCTGGTGATGGGGTTTTCGGCGCTGCTGAATGTGGTCGTCCAGTTTCTGCTGGCGCAGCGGCGGTTTGTGCAGGCTTCTGTTATCCCGGGTTTTGCACTGCTCTACCTTGCGGGGGCGTACCTTTTTCATGCGGCCTCCTGGCAGGTGGCCGCCGGCGCCGCGGTGTGCAACGGCGGGGTTTTGCTGATCACGTTGATTTTAATTGCCAGGACAAAGTTGCATGAACCAGCGGAATAACAGCATTACGATTCTGCAGACCGGCCGGCTGGGCGACCTTTGGTTTACCACTCCGCTGGCCTGGCACCTGCATCAACAGGGGTTTGAGGTCGAGGTGGCATATAACGCAAAATTCGGAAATCCGTTCACTTTTTTTCCCTATATAAAACCGCGGCCGCTGGCGCTGAAAAACTGGTTTCCCGGTCCCCGTTTTGGCTACGGGGTTAACGAAATGATCTGGCAGCCGGCCGAATGGCTGAAATTGAAACGGCGCGGCGGAACGGTTGTCTGGAAGCAGATTTTTCCCTATCGCCTGCTGCAGTCGCTGTCGAAAAAGAAACCGTATGTGGAATGCTGGTACGAAAAGTATCCCGAGGTGGATTTTCGACGCGCGCCCTGTGATCTGGAGGTGACGCAGGGGGATACGGTGCTGGTCTTTACCGAGAGTCAATCCATTCGGTTTAAAAAAGATCCGGCGTATTACGACTGGGTTTTCCGCAACCTGGAAAAAGTTGTAACGGCCACCGGACTGCGTCCGCTGGTGGTCGCTTACGGGAATCAGCCCGATCATCCGGACTATGAAACCTGGCGCGGTTCGCTCGAAGATTATCAGCGGCTCATTGCCGGGTGCGGCATGATTTTCGGCATTGTCACCTCATCGCATGTGCTTGGCCAGCTGCTTGGCAAGCCGTTGGTTACGCTGTATGAGCAAGGTCAGCATCCGCTGGGAATGATTGGAGGCGAATGCATCGTTCTTTTCCAGGGAGAGGATTTACCGGATGCCGGGGCCTTGACCGAATATTTACCGGATTGTCTGTTTGACGGGAGGGGCGAGCCGTGAATTCATTGGTATATTACTCCCTGCAGATTTGGTGGCGGGCGTCTGGATTCACGGGCGGGGCGCTTTCAAGCCGTTTTCCCGGGAAGCTTTTTTATATTATCTCCCACGAGCGTTCGGGAACGCATTTTCTGATTAACACGCTCCTTTTAAATCTCAAAATACGCCGAGGTAAGGGGCTGGGTGATGGTGCGGGATGGGGCTTTCATAACATGGGGGAATGGTACGGGCCTTATAACGAACCGGAACACCGTTTTGATCATCTGAAAAATCTCAAATCCGCATGGAATGAGTTGTCTGCGCGCGCCGCCATCATCAAAACGCACAGTGATGCTGAACTGTTCCGGCAGACTTTCCCCGATGCGCCGGCCCTTTACATTTTGCGGGATCCGCGCGATACGCTGGTTTCGTGGTATCACTACCTCAATCAGAATCGCTATTACCGGATACATCCCTGGCTGGAGAATCACCGCTGCAGCAGTTTCAGTGAGTTTCTCCGCCGGCCAGTCACGGAATTCCTGCGCGGGGCCTATTCACTCAACGGCGGTTTCTCCAATGTCGCTGAGCGCTGGGCGGCCCATGTTGCCGGATGGCTGCATCAACAGAAAAAAGAAATATGCCTCGTCCGTTTTTCAGTGTTGAAAAACGAATCGGAAGAAACCGTACGGCGTATCGCGGAGTTTCTCGGTGTAGAATGTAAAGGCCGGTTTCGGACGCCGGGACTGCTCACGGCCCCGTCCATGCTCCCCCGCAAAGGCGTGGTTGGCGATTGGAAGACGCTGGCCACGGAGGAGGATGAAGGCTTCATCAGGGATGCGGCGGAACGTTACGGGCTGGTTTGGAACGAAGTGACGGATTCGGAGTAAGCCGTCTGCTCAGGCGGTGCCGGGCCTCTGCAATAAGGCTTTTCCAAATGGTTATAGTATCCCCGGGAAGCTGCCGGGGGCGGGTTCGCAGGATGCGCAACAGATATTTTATGATCAGTAGCAGTGTTTTTTTCCAGTTTCTCAACACAACATAACGCTGAGTATAGATATCCGCCGCTTCATTTATCCGGATGATCCCGGGATGGATTAGCGGGAAACCCATGGGTTTGGATGGACGGTGGATAAAGGGATCATAAATCTTCATGTGTGTTCCGCCGGAGTCAATATTGGTGACCAGATTGATGTTCGGAAGAATGGAAAGACCCCCGGCTTCCCAGCAGGCAAAAACCCATTGAGCATCCCATGTGGATGTTTTTCCTCGAAAAGCATCGTTAAACTGCCGCGTCCGGCGACGGGCAACAGATTTGGGAAGGAAACTGCACAATTGACGGCTGTCGTGGAATGCCGGCCATTTCTGCATGCTGAGATCATAATGCTGCCATGCACGTCGCCATGAGGCCCAGCCCCATATATGTACATATCTTGAAAAAAAATAATTTTCGGCGCAGCGGCTGACCGGCTGGAAATTATTGCCCGAAATCATCATGATTTTTGCATTATCCCTGTATTTTTCGAGCAGTTCTTCGCAGAACCGGAAGAAGGAAAGATCGGGCAGGCAATCATCTTCCATGATGATTCCCTCCTCCACCTGCTCAAAAAACCAGGTAATGGCGGAGCTGACCGCCAGCTTGCAGCCGAGATTTTTCGCGCGAAACAATGTATTAACTTCACAGGACCAATCAATGCCGTTAAGAACAGTCTGCCGTGTTTCTTCGCATAGATTTGTTTCTCCGGGTCTATCCGGCCGCGGGCCGTCCGCGGCAATATACAGTGCGGGAGGACGGGCCTTGCGAATCTGCTCAAAAACCCGCCGGGTTTTTTCAGGCCGGTTAAAAATGATAAACAAAACAGGGACGCTCATGACTGGCAGGCCTCGCAAGGGAATTTACATATTATATTTTTGATTCAGTGAAATTTGATTACATTACCGTACGAGTTAGACGGAAAAAGGAGCGGAATGAAAAGAGAAATGTGGTACCAATCGTTGCTTGGCCCGCTTTGTGCCGCTGTGTTGCTGTTTTTTCTTCTGTTTCATAATTTTCTCAACGGCTCCACTGTTCTCATGACCACCGACGCGGCGATTAGTACTGCGAATCAACTGGCCGGGCAGATCTGGGTCAAAACCTATTCCAACTGGAATGACGGCGTACTTCTTGGCTCTCCGCGCAGTGCAGCTGTTCAGATCGCCAGCCTTCTGAAAGCCGGGGTCTCCGGAGTGGTATGGAATAATCTGATCTATGGTTTGGCCTGTCTGGCGTCGTCGTTTATTTTGCTGTTCGGCTTCCGGAAAAGGCTGCATCCGTGGGCGGTGCTGTGCGGCGCGCTGGCGGCCTTCTGGCTTGGCAGCAACTTTACGCTGCTTTATGCAGGGCATACCTTTAAACCGTTTGTGGTGCTCTTTTTTATCTGCACGCTGCTGAGCACCGGGATTCCGTCATGGCGCAGCGGCCTCCTGTGGGGCGGTTTCGCCGGGCTGATGTTTGCCCAGCAGCCGGATGTGGCACTTTTCTTTGCGCTCTTCGCCGGTGTACACCTCATCTTCCGGCTCTGGCGGCACGAAGGCTTCAAGCCGCTTCGCTGGCTGCCGGTGCTGATTCCGGCTGCCGTTGTGGCGTTTCTCTTCGCGGCGGGGCCGTTGCTCAGTGGATACAAACACCACGTCAAAAATACCGTGCAGGTGCAAACTGAAACGCCGCAAGAGAGATGGGAGTACATCACGCAGTGGAGCTGGCCGCCGGAAGAGACCATCGCCTTTATTGCCCCCGGTTACACCGGCTGGCGCAGCGCTGAGCCGGAAGGTCCGTACTGGGGGCGCATGGGCCGCTCCGCCGGATGGGAGCAGACCCGGCAGGGCTATATGAACTTTAAAATGGAGAACACCTACCTCGGTGTGATACCTGTCGCCTTCGCCCTGTTTGCTCTTTTTTCCTGCCGTCGCTCAAAGTACCGGGCTGAAATCATTTTTTGGGGAAGTGCCGCAATCATCGCGCTGTTGCTGGCCTTTGGAAAATTTTTCCCGCTCTATTCGCTTTTCTACAAGCTGCCGGTCGTCAATAACATTCGCAACCCGAACAAATTCCTTCAGGTGTTTCAGGTGTGTTTGGCCATCCTCACCGCATACGGTGTGGATTCGCTTTTTAGTCAAAGGTCGAAAGTCGAAGGTCAGAGGTCGGAGGACGGAGATCAGAGGTCAGAGGTCAATGGTTTCTTCTGGGTGACAGTTGGAGTGCTTGGAATTTTAGGAATCTGGGCGCTGAGCGTATCCATGAATGCGACGGCGGGCATTGCGGACTTCACGGCGCAGGGTTGGTCGGATGAAGCCGCACGGAGCATTATTTGGAATAAGATCACAGCCCTTTGGCATGCCTCGTTTATGGCGGCGGTGGTTGCGGCGGTTTTCGCAATATTCAGTTTTGCGAAATTCGGGAAGTTAATTCGCTTTCGCAACTGGATGGCCGCCGCGCTGGTTCTGATTGTCGCGGCCGATGCCGTAAAACTCTCAAAGCATTACATTAAAGAGATGCCGCGCAGTTATATCGAGGCCAATGCCCTGACCGATTTTCTGAAAAAGGATATAGGGCATCAGCGTGTCGCGCTGCTCACCCGGCAAAGCGTCTACAATATCTGGCTGACCTATCTCCTGCCTTATAACCGGATTGCGACATTTAATTTTTCACAGATGCCGCGCATGCCGGAGGACTATAAAAACCTTCTTGCCGCCGGTTCAAAAAACCCGTTTAGAATGTGGCGTTTTTCCGCTGTCAAATACCTGCTCGGGCCGGCCGCCTTCGAAAAACAGCTTCCGGCCGGGCAGCTTCGGAAGGTCTTCGCCTATGATCTGGCTCCGGCGGCGGGCCGCGGCTTCCGGATAGTTCCCGGTCCGGGCGGTGCGCACGCTGTTTTTGAATTCATCAATCCGGTTCCGCGCTATGCCCTGCTGAAACCGGTTGGATCAGAGACGGACGAACAGGCTCTGGCCCGCATTGCTGACGGGCGGCAACCGCTGCTGCGCGGGCAGCGGATTGGCTCGGTTACCGTGCTGAAATATCGCCCCGGCCGCGTCGAACTCAAAACGCAGTCGGACCAGCCCTCCCTGCTGCGTGCCGCCGAACGCTGGGATCCGGACTGGAAGGCCGAAGTGGACGGCGAACCCGCGGAAGTGCAGCGCGTGGATTATCTCTGTCAGGGCATCGCTTTGTCCGCGGGCACGCATCAGGTCACGTTGGCCTATTCGCCTTCGCGACTCTTTTTCTATATGCAGTGCGCGGGATATGCGGTACTGCTGGCGGCGGGAATTTTGATGGTTCTGAAAAAACGGGAGGCCGCATGAGCCGGCAAAGCATCAATATCGTCTATGCGAACATGCCGCACGATCACATGAATGTCGTCACGCCCGGTCTAGATGCGACCGTTTTCTGGACGCGGGAAGAAGCGCCGTCCAGCGACATCGTGGTCTATCTGAACGGCTACAGCTACAGCCGAAAACATGTGCGCCGGAACCGGGACGCCTTCCGCATCCTCTGGGCTTACGAGCCGCTTGCAGTTTATCCCATCCACTTCACCCGCCGCTTCTGGAGGCACTTCGATGCCATGCTGACCTGGAACGATTTTCTCGCGGAATACGGCGGAAAGTTTCACGGGTTTCCTGTGATCTTCTATGACTTTCCCTTCGGCGCGGTGCACGGCGTGCGGTCCGATACCAACGGTCTGCTGCCCAATCCCGCCGCGCGCCGTAAAGCCATCTGCCAGATTGCCGGCGATAAATATACGCCCGTCATGGGCCAGCTCTATCGCGTGCGCCGCAATGCCGCCCGCTGGTTCCACGCCCGCGGCCGGTTCCCGATGGATGTGTACGGCTTTCCGCGCATGAACGTACCGAATTACAAAGGGCGGGTGGATTCCAAACTCGACACCATGCGCCAGTACCGCTTTGCGCTTTGCTTCGAAAATTTCTACCATCCCATCTGGTCGCGCGGTTATGTGACCGAAAAAATATTCGACTGTATGTACGCCGACTGTGTTCCGGTGTATTACGGTGCCTGCAACGTCGAGAAATATATTCCCGCAAACTGCTTTATTGATTTCCGCCAGTTCAGGGATTTTGCCGAACTCGAGGCATTTCTCTCCGGACAGACCGACCGGGATTACCTGAATTATGTACGGAACATCCGCGCCTTCCTGCATGGTCATAATGCCGCGCACCGCTACTCCTGCTTCCGGCTCTATGAAACCGCCGCGAAACTTGCGCGGTCAAAGACCCCGCCGCCTGTTGCCGAGCTGCCACCCGGCTTTTTCCAGGTGGCGCAGCCGAAAGAAAAAGCCGCCTATTTCCTGATGAGCTGCGGCCTCAAAGGCTACCGTTTTGTCCACCCGTTCTTTAAACTTTTGCGGAGAATCGGATCATGGCGGAACCGCTGATCAGCGTCATCATGGCCGCCTGTAATGCGCGGCGCTTTCTCGACGAGGCTATCGAATCTATCCGTGCCCAGACGCTGACCGACTGGGAACTGATTGCGGTAGACGACGGCTCCACCGACAGGACCTTTGAGCGGCTTCAGGAATGGGGCCGCAAAGACCCTCGGATATGGATTTTTAAGACGAAAAAAAACAGCGGCCCCGGCGCGGCACGTGATTTTGCCCTTCAGCATGCGCGCGCCCGCTACATTGCCTTTCTGGATAGCGACGACATGGCCATGCCCGACCGTCTGGAAAAACAGCTTGCGTTTCTGAGGGCCCATCCCGATACGGTTGCAGTCGGTTCGCAGGCCGAGTGCATTGATGAGGAGGGCCGCAAAACCGGAACCAAAGATTTTCCGCTTATCCCCGAAAAACTTTACCGCCTCATGTACCGTTTCATGCCGATTCAGCTGCCGGGCGTCATGATTGACCGCGCAAAACTTCCGGAGCGTTTTGACTGGTTCGAGGGCTGGCCTTTTTCGGAAGACACCCTGCTTTTTTTCAAGCTGGTGCAGTATGGAAAACTGGCCAATCTGCCGGACTACCTGCTCAAATACCGTCAGTATCCCGGCAGTGTTTCCGCAGGCATTCCGCGCGAAACCTTCTTCAGAACCCACGAAGCCCGCCGGCGCGCCGTCCGGGAGATGGGCTATCACCCGCAACTCTCCGACCGCTTCATCGCTTCGCTGCAGTATGCGGCCGTCAAAATACTGCCGCCCGCGCTGATCTGGAAAATCTATCACCCGGTTCGTAAATGGATGATGTCCGAAATATGAAAAACAGACTGACGGCACTTTTCCTCCTGCTTATGCTGGCGGCCTGCAAGCCCCCGGAGACGGTGCCGTATACAAAACTGCTGGGCGGTCTGACCAATCCCGCTCTCATCGCCCGGCTGGATGCGGAACCTGCGCAGATGATCTGCTCCTATGACCGCACCGGTGCCAACGAGGACTACAATCATTTCCAGGGAAAAACGAAAGACGGACAGTGCATCCTCGCCGACCTCAAAGGGCCCGGCATGGTCAGCCGCTTCTGGTTCACCGGCATCCAGACGGACAAAAAAATCCGCTTCTACTTTGACGGCGAAAAAACGCCGCGCCTCGAATTCTCCCGGGACGACCTGCGTGTGGGCTTTCCGCCGTTCGATGTCCCACCGCTCTCGGTCGACGAGCAGAACTGCTGGCACACCTTTCTGCCAGTTCCGTTTCGCAAACGACTGCTTATCACCACCGAAGACGCCGGTTATCAATACGGTCGAAACCCGAAAATGTTTTACCAGCTCAACTGGAATAAACTCCCCGCCGGACAGACCGTTGAGAGCCTGTCCCCGTCTCTTGCATCAGCAGATCGGGCGCGGCTGGAAGAAATTACCAAGGTTTGGAACGATGTAAATTGTAGGGCGGGAATGGTCGCAGACCTTCCCGCCGCTGAAAAACGGACAATCGTGTCCGCAGGCCAGACCGCTGAGCTGTGGAGCGGGCAGGGGCCCGCCGCCGTACAGGCGTTCACGATTGACTCGGCCATGCACGATCCCGACGCCCTTCGCAACGTCCTGCTGAAAATCTACTGGGATGGAAACACCGAACCGTCGGTTGCCGTGCCGCTCGGCGATTTTTTCGGCAGCGTCTGGCAGCGGTGGCGCGCGCAGTCCATGTTCTTCGGCTCCGTCGGCAACACCTTTTTCTGCCGTTTCCCGATGCCGTTTCAAAAGTCCGCCCGCTTCGTGCTCGAAAACCAAAGCGCGCAAACTCTTGCACTCAAATTCGGCATTGCCAGCGGCCCGCTCATTGAGGGAGGCTATTTTCACGCGGGCTGGCGAAGCAGTGGTGCCCATGAGACCGGTACGCCGCACACGGTTTTGAAAGCCGCCGGGCGTGGCCGATACGCCGGGTGCATCCTTTCTGTCGTCAGCGCCGACCGCAGCTTCTGGGCGCTGGAGTCCGACGAATCCATGATGACCGATGGAAAAAAGACATGGCAGGGTACCGGTCTCGAAGACTACTTCAACGCGGGCTGGTATTATCAAAATGTCTTTGCCCGCCCGCTGCACGGGCTGCCCGTCAAAGCGCCGTTCCGCACGGTTCAGTACCGTTTGCATCTGACCGAGCCGGTGCTTTTTGATCAGAACTTTAAAATGGAATTCGAGCGCGGCCCGGATCAGGCCAGTCATGCCGCTTATGAAAGCGTTTCGTTTTACTACCTCAATCAGCCGCAGGCCGCCGACAGCCGCCTCGAAAACCGCGCCGCGCCGGTTGATGCCCTTCAGCAGTACACCCTCATGACTGATCTCTGGAACTTTGAGCGCTTCGGTGATCTGCAGGGCGAAATGGATTATATCAATTGGTACAGCAAACGGTTCAAGCCGCCGTTCAAAGATACCCTTGATCTGCGCAGGCTGGTTTGCCAATACGAGGCCGGGCAGATTCTACAGCAGCAGTTTCTTAATGGACTGACCTCCTTCACCAACGCGCAGGCGGCGGCACTGGGGAAACTTTACACCGCTGAGGATACAGCCCTCATTCAGCTCTACTGCAACATGCCCTCGGAACTCTACCTTGATGGCAAACGCATTTTGCGCGGCGGCGACCCCAAACAGCCGGTCTTTACAACCGTTGAACTCAAAAAAGGCCGTCATGTGCTCGCCGCGGTTTCCGGCTGGCAGGAATATCCCAAATGGACACAGGTCGCCGTGCGCACGGCCGGTGGATTTCTGATCGGAACATCCGAACATTGGAAACATGCCGTTAATCCCTCCGGAAACTGGGCCGCGCTGGATTACGACGACTCGGCGTGGCGCCCCGTCGGCCCGCGCGGCGGGCGCGTCAAAGGCCCGCCCGAAGAACCGTACATCTGGGTGCAGCCCGATCCTTTTGTGAATACCCTTTCCCAAACCTCCGGCCTGCGCCCCACCGTCCCTTGGGGCAGCAAAAAAGGTCGCGTCGTTTACCGGGCGGTATTTGAAGTGAAGTGAGACTATGAGATGTCAAAAAAAATGGAATCGTGACGGGCTGCTGGGCCACAGTATTCTGGTTCTGGGTCTGCTGCATATCGGAAGCGCAGCCAATCTGCTGTTTCATATGGCGATGGGCCGTCTGTTGGCTCCGGCGGAATACGGGATTCTCGCTGCCATGCTCGGCGCCTTTTTTATATTTTACACGCCGCTTTTCTTTGCCATCCAGAATACACTGGCGCACTTTGCCAGGCATCTTTTGGATGAGGGGCGAATCAATGACATTCGTTTCCTCGTTTGGCGGTGGACGAAGAAATGCGCCGTGATCGGGCTTCCCTCGCTGCTGGGTGCGCTGCTTTTCGCCCGCCCGCTGGCCGGAGTTTTCCACCTTCATTCCTCCCGGCCTGTCATCCTGATTGCGGTTATTCTGTTCGCGTCCGTTTTTATGCCGGTATTTGCCGGGGCCTTTCAGGGAATGCAGCACTTCGGCTTGATGGCGCTCTCTTCGCACAGCTGGACGCTGATCCGGCTGGCGGTTGCTGTCCCGCTGGTTCTTTTGCTGGCCGCTTCTGTGGAATATGCACTGACGGCACAGCTGCTGGGTGTACTGCTTTGTGTCTGGATCGGTATCCGCGCCCTTTGCCGTGCCATTCCCGACCCCGCACCGACCGGCCAGCCCCTTGAACGCGCCAGGGGCTATTTCTTCGGTTCACTGGCGGCTCTGTTTTTCTATTCCATTCTGATGAACGCCGACATTGTGATGGTTAAAATATTTTTTCCGGACGAAGCAGCCTACAGTCCGTATGCACGCGCTTCGGTGATCGGAAGGATGATCGTTTTCCTCTCACAGCCGATTGCCGGGGCGCTTTTCCCGAAGGTGGTGACGCGAAACGGGATGACAACGGAGTCGCTGAACGCCCTGCTGAGAGCCGTTGCACTCAGCGCCCTGCTGGTTGGCGGCATCGCCGGGCTCTTCAGCTTTTTTCCCCGACTGCCCCTGGCCGTATTATTCGGCGAATTCCATCCGGCACCCCGCCTGGTAGAGATGGTTCGCCGGGTGGTCTGGGCGATGGCGCCGCTGAGCCTGGTTTTCCTGACGATGAATTTTGAGCTGGCGCAGAACCGTTTCGCGTCGCTGATTCCGATGGGAATCTTTGCTGTCATTTTCATTGCCGGGTTCAGTGTTCATCATCCTTCGCCGGTCTGGGCGGCGGGCTGGCTGCTGCTGGCGGCGACCGGGGCCCTGCTGTCCCTGATTGCGCTGGTTGCCGTTCAGAAAAAACGAGTGCGAAAAAGCGTGAGATAGGCTAGAAACGCTCCGGAGGTCGAATATGATGATTTCAGTGGTGGTTCCCTTTTTGAATGAGGAAGAAAATCTTCCGGTGTTGTATGAGTGTCTTGCCAAGATGTTTGAGGGCCGGAACGAAACTGCGGAATTCCTTTTTGTGGACGACGGCTCAACCGACGGAAGTGTTGCCTGTCTGGAAACGGTGCGCGCCGCCGACCCGCGCATCCGTCTTCTGCAGCTCTCCCGCAACTTCGGCCATCAGGCCGCCATCACCGCCGGACTCGACCAGGCCGCCGGCGATGCGGTGGTCATTATGGATGCCGACCTGCAGGATCCGCCGGAAGTTATTCCCGACCTGCTCGCCAAATGGCACGAAGGCTTTGAAGTGGTTTATGCCGTCCGCCGCAAGCGCAAAGGGGAGGGTTTTCTCAAGAAAATGCTGGCCGCCTGTTTCTATCGCCTGTTCCGCACGTTATGCAGCGTCCGTGTGCCGGTGGATGCGGGCGATTTCCGGTTGCTCGACCGCAAAGTGGTCGACGCGCTTAAAACCATGCGCGAGCGTCATCGCTACATGCGCGGCATGACCTCTTGGGTCGGGTTCCGGCAATGCGCCGTGGAATACGACCGCGCCGCGCGCCGCGCCGGAAAAACCAAATATCCCGTTTGGAAATCACTCCGGTTGGCGTGGGACGGCATCACCTCCTTTTCGGCCAAACCGCTCCAATGGATGATGAGTATGGGGCTTTGTATTGCGGTGGTATCAGCCGTTCTGGCGGTCAGAATCATTGTGCTTCGGCTTGCCGGCGCAAGCGACATGGTCACAGGCTGGGCCTCCCTGATGGTGCTGATTCTCTTTCTCGGCGGCGTGCAGCTTGCGGGTATCGGGTTGCTCGGCCAGTATATCAGCCGTATTTTTGACGAATCAAAAAAACGTCCGTTGTATGTCCTGCGTGCCAACCCGCCGGATCAGGAAGATGAGGGATCGCCCGCATGAAAATACTGGCGGCGACAACAACGTTTAAACCGGATTTACGTGAAGCCATCAGTAAAAACGTCGTAGGCCTTTACAATGAGATTTCGCGCGAGGCGGATGTTACGCTCTTAGCGCCCGGATCGCTTTCTTCCAATCAGCAGGGCGCCCAGTTTGTATTTAAAAGTTTTTCCGATTTTAATCCATACGGTTCCGGCCGGGCCTTGTTTTTCAATATCCGGAAACTTCGTGCCTGCCTGAAGAAAATGGAGCTGTCGGATTTTGATCTCATTCATCTCCATGTCGGATTTTGTATTGAGCTTTTTCTTTTGTTTCCCGCGATCCGGCGCACATCGATTCCGGTGATGGTTACCGTCTGGCAGCCCTATCTGGAGGCCTCCGAGGTACGCTCTATTTTCCGGCCGGGCCTGTTGCGGCTGATGAAAGGCATCCTTCCTCACGTTTTCTTTAACTCATTCCTGTTGCGTCCGCTGTACCGGAACGCTTCGAAAGCCTATCGGCACATCGTTGTATCGAGCCGCTGCCAACGAAAGCAGATGCTGAAGTTTGCTTCCGCCGATCAAGTCGGTCAGAGCGCGAACGGTGTGGCGGCCTCTTCGGAAGCGGATCGCGCAGAAGGGGTTCCGTCCGTACCCCGGCTTCTTTATATCGGCCATTACACTCCGGCCAAGGGCGTGAACTGTATTTTAAAGGCCCTGTCTCTTCTGAAGGAAAGGTGCTCTTTTCAGATGACATTTTCGTTTTCGGACCGCGGCCATTTAGGACGCTTCTGGACGCTCATAGATCAATACGGATTGCACGACCGTGTAACAGTAAAAGGCGGGGTACATGTGTACAAAGAGATGAGCCGCCACGACCTTTTTTTGATTCCCTATTACACCTCCATTGGGGTCAGCTATTATCCGAATGTTGTTTTGGAGTGTTTTGCTGCGGGGTTGCCGCTGATCTCAACGGAAATCCCTGTCATGCGGGAAATGCTGGAAGAGGTGGCTAAGGATCTTTTGGTTCCGGTCAACAACCCGTTGGCATTGGCAGATCGGGTTGTTTCCCTGTTAAACAACCGGGAGCGTTTGGATCACATCGGGAACGTTCTGAAAAAACTGCATGGAGAGCGTTACGATCTTGTCGGGTGGGCGAAATGCACCGTGGCGGAATACGAAAATCTTTTGAAAGGAGTGCGCGGGTGAAGAGTCCAGACAGCGAGATCAAATCAATTTATCAGCGCGAAGAAGTTGCCGGAAGCTACGACCGGAAACGGTTCCGGAATGCGGGGGGCCGCTATATCAATCAACTGGAGCTCGATTTTGTTTCCACGCAGCTTTCCGCGCTTCAGAAAGATGCGCGGGTTCTGGATGTTGCCACAGGAACCGGCCGGTTTGCCTTGATGCTTTCCTCAAAGGGATATGCCGTGACGGCGCTGGATGGATCGCCCGAAATGCTGGGTGTTGTTGCTAAAAAAGCCGCAGAGACAAACCGGAAAGTCACCTGTCGGGAGGGGGATGTGAGAAATATGCCGTTTGAATCTGAGCGGTTTGACGGTGCCTGTTGTTTTCGCCTCCTTTGGCACTACGACGACTGGCAGACCATCGTGGAACACATCATGAGCTTTTGCACCGGCCCGTTTGTTTTTGATTTGATGAACAAAAAGAGCCTGAGAAAATGGGTGAAGCCGCTGGCGGATAAGGTGGCCTATCAATCCCTCACCTCCGAAGAAGAGGCGGACGCCTTCTTTACTCAGCGCGGGTTCACAATTCTTCACAAAGAGCAGGCGTTTGCCTTTCCGTACATTGTTTATCTAAAGCTTCCATTTCTGAGAGCATGGCTGGCTCCCGCAGACCGGTGGTTGTGTCGAAGGGGGTTGGGGACCATGCTCTATTACACGATTTGCAAGGAGGCCTGATAAAATGAAAAGACCGATCGCATTCCTTTTTCTTCTTTTGTTCGGGCTCGGGATTTTTTTCCGGCTCTGGCAATTGGGTCTGGCGGCCTTCAGTGCCGACAACATGGAGTTCTATAAACTCGCATTGCGGAATCAGGACATCGTGGAGCTCTGGAAAAACCCGCCGTGGCTGAACCAGATTCCGCTCAATGAAACGCTGAGTCTGCTGCTGGTCAAGGCGGGGCTGCCTGTTGCACCCTTTGTCGTACGGCTTCCTTTTGCGCTGATGGGTATCCTTGCTCTTGTTTTTGTCTGGAGGTTTGCCCGCCGGCGGGCGGGCACACCTGCCGCCGCGCTGGTTTTGCTGCTGGCGGTGTTTAATCCCTATCAGCTCTATTTTTCCCGCACGGCCTATCACTATTCCGGCGCGCTCTGCTGGTCGGCGGCACTGTTTTGCATCTTTTGGTCGATCAAAGAAAAACTGGAGACCCCGCAGGTGCCGGCCCTCCGGTCTGTGACGTTGTGGTTCGCCGCGGCTGCCGTCGCCTGTCACATGCATATGTCCGTTTGGGTGGTGGCGGGCCTGCAGGGCATTCTCCTGCTCTGGTTCGGATGGAGAGGACTGCGCACGAATTCTGCCGCGCTGAAGCGGTTTTTTATACCAACGTTCATCGGGGCCGGGTTGCTTGGCTTGTTGCTGAGTCCGTGGATCCGGCGGGCGTTACAGCGGCTTGGCGAAGCCGTCTCCGGCGGAAAACAGCTGCTCGGCGCGGAGGCCGGTTCTGAATTCGCCCGGCTGTTTCCCGCTTACTTTGCCGGTGAAAACCTTTTTGCCGTGGCTTTGCTTTTTATTTTCATGGCTCTTTGCGTTGTTGCGCTCTTCCAACATTCGGAAAACAGCCGCCGCTTTCGATCGCTGGCGTGGATTAGTGTGCTGCACATCGGCGTGGTGATGCTTTATATCGTTATCATCGGCGGCGGCGTTGCGAAAATCAGCTATTTCTCCGCCATCTGGCCGATGTTTATTTTGTTTCTCGGGATTGGAGCTTCGCTTGGCATCCAAACTCTTTCCGTTAAATGGCGTGTTCTGCAGTTTCTTCTGTGGCCGTTGCTGGCTGGCGGTTACATCGCTCTGACGATTGTTCCCGATTGGGCCATTGTGCATCTGGAAGGGAAGGCCAGACCCTATTGGAAGATTAGTCAGTGGATGGATACCCGTCTTCCTGCCGGAACCCCCGTGCTTGTGGATCGGTGGTACCACCCTTGGAACGAATTGGCGGTGCATCCCTCCACCAACGTGTTCTACACGTTTACGGTTCCCGACGATCCGATCGACAGCTTTCGCCGCTTTAACTGGCGTGCGACGGCGGAACAGTTCTTTACGAAATATCCGTCGGCGGCGTTTCTCGAAGTCAGTCGTGGAAAATATAAAGAGGATTTCGGCCTCTGGAAATTCCCTGAACACTACTTTGCGCAGCGCGTTTCGATCACTAACCGGGCGGCCATGACACTGCGCCGCTTCAAAGTTTTTCCAACAACCAGCTATGCGAAAGCGAACACCAACGGCGTGGTCACACGGATTTTTTATAACACGCCGGAGGATTTAGCGGCGGCGGCCCGTCGCGAGGGCCGCCGCGTGCTTCGGCTGTACGGGGAAGGCTGGGGCTATGCCAAGCCCGGCTGGCAGCGCGGCGACTTTTCCGATTACCGCATCCTCACCCGAACCGCTTCCATGGAGCTTTATAATCTCACCGAAGCGTCCGTGCCGGGAACACTCGAAATTTCCGCCGCAACGGCTCAAAAGCCAAAAATGGTTTCAGTGAACGGTAAGAGCACCGTCTTTGCCGCCGGACGGATCAAATCATGGAAGGTTCCGCTGGCGCTTAAGACGGGGCGAAACACCATTCCATTCACGAGCCCGTCTTCTGACCCGCTCTTCGTTCGCGATATTCGCTGGACGTTCGCACAGCCCTGATACATTTCAGAGCCTATTGCAAAAAAGGCCGCTTCCCTCCGGGTAAGCGGCACTACATTTAGTGTAGTAACGTTTACCCGAAGGGAAACGTTCTCTCCGTTTTTTTCTGTAATGATTCCATTCTTTAAAATGAAAGAGAAAAAGGGGGTCGGCGGGCCGCTTCATGCCGTGCGGAGGATTTCGGCGGCGGTGCGGCGGACGTGCGGGGGCAGATCGAAGTGGTGGGTCATAAATTTCTCCATGAGCAGGTCGAGTTTTTCCATTTGCGGTTCGGTACACTGCACGGCCGCCGCGGCGCGCGGGTTGTTTGCTTTTTGCCAGGCACGCAGAATATGCAGCACCTCGCGAGGAAAGGGCGTCGCCGGAATGCGGTGTTGGCGCGCATAGGCCGCGGCGATGACGCCGCCGTGTTCGGCTGAAAAGCGCGGCGTTTCGTCGCCCTCATTGGCGAGGTTTACGTCATGGCCGTGAAATGCGGAAAAGCGCAACTCGGTCCATGGCAGAAAGGCGCGTTTCGAACCAAATTCTTCGGCCCAGGCAAGCAGTTCCTCAAAAAATTCAAAACGGCCCGGTTCGTGGCCGTGGCGCGGCGTGGTGCGGGCGAAGAGGGCGGCGATATAGCCTGCCGCCGCGCAGGCGCGCCAGTCGCTGCGGAAGGCGGAGCGCGGCGTGAGCAGGGAGCATTCTTTGGCGATGTGGATGTCGCGGTTGGTGCGGTCATAGAAGAGCAGCTCGCTGGTGGAAAAGAGGTCGTACTGTCCGCGGAAGAGGCTGTTTTTGCGCTGGTCGCCTTTGATGCTCGTCGAGAGTTTCCCGTAATGCGCGGTGAGCCACGTGACGATGCGCGAGGTGTTGGAAACATCGGTCCAGTAGATCGGAATGGCGCTGGTTTTTACAATGGGCATTTAAAAAGCCGGTTATTCGTTATTGGTTATTTAATGTTGGTGAAAGGATACGTTCATGTTGAATTCTGTCCTCTGACTTCCGTCTTCTGTCCTCTGACCTCTGCCGCTACGCGGCGCGGAGGCTGATGAGCAGGAAGGTGATTCCGTAGTAGATGAGAAGCGCCATCACATCGTTCGAAGCGGTCACAAACGGGCCGGAGGCCACTGCGGGGTCGATTCGGAGGCGGTTGAGCAGCAGCGGTACAAAAGCACCGAAGGCCGCCGCGAACATCATGGCGCTGAAGAGAGCCAGCCCGACGGTGAAAGCCAGGTAAGCCGGCGGAAAGGCCGCAGAAGAGCCGATGATGAAATGCGCCCAGACACTGACGGCCATTCCGCAGATGCCTCCCATCAGCATGCCGGTGGCCAGTTCGCGCAGGAGCAGGCGGTGAAGCTGTTTTTCGTTAAACGAGCCGAGCGCAAGACCGCGGATGATGAGGGTGGAGGACTGAATGCCGGTGTTGCCGCCCATCGCCATTACAATGGGAACGAAAAAGCTGAGTGCCACCACTTCGAGTATGGAAATGCGGTGCATAAATTCTTTCAGAATCATGCTGGTGATAAAGCCGGCGCCGAGGGTGATCAGCAGCCATGGCAGGCGGGCGCGGCTGGCCTGAAGCGGCGAGGAGTATTCCAGCTCCTCTTCTGTGGAACCGGCCAGTTTAAAGATATCTTCCGACGCTTCTTCTTCGAGGACGTCAACAACATCATCAATCGTGATACGTCCGAGCAGCCGGTGCTCGCTGTCTACGACCGGCAGGGAGGAAAGGTCATACTTCGACATTATATGGGCGACCTCTTCCTGGTCGGTCTCCAGAGTCGCGGTGAAAGTGGTTTCTTCCGCGAGTTCACCCAGGGTCTTCGGACGGTTTTCGGCTTTGATCAGTTGCCAGAGCTGAACATAGCCGATCAGCTTGTCCTCCATATCCGTGACGTAAGCAAAATAGACCGGCTCATCAAGTTCGAGGGCTCCGATATGGTCGAGTGCCTCCTGCGCCGTCTGTGTGTTGTGCAATGCGACGAAATCCGTCGTCATGCGCCCGCCGGCTGTGTCCTCGTCGTACTGAAGCAGCTCGCGGACGTCCTCGGACTCCTCGTCCTCCATCAGCTCAAGGACTTCTTCGCTGCGCTCCTCATCGAGTTCAGCGAGCATGTCCGCGGCATCGTCCGGGGCCATCTCCTCGGCGATATCGGAAATCTCTTCGGCGGTCAAATCTTCGAGAATTTCCGCTTCGGTGGTGTCGGTCATTTCGGCCAGCACATCGGCCTTGATTTCGTCGGAGAGCAGGTCGAAAATCCGGGGTTGGGTTTCATCCGGGGAGTGTTCGATGATATCGGCGATATCGGCAGGGTGCACCCGGGCGAGCAACTTCGGCAGCTTTTCCCAAAGCTCACTGCTGATGCAGAAATGAATCTGCTCTTTGATGTGGCTGATGTCGTCCATACTGTTTTTCCGGCACCGGTTTTTCGTGACGCATCCTAACCCGCAACCCGAGCCGCCGCCAAGCCCCAAAGGCTGAATCGTTAGCGGCTTTGTGGTTTTATTTGAAGTAGAAAAATTGCAGGGCGGAAATGGCTGAAGGCCTTTCCGCCGCGGCTGGAAAGGCGTTGCCCGTTCCAGCCCTGCAAAAGTTGCTAATGAGTCAGGATCAAGGCGGCTTCGTCATTCGGAAGTTTACATTTTTGCCCAATAGTGCTTTTTTCTGCGCATGCTATTGAACAAAACCATACGGCTGTTTCTCGACAGCATCGGGCGGCGGGAGGAATACGAGTTTTACCTCGGAAAATTCCAGTCCGCGGATACTGCCTGTTTCGCGCTGCTCGTGCCCGATCTCGAAAGCCTCGATCAGGCCGCCGAAGCATTTGCCTTCGATCTTCACTTTCTGCTCAAACTCGGGCTCAAACCCGCTGTTGTGCTTTGCGGCGCGGATGCCGAAGCCAAATGGAGGATTCTCAAAGACGACCCGCTTTTTGAGTATGTACAATTTCCAACCACTGGAAACTCTGAGGGACGAATTCCGGTGTTTGCGGAAGAAAACGTTCGGGATTTGGAAAAAATGATTCCGGGGTTTGCGCGGCGGGTGCACTTTATCCGCGCGGCGGGGGGTTTTGGGGTAGATTATTTTTATGTCTCTGTAGGCGCGTCCGGTGGGCGCGCCCAAACCGCCCCGAAGCTTCGGGGCGGCTACAGTTCAGGTGAACTGAGCGAAGCAGACCGTTCGTTGGTGGAGTTGGCGACGGCATTGCTGACCGCGCGACCCGGCACCCATGTTTCCGTCACCTCGCCAATCAACCTGCTTCAGGAAATCTTTACCGTTAAGGGATCAGGCACTGTCTTTCGTCGTGGAAGCACCATTATTTCCGCCGGTACGCCTGATCAGGATAAACTGCTTGCGTTGCTCGAAGAGAGCTTCGGCAAAAAACCGAAGGCCGCCGCGCTTGCGGCCGTGACGCGGATATATCTCGAAGAAAACTATCGCGGCGCGGTGTTGCTCGAAGATCAACCGGCAGGGCTCTACCTTTCCAAATTCGCCGTCGGGCCCGAGGCGCGCGGCGAAGGCCTTGCACAGGAACTGTGGGACGAAGTCTGCAAAAACCATCCCGCCTTCTTCTGGCGGTCACGGAAGGGCAATTCCGTCAACCAGTGGTATGACCGCCATGCCGATGGACGCCATATCGCGGGCGACTGGGTCATCTTTTGGCGCGGCGTCAAAGCCGAACAGCTTTCCGATGTGATCGCCTTCTGCCACACACGAGAATCGGATTTTATTTGAGTTTTTACCGCAGATTCACGTGGATTATTCCTTCTATCAAGTTCTGTAAAAGATATGGACGGTTCGGGCGTCTGGTGCTATGTTCCGCCTCATGGGTAAGTTCGATAAACTTTACGAACACATCCTGATGCGTCACGGCGACGCTAATGTTTCCTTTGAGGCGCTTTGCAGGCTTTTAAAGAGACTGGGCTTTGAAAGCCGTATCCGGGGTGATCACCATATTTTCTGGATGGATGGAGTGGATGAAATATTGAATCTTCAACCCGTGAAAGCAAAAGCCTACCAAATTAAACAGGTTCGTACTATAATCCTGAAATATAAACTGAATCTGGGTGAATAATATGAGTGCAAAATACGAAATCATTCTGTTTTGGAGCGAAGAGGATAACGCTTATCTGGCTGAAGTGCCGGAACTGCCTGGATGCATGGCCGACGGCCCTACACCGCAGAAAGCGTTGCAGAATGCTGAAAAAATCATCGCTGAATGGATTGAGACCGCCAAAGCCGCCGGAAGGGATGTTCCCGAACCCCGCGGACGTCTGGCTTATGCCTGAATTTAGGGATTCGAAGAGAAACTCATTTT
>JAOZSE010000182.1 GCA_029939835.1 Pontiellaceae bacterium
CTACATAATATGTAGTCTGCTATTTCTTCATCTGCTAATGCACTTTGTCTAATAATTTTGTAGCTATTGCCTTTTAGCTTGAAAATCTTTTGAACTTCCATTCTTTCTTTTAATGTTAGTTCTTTTACTCGATCGATAATTTCTTGTCTCATTGTTGCCCCTTGGTTGTTGCCCCTTGTTCGGGGGCGGTTGTTGTTAAATGTTATTATAAATATTGCATCGCTAGTTTGCCTTTCGCTCTCTCGTGGCGGTTCGCTCTCATTTTTTCCGCTCGTGTGTATAGCGAACTTTTTATCCCCGCTCTTGTTGTTTTTAATAATCTCTTACGGTTCGCCTGTTTCTTTTCATTGACTCTTAGATTGTTAATGATTAATTTGATTGTTCTCATTTCTTACCTCTCTTTTTGTTTGTTGTTACCAGCTCTTTCGGTGGCTGATAAAAACAATTATAGCATGATTTTTATAATAAGTCAACTCTTTATAGTTTTTTTTACTACTTTCTTTCATTTGATAGGAGTTTTGAGGCTAAACTGTCGCTTGAGTTTTTCTGTATTGTTATATAATGCTGTTGCCCTCTGTTCTTCTGGTCGGTTGTTTCAGCAGCTTCCGCAGCATCATACGATTATTTGTTACTTTTGTTGTAACTTACTTATAATAAGATTGTTAAGGTCGGATAGAGTTATAAGTGGCTGATAACGAGGTAGTTATACAATTTGTTACAATTATGTATAAAAGTTGGATTTTGTTACAATTTTGTATGGATTGTAGTGAAGGTCATTATATGTCTCTCGCTTTTTCGCTCTCTGTTCTGTTTTTGCGTTCGTTACGCTTTTATGCTGTAATTAACTGTATATTACATCAAACTTCTGTAATATACGATTAACTATTCAAACTGTTTAAATTGACTAACATTTATTAGCCGTGTTTTGTAGTAACTCCTAGACTATAAGAGACTTGTAATCCTCTTTAACATAATGAATATTATGCGACCTTAAACTCTTGGCTCCTGATAGTCAATGACTTAGGACTGTATGATTATTTCGGAGCCTTTGCAGCTGCCTTGCTTTCGTGTTCTGTGACTATTTCCAGCCCTTGAATTTGAAAATCGCAGTCGTTTTTTAGGGGGGCGTTATTTCGAGGGGTGGGGGTCGGAGGTCGAACTTGCTCACACCCCCCATATATCCCGTGCATCGCTAATGTGAAAATTTGGTTTTTTGAAAATATCGATTTTAAGCGACTTTAAGCATAGGTTATTGTTTTTCTGTAATCTTTATCACAAAACCTAAAAAGGTATCCATTTTTTTTAACTCTGATTAAATTTAAGCATATTCAGAAGATTAGAATGCTGATAGATTGCCATTGTTTGAAAGATAAGCATAATTAGATTGCTTGTTCGTTGGATTGCTTGTGTTTTGAGAAAGTCACGGGAAAAGGTAACTTCTGACGATTATGCACGGTTGTCGTTTCTGTTGTTGTCGTCCTCTCTCCCTCTTTCTTTCTTCCACTTTCCATAATGATTAATTTTTTTATTTGAATACTCTATCAATAAATATTTCTAATATTTTATTTATTGAATGAATTATTTTATCTAAAAAATAAATTTATTTATATTATATAAATTTATTTATATAATCATGAAGACAGAAATAATCAGCAGTTAAATGTTTTATTATTATATGCTTATGACTTAAAAAGAACGGACTATTTAAACCTACCAAAAAAGCAGGTTGTAGTTGTAAGTGCTTGTGGTTGTAATGTAATGACGTTAAGACAAACAGTAAAGACAAGTTCTTTAGACAAGTAAAAGTTATAAAGTGCTTAAATAGATATGGTTGTGTTTATAAGGTATTTGTAATAGACAAAAATATCAAAAAAAGTATTGACCTGTAGGCATTTTCTTAGGTATTCTTGCTTGTAATAGACATAGTGTCTACCACTTAAAGGCGAATTCACTTTTACGAACGAGCCTTTTTAAGTCTTTTTCGACAAATAACTTAAATATTGTCTAAACGACCCATTAGGATATTTAGCCAAAGAAAAATCGAAAATAATTTTATTCTAAATTTGATTTAGACAAATACCGTGTTATTATATCGCTGTTTTTCATAAGGAAAACATAACAAAAAAGAGAGGCAAAAATGGAAGAGGAAACAAGAGTAAAGCCGAGAATGGATAGAATCGACAAGAGAAGGAAAGGGATGTTATTTAGGTTTATGGAGGAATGGGAACAGAAATTATTAAATAGAAAAGCTAATCTTTTTTTTAACAAAGTGTCAGAACAATGGGAAATCAGAGATAACAAAGACCTTGATAATAACCAGATTTACTGGTGTAGTGACTGGGACTCATTGATAGGCGAAGAGTTGGTTGGAAAGTTGGTAATTAATGAATATAATAAAGAAATATTTATTATGCGAAGTTGGATAGTAGGTCATCATCAAGCAAAACTATCAGAGATTAAAGACTTGATAGATATGGAGAATTAATTATGAAAAGAGTATTAAAAGCAGGTCGTAAATATGACCGTTTAACATTGAAAGAG
>JAOZSE010000069.1:0-4755 GCA_029939835.1 Pontiellaceae bacterium
AAAAAATTCGCGAAGCCAATGTGTTGGTTGTCGCGGCGGGCATGGAGGGCGCGCTGGCCAGCGTGGTCGGCGGCCTTGTTTCTAAGCCGGTGATTGCGTTGCCGACGAGCGTCGGCTACGGCGCGAGCTTCGATGGACTCGCCGCCCTGCTCGGCATGCTCAACAGCTGTGCGGCGGGCGTGGCGGTGGTGAACATTGATAACGGCTTCGGTGCGGGTCGTCTTGCGGGCATGATGAATTCGATGAGGTGATTTAATGCGAGCGATGTATCTATCCTGTTTTGCGGGCGTCAGCGGAAACATGTTTCTCGGCGCACTGCTCGACGCCGGGCTTTCGGAAGAGGCGTTGCGCGAAATGGTGGCCGCCTTGCCCGGTTCCGGATATGAGCTTAAGATTTCAAAGGTACAAAAGTGCGGGATCGCCGCAACGCACTTTGATGTCGAACTCGACCCGGACGAGAAACAACCGCAGCGCAATCTGGCCGACATCCTGAAAATGATCGAGGCCGCTGAACTCAGCGAAAACGTAAAAGCCAAAAGCGCGGCGGTTTTTACCAAATTGGCAGAGGCGGAAGCGAAAGTACATGGCACGACGGTGGATAAAATCCATTTTCACGAAGTCGGCGGCGTGGACGCGATCATTGATATTGTCGGGACGGTTTTCGGACTGGAGGCGCTCGGCATCGAAAAGCTGTCTGCTTCGCCGCTGAAAACCGGCACTGGTTTTGTCGAATGCGCGCACGGGAAGCTGCCCGTTCCTGCGCCCGCGACGGCCGAGCTTTTGCAGGGCATCCCGTATTCGCACGGCGATATCGAAAAAGAGCTGGTGACGCCGACCGGCGCCGCGTTGCTCGCGACGCTCTGCGACGGCTTCGGGGATCTACCCGCCGGATTTGTAAGCGAAAAAACCGCCTATGGCGCAGGCGGCTGGGATCTGGATATTCCGAATGTGCTTCGCGCGCAGATCGGACAATTTCCAGGACGGGCTTCCTGTATTCAGGAGCCCGTGTTATCGGAAGATGAAGACACGCCCTCTCGAATACGAGAAGGACGTCCTACAATGCAGGGTTTGATAGTTCTCGAAACCAATATAGATGACTGCAACCCGCAGATTTTCGAATATGTCATGGAGCGGCTTTTTAAGGCAGGAGCCCTCGATGTATGGCAAACGCCGATTTTGATGAAAAAGAGCCGTTTTGCGTCAAAAGTATCCGTTTTGGCCCCATTTTCGCTCAAAAATGAGCTGGAAACGATCATTTTTGAAGAAACCACCACCATCGGAATCCGTCGTTATTCGGTGCAGCGCACGGCGGCTGAACGCCGCGAAGAGATGGTAAATACGCCGTGGGGATCCGTGCGGGTCAAAATCAGCTCGATTAACGGAACCGTCTGTTCCGTCACACCCGAATACGACGACTGCCGCCAATTGGCCGAAACCAGCGGCACTCTCCTCAAAGAAATAATTCGCATTGCTCAGGCGTCTGCTTTACCCCCGCCCGCCGTTGGGTGAAAATTGCAACATAAACCTTGCAATTTCGACCAAACGGGCGTTTGATTTGGACAGGAGTGGAAAAATGGAAGCCAAAACCATCGAATGGATAGACCGTGCGATAGAACCTGAGTTCGCCCATGTCTGCCGGGAATACCCGGTGATCACCATCACCGGGCCACGCCAGTCGGGAAAAACGTCGCTTGCCCGGCACTGCTGCAAGGGCTATGCATACGCAAATCTGGAGGCACCTGAAATCCGCCAGCTGGCGCAGACGGATCCAAAGGCGTTTTTTACGGCGTATCCTGCACCAGTGATCATTGATGAAGTTCAGCGCGTTCCGGAACTGCTTTCTTATATTCAGGTGCTGGCGGATGAAACCAGTGAACGCGGGCAATACATTCTTACCGGCAGTCATCAAATGAGTCTTACCGCTGCGATCAGCCAGTCGTTGGCGGGCCGCACCGCCCTGCTTCGGCTGCTGCCCCTGTCCCTGGCGGAACTCAACGCGGTGGAGATTGTGCCCTCGCGGGATGAAGCCCTCTTCAAAGGATTCATGCCCCGGCTGTATCACGAGCCGGTTCGCCCGGGCGTGCTGTATTCTGAGTATTTTCAAAACTACATCGAACGCGACCTTCGTCAATTGACCGCGATTCGCGATCTGCTTCTTTTCGAAAAGTTTTTGCGTGTGCTGGCAGGACGGGTTGGACAGGTGATCAACATCAGCTCGCTTGCAGGCGATGTGGGGGTTGCCCGCGCCACACTGAATGAATGGCTGGTGGTGCTGGAGACTTCGTTTATTATTTTCCGTCTGCCGCCATGGTTCGATAATGCAAACCAGAGAGCAATCAAGACGCCGAAGTTCTACTTCACCGAGCCGGGGTTGGCCGCCTGGCTTCTGGAAATCAACAACCCTTCACAGGTTTCCCGCGATCCGCTCCTTGGAAATCTCTTTGAGAACATGGTGATTGCTGAAGCGCTCAAAACCCGGCTCAATGCCGGGCGCATGCCCAATCTTTATTTTTACCGCGATGCCAAAGGCAACGAAGTGGACCTTATTCTTAAGCAGCAGCGGAAACTGCAGCCGGTGGAAATCAAAGCCGCCATGACCTACTCGCCTGATATGGCCAAAGGGCTTACGCATTTCAGCAGGCGCTTCCCCGGATCGCTGCCCGGCACGGTGGTTTATGCCGGCGATCTCGAAACACAATCTGATTCGCTCCGCCTGACGAACTTTCGCAACACTGCCGCGCTGATTTCAATGGCGTGATAAACCGCTACAACGTCGGTCGGGCTTTGCCAATGGTAATATCTGTTCCGGCACACCCGAATACGACGACGGCCGCAAACTCGCCGAAGCCAATGGCCCGCTCAAAGAAGTGATGTGCGTCACGCGGGAAGGCAGCAATCGTTAGACGGCGTCCACGGCGGCGCGCTTCATGCGCTTACGTTCGTTTTCGTCGAGGTAGCGTTTGCGCAGGCGGATGTGGCCGGGCGTCACTTCGACAAGCTCGTCATCGGCGATATATTCGAGGGCTTCTTCCAGGCTTAGTTTCTGCGCCGGAGCAATTTTCATGGCTCGGTCGGAGCCGGAGGCGCGCATGTTGGTGAGCTGCTTGGCTTTCTGCGCATTGACGGGCAGGTCTTTATCAAGGCAGTGCTCGCCGACAATCATGCCCGTGTAGCATTCTTCGCCGGGATCAATGAAAAAAGTGCCGCGCTGTTGCAGGCCGTCAATCGCAAAAGCTACGGCGGGGCCGTTGCCCATGCTGATGAGCACGCCGTTGTTGCGGTGTGCGACATCGCCGGTGTGGGGCCCGTAGTGGATAAAGCGGTGGGAAATGATGGCCTCGCCCGCCGTGGCGGTCATCAGCTTGCTGCGCACACCGATGAGTCCGCGCGTCGGAATATGGAAAGTCATATTTTTGCGAACGCCGTGCTGATCCATGCGCAGCATCTCGCCGCGCCGCTGGCCGATCAGCTCGATGGCTTTCCCGGCAAACTCGTCCGGCACGTCCACGGTGAGAATTTCAATGGGCTCCTCTTTTTTACCGTGGTGGGTGTGGAAGATGACGCGCGGCTGGGCAACCGTCAGCTCGAACCCTTCGCGGCGCATGGTTTCAATCAGAATGGAAAGATGCAGCACGCCGCGACCGCTGACGATAAAGGAGTCGCCGCTCGCCTCTTCGACGCGCAGGGCGACGTCGCGTTCGGTTTCTTTCAGCAGCCGCTCGCGGATGTGGCGGCTGGTGACATATTTACCGTCTTTGCCGAAAAACGGCGAATCGTTGACGCGGAAGGTCATGGAAAGCGTCGGCTCGTCGAGCGCGATGAGCGGCAGCGCCTCGGGATGCTCGGCATGGGCAATCGTATCGCCGATATCAATATCGGCGATGCCGACGATTGCGCAAAGGTCGCCGCACGGGATGCTTTCGGTTTTAACGCGGCCAAGCCCTTCAAACGTATGCAGCTCTTTGAGCTGCACAGGACGGACGGTGCCGTCGCGCTTGACGATGCAGGTCGGCGTTTTGAGATCGAGCGTACCGCGGTAGACGCGGCCGATGCCGATGCGTCCGACATAGTCGGAATAATCAAGCGTGGTGGTCTGCATCTGCACGGGGCCTTCGTGTATGGGCGGGCCGGGAATGTGCTCGACGATGGCGTCCATTAACGGCTGGATGGAATCGCGCGGATCACTGAGGTCGGCAACGGCCCAGCCGTCGCGCCCGCTGGCATAGAGCATGGGAAAATCGAGCTGGTCATCGTTGGCTTCGAGTTCGACGAAAAGATCGAACACCATATCATGCACGGCATCGCAGCGTGCGTCCGGCTTGTCCACCTTGTTGATGACTACCACCGGCTTAAGGTTCAGCTCCAGCGCCTTATCGAGCACAAAGCGGGTTTGCGGCATCGGGCCTTCGGCGGCGTCAACCAGCAGGAGCACGCCGTCGGCCAAATTGAGCACACGCTCGACCTGCCCGCCGAAATCGCTGTGGCCGGGCGTGTCGATAATGTTGATCTTCACGCCGTTGTAAACAACGCTGATATTTTTGGAAAGAATGGTAATGCCGCGCTCACGCTCGAGATCGTTGCTGTCGAGCAGGCACTCCTGAAACGCCTCATTATCGCGCAGCAGGCGGGCCTGTTTAATGATCTGATCGACCAGCGTGGTTTTGCCGTGGTCGACATGCGCGATAATCGCGACATTGCGAATGTGGTCGTGGTTCATAAATTCTCCGAAAGTAGGACAGGCTTCCCATCCTGTCC
>JAOZSE010000069.1:4855-9534 GCA_029939835.1 Pontiellaceae bacterium
CTGTCCTGCATTTGATTTAACAAAGGCGGGCAAATCTACGCATCCACCGGGAAAAAGCAATCCCGCGTGTGCGAAATCTGCTTTTTCCAAACAGTGGAACCCGCTTAGGGGTGCGATGGGTTCAGCGAGCCATCGCGCAGGGTTTGTTCCCAGCCAATCAAGGCGCTTAGTGCGTGCTGGACATAGTCGATGCGTACTTCGGTCGCCCGGCGACTGAAAGCGGCCGCACTCTTGGCCGTCGGATCAATGGTCCTGATGGCGCGAGGGAACGCGCCGTCGAAGGATCCCCGCCGGATTTGTGTGCGGAGCAGAAACCCGACTGCCCGCTCCAGGCAGGTGCCAATACGTGATTGCATCGGGTGATCTGGAGGGAGAATATTTTTTGCGGCCAGCAGGCCTTCCATCCGGGTTGCGGCGGGGGCGGTCCGGCCGCCTTTGTCGAATGCGCCGTCGATATCGGGTTGGTCGGGAAGGACGAGTTGATCCGTGAGAATGGTTTCGCAGATCTGAACCGTCTGAATCGTCAGCCGCTCGCGAAGCGCCGGATTCAGGGGAAAATTTTCGAGCGCGAACAGTTTTTCCGTGGCCAGCAGCGCCCAGTGATCTGCCGGGACGTTGGCGCTGTTCTGACGGGAGCGGGCCAAAAAGTCCAGTGCGGCGGTCGCGGGGACGGCCCATTTTCCGGACGGGTCTTTTTCGTGCAGCAGCAGCAGGCCGAGCGCTGCTTCGCCGGGGTAAAAGAGGGATACCCATTTCTCGTTTCGCCCGCCTGTAGAGGGGATATATTTGGAGTAGAAGGAGCCGTTTTCTTTTTGCATGAAAACGAGAAATTGACCGAGCGCACGGAGGTTGTTGAGCGAAGTAAATCCAGGCTGCATTTCTTCGATGCTCAGCAGGGCAACCAGCCCGAGGCCGGTACCGCCGAGTTTGGCCTGAAGCGGGGCGTTTTTGCGGGTTACATTTGGCCGGGACCAGACGGCGAGCAGGTTGGTTGAACCCGGAACCGGGCCGATGGCTTCCTTTTGGAGGTATCGCCCTGCCCGTTCGATGGCGTTGCGCAGGTCGGGACTTGGCGCCCGTTGCTGTGCCGCAGCCATGGCGTAGATCGTTCCGGCGTGCCGCAAGATGTTGTAGCCCTCACCCACCGTAATTTGCGGATCGGTGTTGACCCGATAGATAAACTTTCCGTTTTCACCGGTTTTCTCCACCAGATAAACGGCCGCCGATTCAATCGCCTGGTCGAGCACGGCAGTTTTATGCGTTGCGCAGCCGGTAAGGCCGGACAGAAGAGTAAGCGTCAGGAATAAAAAACGAAGATTCATGAAACAGGTCTTACCGCTTTTTTGATGCAGGGACAACCGCGAGATCCGTTCTATTGGAAAAGGTTACGTTCAGAAAATATGACAGGCGGGGCGGCCGGTTTTTTCAAAGTAGCGCTGGTGGTATTCTTCGGCGCGATAGAAAGGCGCAACGGGAACAATCTCAGTGGCGACGGGCTTTTTGAATTTTGCATCTTGGTTCAGCGCGGCTTTAGAGGCTTCGGCGGCGGCCTGCTGTTCCGGTGAATGGTAGAAAATCGCGGAGCGGTATTGCGAACCGACATCCGGCCCCTGCCGATTGACCTGTGTGGGGTCGTGCATTTTCCAAAAGGCCTCCAGCAACCGCTCATAGGAAACCTTGGCGGGGTTAAAGGTCACCTCCACCGATTCGGCGTGGCCGGTGGTGTCAGAACAGACTTCTTTATAGGTCGGGTTTTCCGTGTGACCGCCGGTGTAGCCGGACTGTGCGTCGATAACACCGTCGATACTGCGAAAGGCCGCTTCGACACCCCAGAAGCATCCGGCGGCAAAGGTTGCTTTTTCGGTTTGCATGGCCCCCTCCTCCGCCGGAACGGCTCCGGCGACTGCGACGATGAGAATGCTGAACAGGAGATTTTTCATTATGCGATTAGATGCTTGTTTCACCGGAGAGTTCAATAAAGAGGGTTGATTTTACAAGCAGTAACCCGTTCAATGTGCGGCCTCTATGGAAAACGAAGCAAAAAAGAGGATGGTTGCCATCGTCGGGCGGCCCAACGTCGGTAAGTCCGCGCTGTTCAACCGGATTATCGGCCGACGCGTTTCGATTGTGCACGAGGAGTGCGGCGTAACGCGCGACCGCGTCGTCTGCGAGGCGGAGTGGAACGAAGAGCACTTTGAACTGATCGATACCGGTGGCCTTGGCACGATCGATTCGGCGTCGGCGCGCGACGTGATTGTGGACAGCACCCATGCGCAGGTTGCGATTGCCGTGGAAGACGCGACCGCCATCATTTTTGTGGTGGATATCACCACAGGCCTTGTGCCGATGGACGAAGAGGTCGCGCGCATTCTGCACCGCAGTGGCCGCGCGGTGTTTATCGCGGCCAATAAAGCTGATAATGCGGAACGCGATGAGCTCAGCAGCGATTTTGAAGCCCTGGGCTTTCCTGTTTTTCCGGTCTCGGCGCTGCACGCTCGCGGCGTCGGCCTGCTGATGGGCGCCGTGATGGAAGAGCTGCCGGAGGCCGAAGCGCGCGAAAAAACCGAACCGCTCCGCGTAGCCGTCGTCGGGCGGCCGAATTCCGGTAAGTCCTCATATATCAACAGGTTACTAAAAAATGATCGGGTGATCGTTTCCGAAATTCCGGGCACGACGCGCGACAGCGTCGAGATCCCCTTTTCCATCGGCTCGCGACACTATCAGCTGATTGATACTGCCGGCGTCAACCGGCGCAACCGCCGTTCCGGCGCCGTCGAGCACTACAGCAACCTCCGCGCCGAGCAGAGTATTGAAAGTGCGGATGTGGTGGTGCTGCTGATGGACGCCACGGAAGGGCCAAAGCTTCAGGATAAAAAGCTGGCGGCCAAAATTCTCGACAGCAAAAAAGGCTGTGTACTGATGGTCAACAAGTGGGATCTGGCCGAAGATACGGAAATCACACAGACGCAGTACGAGCCCGCACTTCGCAAGGGAATGTCGTTTCTGAATTTTGCGCCGCTGTTGTTCGTTTCGGCCGAATCGGGCTACAACATCCGCCGTAGTATCGAAACCATCGACTACGTTGCCGCGCAGGTGGGCCTGAAGCTGACAACCGGCGTGCTCAATCGCGTGATACAGGATGCGGTGCAGCGCACCCCGCCGCCGAGCGTCAAAGGCCGCCCGCTCAAAATTTATTATGCGACGCAGACCGGCGAGCGGCCCGTTCGTGTTAAACTGTTTGTAAACAACACGTTGCGCGCGACCGCAACCTATAAACGATATCTCGTAAATCAACTCCGCAAAGCCTTCGGTCTCGAAGGCGCTCCAGTCGACCTGCGCTTCGCCCCCCGCCCCCGTCCGGACATCGAGAAAAATCGGAAATAATCAACCAGAGTAGTCAGATCAGGCCGATTTGCCCGAGACAGCGTTTAAGTCTTCACCTCACTTATTTTTCAGCCAGACGGACAGGATAGAGATATCGGCGGGGTTGACGCCGGAGATGCGCGAGGCCTGCCCCAGGTTTTCGGGAGAGATCTGTTTGAGTTTCTCACGCGATTCAAACCGAAGCGCGGCTATGGCGTCGTAATCGAACTCCGCAGGGATCCGCTGGCGCTCGAGCTGCTGAAAGGTTTCGATGCGTCGCATTTCTCGCGCAATGTAGCCTGCATACTTAAGATTGATTTCAACCTGCTTAATTACATCGGCTGGCAGATTCAGATTGGCCCCGGGCAGCGAGCGATAATCCGTTCCCGGCCGGCGGAGGATCTGCGCGAGCGAAGCGCCGTCAGAAAAGGCCTTTTCAAGGCGCGCCGTTTCACGGCCAATCTCCGCCTGCAACGCGTCAATTTCGGCCAGTTCTTCGGTCGAAACGATGCCCAGTTCGCGCGCGCGGTCATGGAGCCGGAAGTAAACATTATCCTGCCGAAGGAGCAGCCGGTATTCAGCGCGCGAGGTGAACATTCGATACGGTTCGTCGGTGCCTTTGGTGACGAGATCGTCGATCAGGACGCCGATGTATGCTTCGCTCCGGTCCAGTATAAACGGGTCGAGACCGAGCACTTTCCGAGCGGCGTTTACTCCAGCCATAAATCCCTGTCCAGCAGCCTCTTCGTATCCCGTTGTTCCGTTGATTTGCCCGGCAAAAAAGAGGTTTTCGACCCGCTTGGTTTCCAGCGAATGAAAGAGCTGCGTCGGTTGCGCAAAGTCATATTCAATGGCGTATCCGGGACGAATGAACTCCGCTTTTTCAAGCCCCGGGATCGAGTGAATCATATCGAGCTGTATTTCTTCCGGAAGACTGTTGGACGTTCCGTTGGGATAAATTCGTACATTATCTCGTCCCTCCGGCTCAACGAAAACATGATGCGACGTGCGTTGCGGGAATTTGACGATTTTATCTTCGATTGATGGACAGTAGCGCACGCCGGTTCCTTCGATTAATCCGCCGTAGAGAGAGCTTTTTTTGAGGTTGTCGGCGACAATCTGGTGGGTTTTTTCGTTTGTATGCGTTAGCCAGCACGGGATCTGAGGTCGGAGGCCGGAGATCAGAGACCAGCGGTCAAATTCATCAATGCCTGCACTGAGACGCTTTGCGCCCGAAGTGTTCCACGTGGAACTTTTGTCAGGAGTCAGGAGTCGGGAGTCAGGACCCAGCAACTCGGACCCGGTTGTTCCACGTG
>JAOZSE010000013.1:0-19365 GCA_029939835.1 Pontiellaceae bacterium
GCGATGTAGGCTTCTAGCACCGTATTGACGCCATTGGAACAGACAGTATCCGGATCAGCAAAATGACGGCTCACAAGACATTCCATTTCCCAGACATCGGCTATGCCGTCGCCGTCAACATCCGTTCCCGCATCCTGCCGCTCATACGCGCCCATATCCACCACGCCGCCAACAATACGCGGATTATTGTCCAGATCGTTGGTTGTTGAAACATAGCTGTTGTGCCCCGCATTGATGCAGGGTGAACCTGCCTGCAGTTGAAAGTTGCTGCTTGCCACATCTACAAATAACGGTGCGCTCGTGATGTTGCCATTCACTCCATCACTCGCATCTGATGAACAACTATTGGAAACGGTTGATGTTTGAGGGAGGTAATTATGAGGGCCAAAAAAATTGGCTGTATTATAATAAATAACTGAATTTTTTACTGTTGAAAATTCTACCCCTCCTTCTGTTGCTCCAGCATTACTTACAATTGTGCAATTAATAGCCGTGCTTTCACTAACCCCTCCTCCACCAGAAGAACCATAATTGCCATAAATCGAACAATTTTCTGCATAACCTCCATACAGGCCTCCGCCCCATCCCATTACACTTATGTTATTTCTAATAATGCATCGATGAGCTTTGGAATAGCAAAGGCCTCCACCATTTCGGTTGGCGGCTTTATTATTAGAAATAACAGAATCATATAAAGTTCCGCCATAAACCCCGCCTCCACTGTAACCGACCAGATTCCCAGTAATGACACAATTTGAGATAACATGGGCACTATTATTGCAAAAAACCCCGCCGCCATACGTTGCCGTCGGAGGATAATCAACATAAAGACGTCCGTTTTTGATCGTCATCCCTGATATCGTGGACCCTGGGCCTGTCATAGTAAAAACTCGGTCTTTCTTCCCGGCATCGACAACCGTTTGGGCCGGGTCATCTCCTGCAATCACTCTTATGGCGTTACTCACAACAACGGGCTGACTCACGCTATAGAAACCGTTGGAAACCAGAACTTTCCCACCGAACAGATTCTGAGCATCAATTCCAGCCTGAATGCTTGCTTTGGCTGTAGCCCAGCTTGTTCCATCAGCCGCATCATTGCCAGTTGACACTGACACATGCATTTCCGTCCCGTCTTGAGGAAACACCTGTACGACGTGTGTGGTAGAAGTTCCTGTTGGATAATCGTCATTGAAAACAGAACACGTGACCTCATAGAGTCCTGGCTGCACCCAAGCCTTAGATAGTTCAGTAACGTTGGAAACCAACGTGCCATCTCCAAAATCAAGTGTGTTCAAATATTGGGAACCAATAATGCTCACATTGAAAGGCACGGGCGTTTTTACGCAAACGTTAGTTCGAGAGGTTATATTTATTATAATTTCCCCATGCAGTTCATCATATCCTATGGAGGGCGGATTGAGCCACAGCTCTCCCTCAAAATCAGAAATCGCAGCGGCACGAAACACCCCGGCCCCACGACATGGCGAATCAATTTCTAAATGACCGTCCGTGGATATTTTAGGATCCCCACCAATAAAGCAATAGGCGATATCGTCCGGATATGATACGTACAAATTATTGGGAGAGTTATAACAAAAAATTGAGTTCGTGGCCTTTAGTGCTCTGCCTCCGGCGCCATTTCCGCCTCCGCTGTTCGTATTATAGATTACAGTGCAATGATCGGTCTCCCCTCCATAAATTCCGCCCCCACTGCTAAGAGCCGTGTTATTTTTGAATAATGAGTTGTAGGCCCGTCCGTTAAATTGCCCTCCCCCATGACCGGCCCGATTGAAAGAGAACACGCATCCATATGCTGTCCCAGCATGCATCCCACCACCCCACTTGTCAGAAATATTACTGAAAAATAAACAATTGGAAACAACGGGTGTAAACGATAAGCAATAAATGCCTCCGCCGTTATCAGATGAATACCCATTCGTTATGGTCATCCCGATCAGAAAACAATCCGCGCCACCAAAATTAAAACAGCGGTTGCTTCCGCCGCCATCGACAATTGTCACTTCCGGGCCGTTAACACTCTGAATGGTGATCGCATTGGTTACGGAGATTTCGGACGACAAGAGATACGTTCCATTAGTGACCCAGACGGTATCGCTGTCTATCGTTAAATCGACAGCGGACTGGATGGTTTTTTTGGCGGTCGCCCAGTTGGTGGCGGAGCCGGTGTCGTCGGGCCGTGAGGCATCGACGTAATATTCGGTGGAAAAGGCAGATAGTGCGGTGAGAAGTACGGTCAGGAAAATCAGTTTTTGTTTCATGCAACCCCTTGTCAATTAGGGGGGAACCTAAGCAAATTTTTTTCTTTTTAACAAGACTTCTGTCGGGGTGAGTGACCCGATGATTTATCCGCGTCATCCTGTAGGCGCGGGCGTTGACCGCGCTTTTTCCCGCGCCCGGCGGACGCGGCTACAGACAAGCGGCGGCCTCGGCGATGCCGCCCTACCTTTTGCGATCTCTGCGCTCTTTCGCGGCTAATTCAATCTTTCGAATACCAGACTCTGACTTTTTTATACTGAACCCCCCATTCACTGCCGGCTTGGTGCCGCCAGAAGAAGAGGTCGAGGTGGCGACCTTTGATGGCGCCGCCGGTATCTTCGGCGCGGGCCCAGCCGTAGCCGGGAATGTAAAATTTGGTGCCGATCGGAAAAACCTTCGGGTCAACGGCCACGGTACCGGGGCGGGCCATACGCCCGCTGGCGGTCTGGCCGATTATTTTAACTCGCCCTTTGCGCGAGCCGGAGGCAAAAACGGGCATGCCGAGCCAGTTGAATTTCCAGCTGCAGCATTTTCGGCACATGCAGTAGCCAGTGGTTTTGACTTCAATAACGGCGTCGGCCGGGCGCAGCGGATGGATGACGAGGTGGCAACGCGCCAGCATGAGCGCCGCCAGTGCAATGACCATCCAGAACATGAGCCGTTGTTTCATGGGGCTACTCTAAAGATGTAGAGTCGGCTCTGCGAGCCGAAAGCAGATTGCCTCGCAGAGCCAACGCTACATTGCGATCGGAAACAAAAAAAACCGCCCCGTTGCCGAGGCGGCTTAGGTAGGGGCCGCTCTCCGAGCGGCCCGCGGACGGTTCGGAGAACCGTCCCTACCATTTTATTTAGAGGCGTATTCTTTGATGAGGGCCGCGCCAATGACGTCGCGCTGAATCTGGTTGGTTCCTTCGTAGATCTGAAGGATCTTAGCGTCGCGCATCATTTTTTCGGCCGGATACTCTTTCATGAAGCCGTAGCCCCCAAGCACCTGCAAGGCATCGACGGTAACGGACATGGCCACATCACCCGCATAGCATTTGCACATGGCGGAGATTTTGGAAACGTCTTTGGTTCCCTTATCAATGGTGCGGCAGGCCACATAGGTAAGCGCACGCGCGGTTTCGACCTTCATGGCCATATCGGCGAGCATCCACTGCAAGCCCTGATTGGCGATGATGGGCTTGTTGAACTGATGTCGGACACGGGCGTAGTCGACCGCCATGTCGAGCGCACCCTGCGCGAGACCGACGCCCTGCGCAGCAATGCCGGGACGGGAAATGTCGAATGTTTTCATCGCCAGCAGAAAGCCCATGCCTTCGCGGCCAATAAGGTTTTCGGCGGGAACTTCACAGTCCTGGAAGATCAGCTCGCGGGTCGCGGAAGCGCGAATACCGAGCTTGTCTTCTTTTTTGCCGAAGTCAAAACCGGGGGTTCCTTTTTCCACGATGAAGCAGGAAACGCCGCGGGCGCCTTTGTTCTTATTGGTCACGGCAAGAATCGTGTAGGTATCGGCTTCGCCGCCGTTGGTGATCCACTGTTTGGTTCCGTTGAGGATATATTTATCGCCTTTCTTGACAGCGGTGGTCGCGATGCCACCCGCATCGGAGCCGGCATTGGGCTCGGTGAGGCCGAAGGCTGCCCACTTTTCGCCGGAGGCCAGCGGGGGCAGGTATTTCTTTTTCTGCTCGTCGGAACCACCGATCAGAATCGGGTCGGCGCCGAGCGCGTTGGCCGCATACGAAACGGAAACGCCGATGCAGTATTTGCTGAGCGTTTCAATCGCAACGGTATAGCCGAGGTGGCCCATTTCCATTCCGCCGTACTCTTCGGGAATGTAGAGGCCCATCATATCCATCTGCGCGAGTTCCTTGAGCAGGTCGGCGGGGAAGATGCCCTCTTCATCCAGCTCGGCGCGCACCGGAACGACGCGTTCTTTTCCAAATTCATCGAGCATCGCGATGATTTCTTTCTGTTCTTCCGTGAACCCGTGTTCAATCTGTCCTGTTGCCATGACTGTTCTCCTTACTTTTGGCTTAAAATTTCCATCAGTTTTCTGCAAAGCATTTCAAAATCATCCCGATACCCGCTCAAACGGCCATAAACTTCTTTCCGCCGTCTTTTCGTTATAGGCATGCACCGTCTGGTTGCGGTCTTCGATCATTCCCAACCAGCCTTCATTATCCGGCAGCAGTCCCTGTTTAAAGGCTTCGCGAAAGCTCTGCCGCGGCGATTTGGCAACAATACCTTCACGAGCTAAAAATTTCTGCAGAGCTTTCCAGGCCAGCTCAAACGTCAATTCAAAACGTTTGATGGCCGAATCGCGGTTCGCAATCGTTTCGGGCTCTTCAAGAATTTCCCGGAACCGTGCAAGCGATTCCTCAAAACTTTTGACGATGTAATCAAGTCCAGCCATTACAATTCCCTCGCATGTCGAAGCGCCTCACGGCGAAAGCCCTCGCTACCCGCGTGGAGATCGATAATATCAATTGATCGGAGTGTCTGTATATTTTTTATTTCGTCTTTATTTGTTGCCAGCACAGCCCATGGAACCGGTTCTCCGCCATCAATGGCAATATCAATATCAGATGTTTCAGAGGCTTTCCCCGAAGCCTGCGAACCGAAAAGAAGAATCTTCCAGCGTTCCTCCGGAAGATGTTTCCGAATAACACTTTTACACTGTTTTTCGATATCACAAACGGTCATTTTCCCAGACCTGTTAAATAACGTTCAGCCTCGAGCGCGGCCATGCAGCCCGTACCCGCAGCGCTGACCGCCTGGCGGTAAACCGAGTCGGCCACGTCGCCGGCGGCAAACACACCCTCCACATTCGTGCGGGTATTTTTGGCAACCAAATATCCCGCATGATCGGTATCAAGCTGGCTCGCAAACGGCGCCGTATTCGGCTTGTGCCCAATGGCCACAAACAGCCCGTTCACTGCCAGCTCCGAAAGTTCGTCCGTCTTGACATTACGAAGCTTGAGGCCGGTCACCTCGTTTTTCTCCACATCGAGCACCTCTTCGATCACCGTATCCCACAGCACCTCGATTTTGGGGTGCGCCAGCAGACGGTCCGCCATGATCTTGGAGGCGCGGAACTGGTCGCGGCGGTGAATGACCGTAATTTTAGAGGCAAAGTGCGTCAGGAAGAGGGCTTCCTCCATCGCGGTATCGCCACCGCCGAGCACCGCCACCGGCACATCGCGGTAAAACGCGCCGTCGCACGTCGCGCAGCCCGACACGCCGCGACCAATCAGTTTTTGCTCGGATTCGATACCGAGATACTGCGCGCTCGCGCCCGTCGCGATAATGATGGTTTGCGCCTCGATCTTTTCGCCGTCGGTAAGCGTAATACTGTGCGGACGACAGTCAAAACACGCCTCCGTCACTTCACCCGTTTTAAAGCGTGCGCCGAAACGTTCGGCCTGTTTGCGGGTGCGATCCATCAGTTCGGCCCCGCTGATGCCTTCCGGAAAGCCGGGATAGTTTTCGACCTCGGGCGTAGTAATAAGCTGGCCACCGGGCTCAAACCCTTCAATCACCAGCGGATTGAGATTCGCGCGGGCTGTATAGACAGCGGCGGTCAAGCCCGCGGGCCCCGTTCCAATGATGACGACTTTTTCCATGAATTATTTTCCGCGAATCGCGTTCAGCTGTTTGGCAAATTCCGGCACGATTTCGTGCAGGTCGCCGACGAGGCCGAAGTCGGCCACATCAAAGATCGGTGCATCGGCGTCTTTATTGATCGCGATGACCAAGTCAGCGGTCTGCATTCCGGCCAGATGCTGAATGGCACCGGAAATACCGCAGGCCACATAGACCAGCGGGCAGACGGTTTTACCGGTCTGGCCGACCTGATGGTGATGCGAAATCCAGCCCGCGTCCACTGTCGCGCGCGACGCGCCGACGGCGGCGTCGAGCGCCTCGGCCAGGCCGCGAATAATTTCGAAATTCTCGGGCTTGCCGATGCCGCGTCCGCCGGAAACGATGTAATCGGCAGCATTGAGATCAACCGTTTCGATCATTTCTTCGATGGTTTCGAGTTTCTTCATCCGCTCGGGCACATCGGAAATATCGACCGCGGCTTCGACGACTTCGCCGGACTCGCTGTCGCTGACCGGTTCCTTTTTGAAAACGTTGTGACGGACCGTCGCCATCTGCGGCCGGTGGTCGGGACAGATGATGGTTGCCATGATGTTGCCGCCAAAGGCGGGGCGCGTCTGCAACAACAGTTCGGCCTCGGTATCGAAGTCGAGCTCTGTACAGTCGGCGGTGAGGCCTCCATAGACCATGACTGCGACGGTCGGCGCGAGGCTGCGGCCAATAATCGTCGCGCCGTAGAGGACGATGGAGGGGCTTTCGGCCAGAATCAGATCCGACACCGCTTTGGAGAAATAATCGTTCTGATACTCCGTAAACTTCGGGTCGGTGAGCGCGTAGATTTTTTTCGCACCGTGATTGAAGAGCTCCTGCTGAAGCGGCGCGCCGTCGGCGGCGGGCAGTACCGCGCAGAGCGTATAGCCGGATTTTTCCGCCAGATCGCGCCCCTTCGTCAGCAGTTCAAGCACCACGCTGTGCAGCTTGCCGTTTTCCTGTTCCGCAAATACCCAGATTTCTTTTTTGGCGTCCATTTTAGAGCACCTTCCTTTCGCGCAGCTTGTGCAGCAATACGTTGACCATTTCGGCCGGCTCGCCGTCGAGAACTTCCTTGTTCATTTTGATGGGCGGCGCAAATACCTTGTTCACCTTGGTGGGCGACCCGCTCAGGCCAATCTTTTCCATCTCGGCACCGAGGTCTTCCACGCCCCAGGTCGGAATTTCAGCCTTTTTGGCGGCGAGCTTCTTTTTGAGCGAAGGCATCCGCAGTTCGTTGGCCTCTTTGACCACCGTGAAGGCGGCGGGCCGGTCGATTTCCCAGAGGTTGAATCCGGTATCGGTGACCTGCTTGACCTTGAAGGAGGTGTCGCTCACCTCGATTTCGCGGATCAGCGTGATGATCGGTACGCCGTAGAAGTGGGCGACACCGGGGCCGACCTGCGCGGTATCGCCGTCAATCGCCTGCTTGCCGAACAGGATAATGTCGGCGGGCTCTTCGAGTTTTTTGAGGGCGAGCGTGATCGTGTAGGACGTAGCCCAGGTATCGGCGCCGCCGAACTTGCGATCCGAAATGAGGATCGCTTTATCGGCGCCAACGGCGAGCGCACTTCGCAGCGCCTCTTCGGCCTGCGGCGGGCCCATGGTGACGACGGTGATCTGCCCGCCGTGCTTTTCCTTGAGCTGCAGCGCCATTTCGAGCGCATTTTCGTCAAAAGGGTTAATGATGCTCGGAACGCCGGCGCGATTGAGACGATTGGTCTCGCGGTCAATCGTGACTTTGTCCGAGTCGGGAACCTGCTTAATACAAACCACTATGTTCATAAACTTCCTTTCGGTGGAAAAAGAGGCATTTGTTATAAAGACGTGAGCCCGTCACCTCAAGCCGAAATGCCCGATTTATCGGTTGCCCGCACAAACCGAATCGGCTATTTTGATCCCGTTGAAAACGCGGGGGATAAACTGGAACTGAAAGGGAGTTGAATTATGAAAAAATCACTGTTTCTCACCATTTTAATCGCTACAGCCGTCGTCCTGACCGGCTGCGCCACCAAACCGAAGCCCAAACCCGTTGCGCAGCAGCCGATGTTTGAAAAAATGCAGAAAATGTCCACAAAGATTCTTCAGTCCGGCGGCATGGCCGTGGTCGGCATCGGCGAATCCAAAAGCCTCGAGCTGGCGCTCAATAAAGCCAAAAGCCGCGGCCGTGTAGAACTGGCCCAGATGCTTGAAATCAAAGTGGAAGCCCTGCAGAAGGATTTTATGGAGGAAACCGGCCTGCCGGAAGAGTCGGAAGTGCTGGCGCAGTTCAGCAGCACGGCAAAGATCATCACCAGTCAGCAGATTCAGGGAAGCGTTGCGCAGGAACTGAAATATGAAACCATCGGCGACACCGTCACCGCCTACGCCCTGATGGTGCTGGATCCAAAAATTATCGCCAACCAGCTCGCCAAAGAAAAAGAACTCTACACCCGCTTCCAGGCGACCAAAGCCTTCGAGGCACTCGACAAGGAAATCGAGGAATACGAGGCCTACAAGGCATCGCAGCAGATGTAAGGGGCTGCTTCCGCAGCCCGGTTATTCGTTATTGGTTATTTGTTATTAGGGCTGAATTCGCCGGAATTAGACTTACTGCTAACTGATAACCATTAACGGATAACGGTTAACACACCCCACAGTCACGGCAGAAGGCTGCCGCGGAGCGGTCATAGGTTGCTTCGCCCGCCGCGGTGAAAAAGCAGCCGGGAATCTGTCCTGCCGCGCGGTGTTGCGCCACACACTCACAGCACAGGCCCCGCTTGCCGCAGGGATAGGTGCAGGTGCAGTTTTTCAAATTCTTCTCTTTATTCGGACAGTTCGTCATTTTTAATTTCCCCGTCATTCAGGTAGGGCGCGACCGCCGGGCGCGCCGCGGACGGCTCGGCGAGCCATCCCTACCATCATTCTGATATTATTTCCCTAAAATTTCTTCCAGCTTTTCAACCAGCGTCATCATCTGCTCGTTCGTGCCGACCGTGATGCGCAGGCAATCGCGCGTGCGCGGATCGTCGAACCAGCGGATGAAAATATTACGCTTTTTGAGCTCTTCAAAAATTTTCTTCGCGCCGGGGTTCGGCGGCTTCACCCAGAGGAAATTGGCCTCCGAGGGATAAACCTTAAAACCAAGATCCTTCAGTTCCGCCACAGCCAGATCACGCGTGCCTTTCACCGCAGACGTAATCGCCTCTTTCGTGCCCTCGTCGAGCAGCGCAACGCGCGCCAGCTCTTGCGTCAAACGGCTGACGTTATACGAATCTTTGATTTTGTAGAGCGCGGCGATCAGCGGCACGGCACCGACGCAGTAGCCGAAGCGAATACCCGCCAGTGCGTACGATTTGGAAAGCGTCCGCGCCACCAGTACGTTTTCATACTTGGTCGCAAACTCCATGCAGTCCTCGCGGGCAAAATCCACATACGCCTCGTCAATCACCACCACGCCGGAAACCGTTTGGATGAACGCCTCAATTTTCTCCTTCGGGAACAGCATCCCCGTCGGTGCATTCGGATTCGCCAGGAAGAAAACAGACGCCTCGTAGCCGTCCGGCATCTGCCACTCAAAATTTTCATCCAGCGCAACCGGCTTTGTCTCGACATCCTCAATCTGTGCCAGCACCGGATAGAGTGAATAGGAAGGATCAAACCAGCCGACCGAGCCGTCGCGCTCCACGAACGCGCGAATGCAGAGTGCCAGAATCTCGTCCGAGCCGTTGCCCGCGAAAACATTGCGGGTGCCCGCCTCGTGCTTTTCAGCAATCACCTTGCGCACTTCCGTGCAAAGCGGGTCAGGATATTTCGCCAGTTCAGCCGCATCGATTTCGTTCAGAATATCGCGTACCTCCGGCGAACAGAGATAAGGATTTTCATTCGTGTTGAGCTTGATGACATCGGAATCGTCCGGCTGCTCCCCCGGAACATACCCCTCCATCGCCTCTACCGATTTTCGAATTAGATTTTTCATAGGAAAAGTTTTTACCACAGAGGCCGCAGAGACTCAGAGAAAATTTTATGCAGAGAACGGGTTCACGACACGAACCCCGCCGTAGTCTTGCCCGTCGTTCAGGTCTTCCGTCCACAACTCTTTTGCGCCGGACTGTTGGGCCGCCGCAACAATGTTTGCATCCCAGAACGAAAGCTGAAACCGCTGCTGAATTTCCAGTGCCCTTCGCATTAATTCGCACGTATTTTCAATGACCGGCCACAATTCCAGATAATGCTCTGCCACCTCCCGATAGAGTCGGGCGTCAGCATCTTTTCGCAACATGACGGTATAAAACTCCTGCAGAACCTGCACGCTAAGTATCGGGAGAGGCCCTTCCGACCAGAAGGTTTTTACCCATTGATTCGCACGGTGGTATTTTTCGCCACCGTCCTCGTCATGAGCATAAACCAGAATGTTACTGTCCAGAAATATGCCGGCGCTCATGCATCTCCTCTCTGGAAAACTTTCTCCCGCCGTAATGACCGGGATTTTCCATCGCCTTCAGAATGAAGGATTTTGCTTTTTCATACTCCAGCCTTTTTACTTCGGCTTCGACATCCGCCTCCTTTTTCGCCGCATCCAGCACCGTTTGAGTAATCCATGCCGAGACCGACATATCGTGCTCTACAGCAATATGCTTCAAATTCCGAAGCTGATCCTCATCCATCCGCAATGTAATATTTTTAGTCATAACCACCTCCGCACACATATAGTGCAGCACATTTTGCGCGCAAAGTCAACCGCCCGCATCTTGATGTACAAAGACGCTCAAACGCAACATACTGGGGATTCTGCAAAATGCGGCATGTAATCTGGTTCCGAACGGCACAGCGGCTAAATTAAAGACAGGGTCATGACAGGAAAAAGCCAGTCGAATCTCCGTTTCAACTTCAGCGACAACCGGCTGACGGTCAATCGGGATAAAGAATCCTTGTATGAAATCACCGTCTGGCCGAAGCCGCATGCCAAAGCCCGCAACCCGGCCGGGTGCTGGTACAGGATATTCCCGCAGTTCAGGCTCGTTGACTATCCCTACAAGCCGCCGCACCAGAAAAAAACATCACAGCTTCAGCTGGGCCTGGACATTGATGAGCGGCAGCACCTCACCAAAGCAATGGCCTATGACCTCCTGCGCAAGTCCATGCCGTTTTCGTATGCGATTGCACTGGCCCCGTTTCGCAGTCACCAATGGAACCTCATCACCCTGCTTTCCATGAAACGGCGGTTCTACGACCTGCTCAAGTCCAGTCCTGTTCTGGCGTATATGCTCGCCAACAGCGACCCGATCATGAAACGCATTTCCCGCAAGGAAATCATGATGGACAAACTCACCGGCATGAAGCAGGCGGAATTGCTCGATCTGCTCGGACTGCCCGGCACCAAATCGTTTACCCAGATTCTGCGTAAAATCAAACCCGCCTCGGCCCATCCCGAACTGACGGCCATGTTGTGGAACTGCGCCAAAAACGACAGCGTCATAAAAAAGCTCGGGCACATGAAAAGCATCAACCTCGGCGCACTCACTCTGTTCACCCATAACGACGAAATACGCAACGCGCTCACCCCGCAACTGCTCGACGAAGTCGGCGGAAAACGGGCGGAAAATCATTATCCACGAACCGCCCGCGAGCTTGAAGATGGCCTGGAGTGGCACTGGACACTGCGTCCGGATCACCGACCCCCGCGCTTCCAAACCACAGCCGATGTCTCGGCCTGGCACGAAGAAATCGTCGCCGAGGGCACCCGCTTTCTTGCCGATCAGACCGCCGCCCGGGATCGTGAACAGATTAAACAACTGCGCAAAAAGATGGCCGTCCGTCTTCCCGATCCCCCGATTCCCGGCACGGACACCATCCAGCCGCTGCGCACCGGCAAGGAACTTTTAATTGAAGGGCAGCAGCAGCGCAACTGCGTCGGCGGCTACATCCCGCGCGTTCAACGAAAAGAGTGCTATATTTACCGCGTTCTCGCGCCCAAACGCGCCACCCTTTCCCTCACAAAATGGCCCGACGGCGAATGGCGGATCGGCGAGCTCAAAGCCGCCTGCAACAAACCGGTCAAAAAAGAAACCCGCGCCGCCGTCGAACACTGGCTCAGCCAGTCCCGGATCGGAATTTGAGGTTTTCGTAAAAGAAAATTCGCACAACCCGGCATTTGTAACCGTTTTTCAAGCGTCGTAACAAAAAATCCATGCAGGAGCCCCCTTTTTTTCACCTATAGGCTTATTTGATATCGGGTAGCCCGTCCGCCGCCAAGTGGAACAAAGACTCCTTTGGCGACCAGGTCTTGCAAATCACGGGTGGCCGTGGGTTTGGACGTTTTGGCAATACCCATATATTTCTTCGCCCCCATTCCGCCCTGAAAACCGCCGGAACCCTCTTTGAACATACGGCGAAGCACTTTCATTTGACGGTCGTTCAGCTGACCGCGAACACGGTCGAAGAGTTTTGTTTTTTTAAGGATAAACTCAATATCGGCTTCCGCCGCTTCCTGAGCGCACACCAGCGTTTTCACGAACCAGAAAATCCAATCGGTGATATCAACCGATTGCTGCGCCTGCTTGAGCGCGGCATAATAGCCCGCCCGGTTCGCCTCGATGGCCTGCGAAAGGCTGAGCAATATCGGATGCCCCATCCCCTGCGATAATGCTTTTTCCGACAGGGCGCGGCCGATCCGCCCGTTCCCGTCCTCAAACGGGTGAATTGACTCAAAATAGAGATGGGCAATCGCCGCTCGAACCGGCGGGAATGTGACGTCGTTTTTTTTGCCTGCGGCGGAGTGGTTAAACCACTGAATGAAGCGTTTCATTTCGCCGGGAACCGCTGCGGATGGAGGCGCTTCATAATGAACCTGCTCGTTCCCGATGGTTCCGGATACAATCAGCATCGGCTCCTTGTGCCTGCGCCACGCCCCGAGCCGAACTCTTGGCGACCCCTTCATCAACAGGGCGTGCCACTCAAACAGCATTTTTTGAGTGACGGGTTTCGCAAAATCCTCCCTCGCACGCACCATCAGCCCGGCAACCCCCTCCGCACGGCGATCCCCAACCCGCTTCGGCTCCGCATTGAGTCCGAGATTGTTTTTAATGGAAGACATCACATCCGGGCGGCTCAGCATCTCACCTTCGATCTCTGATGTTTTCATTGCTTCAGAAACCATCAGTTGGATCCATGCATCCGTTTGCCCGGCCTCCGGCAAAGCCGCCAGCAAACCATCCACCCGTCCGCTCTTCCCGGTAAACCGGAGAAGCAACTCCTGCAACCCTTCCAGACTGTAGCGAAAATCCGGCCAGTCATTGCGTTGCCAGTTATACTTCATGAGCCGTTTATGCCATCTAATCGGCTCATATAAAAGAAAATTTTGAGCCGATTACGCTCTCCAATCGGGATTTGAGGTTTTCGTAAAAGAAAATTCGCACAACCCGGCATTTGTAACCGTTTTTCAAGCGTCGTAACAAAAATTCCATGCTAACGGATAACCGGCTTGATCCCGGCTCACATTGCTTTCCATTAGCCAAAAACATCATTTTATAGACTGTCCTCTCTCTCCGTCCGTCCCTAATGACCCGTAGGCGGAAAGGAGGGAGCACCCCACGGCTCCTCTGGATGCTCCATAACGATATGGATAATCGCTGGGACGATGTCCTCAAGGGTTCGGGTTCCGTCGCGAACCTGGTCGCGATTCACGTTGCTCTCCCATGTTGCACCTCCATGGATTAACTGATTGCGCAACATGTAAAGGCGGTCAAACAATATGCCAATAAAAACAGCGGTGTCTTTCATGGCCAGCGCACGGGATGCCGCCCGGCAGCTTCCATCAAACTGACGCTTCCACTCGATCTCGGACAACGCCCCATTCTGAAAGCGCCAAAAGGGGCGACTCACATATTGATTATTGATGAACAAGCGAACTTTTCCGGTGTAGTTCTCCCAAGTGATGTTGTAGATCAGGTCGTCATCGTCCAGACGAAGCAGTCGCGCTAGGAAATCTCTGAACACCCTCTTTTCGCTCAACTCTACACCCGACTCAAACTCCTGAGCATATACCGCGTTGAAGGCGATCCATAGGAAAATGAATTTGGCATCGGCGTGTTCGTCCTCATTTGCGGCTTTGAGCCAGCTCAACGCGCGGTGAATCCGAAGACTTACCTCTTCCGGCAAAGACTCCCGCGCCTCCCGATGCCGCGGTTTCAGTGTTTGATAGTTTAAATCCATAATCTGCATTGCCTTCATGCGTGAAGATGAAAAAAGGGGTTATAATCAAGTATCCTCATGTCTGGGGTATCGATCCGTATAATCAGGGCCATCGTCATCATCCGAGGTATTGCGCTGTATCTCACTTGGAAGGGTCAGTTTGCCCTCAAATTGATGAGCCACAGTAAGGCCATATGCAACGGCAACCCGATGGAATTCTTTTTTAGGCATTAACGCGGGTTTTTCAAAATCATTTTTATCCGGTAACGGAAGAGGCTCGACTTGGATTTGGTTTAAAACCTGATTGTCAATGCCATCGAGCAACTTTTCCCCAAGTCCGCGAATAGCCGAACCGCCTCCACCGATGAACACTCCCAGCTTATTCCATTTCCCTTTCCCGCGCTTATTCCGAGCATCTATCCATGTCTGCCGACTTTTATTTGCCAGCGATGAACAAAAGCCCTCGTAAATGTCAGCCAGCGCATTCTTTAGATCACTTTGTTTCCCCCTGTTTGATGAAAGGCTTGAGAATCCGTCCATATCAGGAAAGTCCCCGCGTTCCATTTGCTGATGAAAGCACTCAACCGCTTTGTCCTTATAATCTGAGAGCAGGTCGATGATTTTCTCTTCGAGCGCAAGAACCCCAGTTCCCTCGCAATAGGCAGCCCATACGGATGTCCGGCTGGCTCTCACCCATCTGAATACATTCAAATCCACTGTGCCGGCACCGATATCAATCAAAATATAGGTTCCGGGCTGTGCCACCTTAGAGATAGCATAGCTGGCCACTTCGGCGTAAACCTCCGGAAAAACCTGACTCCGCCGGTCGCTATTGTCCTCCAGCATGACGGGCAACCGACGGCACTCGTTCCACTGCTGAAGAAGGGTTGGAATCTCGCCCGAATCATCTTCAAACGCATTCAGACCGAACATCTGATCTGCCAACGTGAGCGCATCTTGAAATACTAACGTGCAGGAAACCTTTTCCAAATCTCCAATTGGCACACACATGTGAACAATGCAACGGTATTGATCTGTTTGAAACCGCTTCTTCAGGTCTTTGATTAATACACGGTCTATGTGCTTCAACGCATAGCCCAGATACACACTGGTCAAAAACTGGACTGCCTCCTGAATATCCATCTTGTTCAGTTCCGGAATATTTTTAATCTGTTTCTTCAGGGGGCAGTTTTTTCTCCCTTCTGTACAAACCAAGCTGCCTCCGGAATGACAACTCAAGCACCGCTTCCATGAAATATCCTCTATGGCACGCTCTATTCGAAACCGGAATTTTTTACCCTTAAATTGCATGGAAGGGTTGATGATGTATTTATTAATTCCTCGACCACGACCAAGCGGCAATGGATAAGTTTTATCAATTTGCTGATCTTCTGTGCGATAAGCCGCCTTAATGCTGCTTGTACCGAAATCGAGTCCAATGCGAATAGGTAATACATTTTGCTTTAGATGGCTAAATGAACCCGTAAGGGTTTTTGACTTTCTCTTTTTATTGACCAAATCTCCACGCCTTTTCAGATACTTATCGGCCATCTCTTTGATCCGGTCTTGGGAAGGAAATTTCTTTTTAGGGTGTCCTGCCCAATTCGCGGCATTTAGCTCCATCCTGCGTCTCTTTTCAGATTCAACTTCATCGCGGCAACGTTTCAATTCGTCCGTCAACCGCTCTTCTATTTTCTGTTTCACAATCCGCCATGCAATCCGTCCGGGTCTTCGGTATTCGATATGATTCTCGACTATTTCCTGAACAGCATGATGTGCTTTTCTTCTCAACGCTTTGTCGGACACTCCCCGCCCTGAATAGGAGTTGACTAAATCATCCACCCTTGATCGCCAATTTGAAATATCGTAAAACCTGAAAGGCTCATCGGGATGAACTTTCACTGGAATGTACTCATTCCAAATTCGGCCTGCGACATCCTCATGGATAAATGATTCTATTGCCAACGTCCGAGGTTTTCGGGAGCGTGGGGTTTTGCCTCTGCCCCGGCGAAACTTCTTCTTTCCGGATTTGCGCCTGTAATTATTTTTTGACACGCACAATCCCTCCGCAAAGCTTTTCCTGACCCGGATCAAATGCATGATTGTTTATTTCATCGATCTTGGCTCTTTTTTCCTCCTTAAGGCGTTCGACTCTTGTCCTAAAACCCTTTATTACTGACTCAGAGCTCCCTTTGACAACATGCTCGGAAGCCAGCTCTTCCTGCCGGGAAATGCGTTTATCAAAGTAAGCCGATACAGCAGCTCCTCGTCGTGCTCGGAATGCTCGATCCCGGTCACGGACGAGTTGAATGATGCGGGAACTTCGCAGACCACTCTCTTCAACAGCCACATGGTAAGCAGCCATCGTTGCGTCTGCGCTTTGAAAAACAGTTGCAGAGCGAATGTCGCTGCCGCTCGAAATCATCTCCGAAAAAAGATTCTCGCCTTGATCCGAGGATAAACACTTTTTGCTTCGTTGATTGCAGAAAACCGGAATCATCCTCCTGTGTTCACGCACACCTTTCATAGCAACCTGATTAACAACAAACGCATAATCGCCGGGAGGAACGACTGCAGATTTAATCTTCATACAAGCTGTCGGACTAAAGCTTTTCGGGTTTTTGCGGTAGTAGTTAACAATGATCCGAACCAATGGATGATGAACATGAATGTACTCGATGCCCGAATAATTTTCGGCAATCTGAGCGCTGAATGTAATTTTAGTCCCTCGGTCATGAAGTAAGGATATAGGCAAACGTTCTCCAGGGCCACGGTTGAAAGTTCTGATTTCTCCCTTAAGTTTTTCATGCGGCCAAACCGTATAAGTCAGATTCATGTCCTCCTCACGGAATCGTGTGTTCGGAAAATATTTGTCAATAAAATCCATAACCAAGGTCTTTACTTCTTCGCCGGAAACATAGCGATGAAGCTTGTCTGCTTTGCGGACTTCCTTGTCCAGAAACTGGTCGGTTATTATGATGTCGCTGGCTTGTTTTGTAAGAGTATCAGTTGCCTTAAGCTTATTGATAATAGCCTGAGCCTCCGCTTCTATTTTCGCTAAACGGTTCGTATCGGTAAGCTCTTGAGACATCAGCAGATCCGAGATTTTTAAAACTATGTCACCCAAAATGCCGTCGGTAAGCCCAATCGTTCGCTCAAAAATTTTCAATCGAGCGTAGAGACGCTCCAGTATGATGCTGTCAATGGTTCCTTCCACAGAAAAGTTGACGATACGGATACGATCTGCCTTTTGCCCCAGTCGATCCAGACGCCCGATTCTCTGCTCCACGACCATGGGATTCCACGGCAGGTCGTAATTCACCAGTACGGAGCAGAATTGAAAGTCCAGCCCTTCACCGCCAACCTCGCTGGTCAAGAGCGCCCGACAGGATGTAAGGTCGCGGAACTCCTCCACACGCATGGCGCGTTCATCAATAGCAATGCCCCCGTGAATCATTCGGACTTCGATCCCATCCGCCGCTAACCGTTCTGACAGATATTTCAGTGTTCCCGGAAAAGTTGAGAAAAGTAGGATTTTTTCGTTTTCATCCAGACCGCTAATGTATTTCAGCAGGGCCTCGTATTTAGAGTCGTGTTCGATGCCATCCTTGAAGTCCCTGACAATCTCCTGAATGTCTATAATCTCTAACTCTTCCTCACAAAACTCGACGGCTTCATCGCCCAGCCCACCAAAATAATCCGCTTCAGCATTATCACCGTTGTTCTCCCCAAAATAGCGTTCTATTGTTGCGGGGATGCAACTTGCGGCTAAACGCTGGGGCATCATGAGAATAAATTTTTCGAACGCGGTATTGCAGGAAAAGTACCGACTTCGAACATATTCTGTGACCTTTTCATAAAAGTGGGTTTCAAGCTCCGTGAACTGAACCTTTAACGCTTTTGGCTTGCGAACTGGCGCATTTTCTATGACCTCTCTCTTTCTTGTTCGCGAAAGAGCTGCCCCGAGAAGGTTCAGGTCAGAAATGCTTCGTCTCAGATCAACAAGGGAATCCCTGTCTTCGAGAGCCACAGTCTTCAGCTGGGTTCCTGCAATTTCCCACATTGGATTGTTTACAAACCACCGCCGTTTCCTGTCATTTAAGCGTTCAATTTCAGCAAAGGCCTTTTTGCATGCGGCAATATTCGCCGCCGGCATTTCTGATAAGGCGGCTTCCGCCTTCAGGATATATTGATTAACGCTCAACTGCTCAGAAAAAACAGACTGGTCATTAAACTGGTGTTCATCCATAACAGACAGCAGATTGAAAAGGTTTTCGTGGCTCGTCTGAACCGGTGTCGCTGTCAGCATAAGGAATGCTTCGCTCGCCCTGGATATTATTCTTCCCAAGCGCTGCGTCAGACAGGGATTCCGCATATGATGCGCTTCATCCACGATGACGAGATCAAAAGCTGGATCTACTGTTTCCAGCCGATCAAGAACATCCCGCGCCCGGATGCTTTGCATGGAGCAAATCGCACGCAAAGAGATGTTACCTTTGTTTTCCTCATACAAACTCAAGAACTCCAAGAAGCCGCGTTTGTCCAAATAAGTAAAATCTTCGCTGAACCGGTTGAGCATTTCCCATCGCCACTTCTGGCAGAGAGCTGCCGGACAGATTATCAGCACGCGATCAAGGAACGTTCGGGCGCGCAGTTCGGTCAATATCAGCCCGGCCTCAATCGTTTTTCCTAATCCCACTTCGTCAGCTATGAGCAACCGTTGATTCGGAGAATCAAGAAACTTAAGCAATGGCTTGAACTGATATGGATAAAAATCCGTTTTTGTGGTGTGGAGGGCATAGATGTTGTCCGAGAGCGGTTTGTTAAGCCGATGAAAAGTGACCAGTCGGGAAAAGTCGGATCTGGTTCCAAAAGAGCCCTTTCGCAGGAGATCGTCAATCGAGTCAAGTTCAGGGACGACTTCTATGGTCTCCTCTAACCATTTTTGGACGCGTGCATCCGGAAGTCTGATACTCCAATAAATTTCACCACAATCATGCTCAGGGCCTGAAACAATGATTCCGGCCAATCCCGGATTGACCCTTTTCCTGACATAGTCGCCGACATTAAACATCTGTACTCCCAGCACTATTATTTAGACAAAAGAAGGGTTCGTCCGATGGACTGAACCGCCAAACGAAAGAGGTTTCGCTCAAGTGAAGTAACGAAGTGGCAATCTTAGAACCCGCTGAATGTTTTGTGCAAACCCACATTGCGGGGCCAGCTTATCAAAAAAATTCTGCCGACCAAACGCTGAACTTTTCCCAAAAAACCAAAGGGTCA
>JAOZSE010000013.1:19465-29096 GCA_029939835.1 Pontiellaceae bacterium
AAACCAAAGGGTCAGAACGCTTTTCTCATCATTTTCCTTCTGCACCTCGGAGCCCTACGGCCTTATTTTTTTCAAACGGACGGTGGCGGAGCGGGCGCGGGTGTCGAGGGTTTCGACGCGGCCAAACTGTATAAACGCCCCAGGGCTATCTTCTTTCAATCGGGTCGGTTTTACGGCATATTAACGATATGAAAACACTGGTACAGCAGAATCCTTATCTGCGAAATCCGGCGCGGCGGCATGCCATGCTGGCCGGCAATGTCCGCGAATCCTCCATTTTTGAGGGTGCGCGGTGTTTTCATGCCTCCAGCTCCCGCATGCGGGCTTCTACACATTCACGGAAAAAACCGGTCAAGGGCTGAACGTCCTGCGTATAGCCTCTGATAACCGCATTAAGATAATCCGCTTTTCTCTTTTTCGAGCCGCGTCCCGAAAAATTGTAGAGCGGTAAACTGCGTTTCAGCAGTAATGCGATTCAAGTAGCGTTCCTGCACGTCGAGCAACGCATCCGCTTCCACTTGATCCATTTCCATCTTTCGAGTGATGTCCTTGAGATTACGTAAAACCCGCTTGCGGGAGCCAGATTGCCATTCACCTTCAACCCCTGTATCCCAGTATCTGGACGGGTTTCTTTTCACATCACTTTCCTATCACTTTTCCAAACGAATGGTCGCGGAGCGGGCGTGGGCGTCGAGGGTTTCGACGCGGCCGAAGGCTTTGATTACCGGCGCAGTCTCTTCGAGATCGGCTTTCGTGAAATGGATCAGGCTGACGCGGCGACGGAAGTCTTCGACCGTCAGGCCGGAGAAAAAGGCAGCCGTTCCGCCGGTCGGCAGGACGTGGCTCGGGCCGGCGGCAAAGTCGCCAACAGCTTCGGGCGTCCACGGCCCGATAAAAAGCGCGCCGGCTGTGTTGATTTTTGCCGCCATGCGCTCAGCGTTTTTGACGATCACTTCCATGTGTTCGGGCGCGAAGCGGTTGCACAGCTCAATGCCTTTTTCGATATCGGACACAACCACCAGCAGGCAGCCGCGCGCCAAAACACGGGCGACCGGCTTTTTGTGCGTCAGTTTCGCGGACTGGGTGTCGAGTTCGCTGCGAACCGCTTTTGCCACTTCTTCGGAGGTGGTCACCAGTAGCGCTTTTTCCGACCCCGTCCCGTGCTCGGCCTGCGAAAGCAAGTCGGCCGCGACGTGCGCGGGATTCGCGGAGTCATCGGCCAATACCGCGATTTCGCTTGGTCCCGCGACCATGTCGAGCGCGACCTCACCGTAAACCAGACGCTTGGCGGCGGTCACATATGGCCCGCCGGGGCCAACAATCTTTTGCACTTTCCTGATTTTCTTCGTGCCGTAGGCCATGGCACCGATAGCCTGAATGCCGCCGACCTTATAAATTTCTGTCGCACCCGCCAGATCAAGCGCATAGAGAATGTAAGGGCTTACTTTTCCTTGGTTATCGGCGGGCGTACACGCGACGAGTTCGGGCACATCCGCAACCTGAGCGAGCGTCAACGTCATCAGCGCGGTCGAAGCGAGCGGCGCGGCCCCGCCGGGAATGTACGCGCCGACACGGTCGAGCGGCACAAATTTTTCGCCGAGGTATCCGCCCTGCGGCGCGGGCATTTTCCAGTCCTCGCGGAGTCCGGCGACGGCGAACTGCACGATGCGCGTGTGCGCCTCTTTGGCCGCTTTTTTAAAAGCTGCATCCACCGCTTTTTTCGCAGCGACGATTTCCGCTTTCGAAACGCGCAATGTTTTGAGCGTCACCGGCGAACCGTCAAACTGCTTGGCATATTTCACCACAGCGCTGTCGCCGCGTTTTTTAATATCGGCCAGAACCGTAGCGGCAATCTGATCGGCCCCCTTCTCGACCGGCGGGCGGAGCAGAAAATCTTCAATCTTCGTTGAGCGCCCTTTGGCACTGTATTTCAAAATGGGAGCATCTGTCTTTTTCATAGTGTTTCCTGTTATTTAAACCGCGAACCGTCTTCACTCTGCGAGTTTCGCCGAGTCAAGATGAACGCCAATAAGCGCGAATAGAAAAGTAGGACAGTGCTTCCAGCCTGTCCAGCCTGCACGATCAATTGATTCCTATTTCCCGATGCAGAATCGCGAGAAAATATGGTCGAGCAGTCCGTCGTGATACGTACGGCCCGTGACCTGCCCGAGGCTTTCCAGAGCGTCGCGCAGGTGCTCAGCAGCCAGCGCCACGGTTTCATCCTCTTTGCCGCTCAATGTTGAGCGCGCCGCAGACAGTTCGATCCGCGCGGCAACCAGCAGGTCGCGGTGCCGCTCGGAAATCACCGCGTGGGCCGGAGTATGGAGATCAACCCCCGCTTCGAGTTTTGCAGCGATAGATTGTTTAATTGCGTCCAGACCGGCAGCATTAATCAGCGAGGCTTTGATAGAGTCAAAAGTCGAAAGTCGAAAGTCGAAGGTCTCGTGCTTTAAATCGGTTTTATTCAAGACCACAACGGTGCGGGATGGGTCGAGTTTGTGGAGGTGTTCGGCATCTTCGCCAGAAAACGGCTGCGAGGTGTCGATGAGGTAGATGGCGATGTCGGCGGAGGCGGAATGGGCGCGGGCACGACGAACACCTTCGCGCTCGATTTCGCACTCGGCTTCGCGCAGGCCTGCGGTATCAATGACGCGCAACGAAATACCATCGAGTACAAATGATTCTTCAATGACATCGCGCGTCGTGCCGGGAATATCGGTGACAATAACGCGATCCTGTCCGAGCAGCGCGTTGAAGAGCGTGGATTTGCCCGCGTTGGGGCGGCCCATGATGACGACGCGCGCGCCTTCGCGAAGCAGCCGCCCTTCGTCCCACGTAGCAAGCAGTGTTTCCAGCGCTTCGGCCTGTGCGGCGAGTTTTGCGGCGATACTTGGCAGAACGTCATCGGGCAGTTCGTCCTCGACGAAGTCGAGCGTGGTTTCGAGGTCGGCATCGACCGCGACGAGTCCGTCGTAAAGTGCATTGAATTTTTCGCTTAAACTGCCTTCGAGCTGTTCGAGGGCGGCTTTGGCGGCGCGGTCACTCTGCGCATGAATGAGGTCGGCAACGGCTTCGGCCTGCACAAGATCCATTTTGCCGTTGAGGAATGCGCGTTTGGTGAACTCGCCGGGTTCGGCCATGCGCGCACCGACTTCGAGGCAGCGGCGAAGGATTTTCCTGAGAACCACCGTGCCGCCGTGCCCCTGAATCTCCACTGCGTCTTCGCCGGTATAGCTGTGCGGCGCGCGAAAAACCAGCAGAAGCGCTTCGTCAATTTCCACGTCGTCGGCTTCCGCGATCCGCCCATGCAGAAACGTCCCGCCTTCCGCTTCCGACGGCTTGCGGCTTCCAGAAAAAACCGCGTCGGCAATTGACAAGACTTCAGAGCCCGAAATGCGAACGATGCCAACCCCACCCTCTCCGGGCGGCGTTGCAATCGCGGCTATGATGTCGGTCGTACTCATCGGGCGATTTTCTAACAGACACTGGCGGAAAATGCGATAAAATCGGAGCCTTATGAAAAAAATCCTGATTCTTCTCTGTTTGTTCACTGCGGTCGCGGTCTTTGCGGAAGAGGCGGTTCCGAAAAATATCATCCTGTTTATCGGTGACGGCATGGGCTTCCAGCACATCACGGCCGGAAAAATTGCCAAAGGAATGCTGGAGATGGAGCGCTGCCCGGTGACCGGCTTTGTGACGACATGGTCAGCCAATCAATTGGTGACGGATTCAGCGGCAGGCGCCACGGCGCTGGCGACAGGCTTTAAAACAAGCAATGGCGCCCTTGCGCAGGATCCCGATGGAAAGCACCTTAAAACCGTTCTGGAAGAGGCCGAGGAACGCGGCAAAGCGACCGGATTGGTGGCGACCTGCGGCCTGAGCCATGCAACCCCCGCCGGATTTGTGGCGCACGCTCCAAGCCGAAGCCATCGCGCGGAGATCGTAAAGCAGATGGCCGCCAGCGATGTGGACGTGCTCTTCGGCGGAGACCTAGACTATTTCGACCCACCGCCCTCAACGAATGTCCCTGCGGAAAAAGTTGAGACTCCGCTGGAGGTGCTGGAACAAAAAATGACCGTTGTTTTTTCGACGGAAGAGTTCCGTAAGCTCGGCACACCGGAGCAGGCCGCCGCCCTGCTCTATCCCAAGCACCCGCCGTATGCCGCAGATCGTGAAATCCCTCTCACCGAGCTGACCAGCAAGGCCATTGAAATTCTCTCAAAGGACGAAGACGGGTTCTTCCTGATGGTGGAGGGTTCGCAGATTGACTGGGCGGGCCACAAAAACAACGCTTCGAACATCGTGGTCGAAACCGTGGATTTTGACGATGCAGTCGGCGCGGGCCTCGACTTTGCGGAGAAAAACGGCGAAACGCTGGTGATCATTACGGCGGACCACGAGACGGGCGGCTTTGCTGTACTCGGCGGATCGATTGAATCGAACACGATTGAAAAAACAGCTTTTGCAACAGGCGGCCACACGGCCTCAATGGTTCCGCTGCTTGCGTACGGGCCGGGCAGCGAAGCGTTCAACGGCGTTCAGGACAATACAGACGTTGGAAAAAACCTGATCCGGCTTATTCAATCAACGCAAAAATAACCGCCGGCACGCAAAGCGTACCGACGGTTCGAGGAAAAAAGCTTGAAGCAGCTAGAGGCTGTTAATAGCAGCAGTATTCTTCGATCTCATCGTTGAGATATTCAATCTGTGTCCAGTTGAGCCCGAGCAGTCCGGCCGCAACGCGGTCGAGTGCCACGGGGTCGACGGAGGCCAGGATTTTTCCGATCGGCGGATCGCACTCCGGCCCGCCGAGATGGCTTTCGGCCAGACCAATGGATGCATCCATGACCGTGAGGTCAGGCGTGCGGTAGCGGTTGAGATCAGCGATCGCCTGTTGCAGGTTCTCGTAACAGACCTCTTTCTTCCAGCACGCGAGATTCTTTCCTTTATAATAGCGGGGAGGGGCAAAGCCCATCATGTTTTTCAGCGTGCCGCTCATGGTCGCCAGCGGGTGCGCTTTGAGAACCGGCACGGAAATGATGTAGTGAGTGAAAGCGATTTCGGGCAGGGAAATCTGAGGAAACATTTCGCAGTCCGCATTCTCGCGCCATTCAAGAGGCACATCGTTAAGATCAATTAAATGAATCCCTTTTTCAACGGCCCAATCGGCATAGCCAAGTTCAATGAAAACTTCATGTGTTTTCATGTGGGGATCACGGCATCCTGCCGCCACCACCACTTTTGCATCTGAACAGGCGCGAATATATTCGAGAACGGCATCGCAACATGCGATCGGCGTGGTAACCGGCGGCGGTTCAAGTCCCATCAGGTTGGGTTTAATAATAATCGAGGCCTGCTCGCTCAGGATTTTATCTGCCCCGATGGCATCCAGCGCTTTTTTTACGCTGGCGGCATAATTGGTATATTCAACTTTTACTACACTCATCACTTTCCTCCAGACTCTTACCGGGATGTTTATTCATCCCTTTTGACGTGTCTGGTTTTAAGCATGAGTTATGCCATCATGGCGTTGAAAAAATCTTATCTCGTGGCAAGTCCTTGTACATTAAGGAGTTGGATCGGCTTTCCCCCGGTCTTCATGCCATGAAGAACTCGCAGGAAAGGTGTATGCGGCGGCACTATCCAATAATCGACGGAAAAATCAGGCGATACAGCAAATGATTGCATGCCAGTGCGAAAAGCGCAGCAACCAGATCATCCACCACGATCCCCACGCCGCCTTTTATCCGCTGCAACTGATAAATCGGCGGCGGCTTGGTGATGTCGAAAAGGCGGTGCAGCACAAAGCCTGCAACGAGAACTCCCGGAGTGAACGGCAGGCCGAGAAAACAGATCGGCAGCGTCAAATATTCATCGGCTACAATGCATCCGGGATCTTTGCCCTTCCCCAGCTTTTTTTCCGCCGCCGCACAGAGCGGAACCGCCAGCAGTGTCAGCGCGGCGCACACTATGATTTGCGCCGCAAGCAATGGAATCTGCATGACGGCCCATGCGAGCGGCAGACCCCAAAGTGTGCCAACGGTGCCTGGCATAACAGGACTGAAGCCGAAGCCGAAACCGGTAGCGAGACGTTTAATCATTTTGGTCTTCTTCGATGTCGGCATTGAGGTGCCCGATCTGCAGCCAGTCGAAGCCGAGCAGTCCGGCGGCGCGGCGGTCGAGTTCAACAGGATCGAATGACGCCAGAATTTTGCCGACCGGCGGATCACACTCCGGCCCGCCGAGGTGGCTTTCGGCCAGGCCAATGGAGGCATCCATCAGGGTGAGATCGGGGGTGCGGTAGCGATTGAGATCTGTAATGGCCTGCTCGAGGTTTTCGTGAAATACCGCTTTCTTCCAGCAGCCGAGGCGTCCGCCGCTGTAATAGCGCGGCGGCGCAAACCCCATCATGTTTTTGAGCGTGCCGGTAATGGTAGAAAGCGTATGCGCCTTGAGCACGGGTACCGAAATGATGTAATGCGTGAACGCAATTTCGGGCAGAGAAATTTCGGGGAACATTTCGCAGTCGGGATTTTCGCGCCATTCGAGCGGCGCATCGTTGAGATCAATCAGGTGAATGCCCTTCTCAGCCGCCCAGTCGGCGTAGCCGAGTTCCACAAACACCTCATGCGTATCCATATCCGGATCGCCGCAACCCTCCGCGACAACTACATTGGCATCGGAGCAGGCGCGAACATAGTCGAGCACTGCATCGCAGCATTCGATCGGCGTGGTGACCGGCGGCGGCTGGGGTCCGAGCAGGTTCGGCTTGATGATAATAGCGGCCTGCTCTTTCAGCACCTTGTCGGCATGAACAGCGTCGAGTGCTTTTTTGACGTTTTCGGCGTAGTTGGTGAATTTAACTTCTGCGACTTTCATGGCCGTCCCCCTCTGGAAAAAGCTTAATCATATTCATCCGCCTGCGACAAGCAAACTGCACGTAACAATGTACACGGCAAAGGCCCTTTTAAAAGCAAAGGCGTTGCAGTGAAGCCGCCGTTCCATCAAATGCAGAGGCCGCATCAATATGCCATACTTCACGGGAACAGAGCATTCCGCCCGGTTTAACCAGCTGCACTCCTCCCATAAATTCCATTTCGACCATAAAGTTGTCGGGGCCAACATAAAGCGCCGCATTACAGTTCTGTGGATAGCGCGCCTGCGGGGCCCACGTCATCTGCTTGGAAAAAAGAGTGTCCTCTGCGGGATTGAGCATGCTGATGATTCCCGGCTGCGCCTGAAACATTCTTTTATTTTCCAGCCCCTGCGGTTTAAGGCAGAGCATCTCTTCTTCGACCCGGAACTGTTTGTCAGAAAAAGTGTCCTGGCCATGTCCTCCCCAGGTTTTGAAAAACACCATGGAAAAGGAGTCCCACGAAGACCCGTCACCAACGGGTATAAAATATTCGGTATCAGGTCTCGGACGAGAACAGGTGAGTGACCAGACCCCCGCCTCATAAAGAAAGTCGCCGTGATTCTCGATAATATTTTCCACACAAACCCCGAGCCCCTTCCCGGCGGGCATAATCCGCAGGCCGCGGGAGATTTTCAAAACAGGGTCAATCGGAGTTTTTACAACAACGGCATCGTCTGCAATGTTCACTTCGCAGGGCCTGTTGTCCGGCCGGTATGTTTCCTCCGCTTCATCGGCCATTTCCCGACAGGCCCAGACGCGGTGTCCTCCCATCAGATCCCAGTCTTCGTACCCATGCTTCCCGGGAGCCCAATATAAAAGATTTTCTTCACCGGGCCGGGAATAACTCGCGATGCGAGGTCCTTTTTCGTAAACCACAACCATTTCCGTGTCTTCAAATTGAAGCCGCAGCGCATTCAACCCTTCAAACAAACATTTTTCGGCTTTCATCTATCAGCATCCCTTCCTGTTATTTCAATCCCGTTCCGGCCAGCGGCACACGGTACACCGCATCGCGTGCCGTGACAAACAGAGTCTTTCCGTCCGTCCCGCCAAAACAGCAGTTGGAAGCCGGTGTAGGCGTGCGAATGACGCCAAGCCGTTTTCCGGCGGCATCAAACACCTCTACGCCGAGACCGCTCGTGCAAAACAGCCGCCCGTCCGAATCTATACGCAGGCCATCTGCCGCGCCGGTTTCGACTTCAACAAACCGCTCGCCATCCGTCAGAGTGCCGTCTCCGGTCACGCGATAGCGCATCACAAAATTCGGTTTGATTTTCCAATCGCTCTCCGCGACATAGAGCGTTTTACCATCCGGCGAAAACGCCAGTCCATTGGGATAGCTGAGATTTGTAACCACCGGCACCGGCTCTTTTGCGCCGGGGTCGAGACGATAGACCGCATTAAACGGCTGTTCCTTCGGACGTTTTTTGAGTCCGTACGGCGGATCGGTGAACCAGACCGTTCCGTCCGCCTGCACAACGACATCGTTTGGACTGTTGAGTTTTCCGTCGTTGTGCGTATCCGCCAGCACGGTAAGAGAGCCGTCGGGCTCCGTGCGAATCACATCGCGTCCGGCGTGGCGACAGGTAACGAGCTGCCCCTGCGGATCGAGCGTATTACCGTTAGACTGAAGGCTCGGCTTGCGAAATGTTTCGAGGTCTTCCTTTTCCGTCCAGCGATACAGCGTGTTGCCGCGCACATCGCTGAAAAGCAGCGCGTTTTCTGCGGGCAGCCAGACCGGCCCTTCGGTAAAAACCAGTCCGTCCGCAATTTTTTCCACCTTATAGTTTCCAAAAAGGTCTTCTGCGCAAACGACAAAAACCGATAGAAACAGCACCAGCAGGATCGCTTTCATTTTTTCACCTCCGTTGAATTTCTGTAACCAGACTGAGCAGTGCGATGCAGGCCGTATCGGTGCGCAAAATGCGCGGCCCCATTCCGATAGCCTTAAAACCGTGCTTTTTAAAAAGGTCGATTTCATACGGCGTCCAGCCGCCCTCCGGGCCGATCGCCAACACAACGTGCTCCGCGGAACTCGAAACGGAAACCGATAAACTTTTCTCACTTGAGGGATCGGCCAGCAGGCAAAGTGTATTCGGATACAGCGCGGCGAATTCGTCTTCAATGAACGGTTTGAGCTTCTTGACGATGCGCACCTCCGGCAGGTGTGTATCGCGCGCCTGCTGCAACCCCTCGATCAGGCGGGCGTTATAGAAATCCGGCTCAAGAACGTGACTGTCGAAATAATACCGCTCCACCTTTTCGGCGTTGGTCAGAATGATTCGTCCGACGCCCAGCGCGGCGAGTTGCGCCCAAAGCCGCTTCATCACTTTGGGTCGCGGCAACGCGAGCAGCAGATCAATTGCAAGGCGCGGCGGTGTTTCGGCTTCCCATTCGCAGGCAAGAGTCACGGCCTCCGGCAAAACCGTTTCGATCGTTCCTCGCCCGAACGGGCCGTTCAGCAGCCCGATACGAAGCCTCTGGCCGGGCTCGGCTTTGAGCACGGAGCGAATATGCTCGGCACGCGCATCGGCCAGCGTCACACGCCCCTGCTCCAGCTCATCAGAATGGATGATAATGAGATTCATGCCGCAGACTGTTCTTTACCATATTCGGCTTGTCATGCGGCAGGGCTTTTTCTATCTTCTGGCCTTCCTTACGGCGGAGTAGCTCAGTTGGTTAGAGCACGGGAATCATAATCCTGGTGTCGGGGGT
>JAOZSE010000183.1 GCA_029939835.1 Pontiellaceae bacterium
CAAAGAACCCACCCCGCCGTTCCGGCACCCCTCCGCAGGAGGGGATTTTCCAAAAACCCGGAAACCTCTGCCACCAACCTATGCTGGGCGCGGATATGTCATATAATAACATATGTCTCTCTTCGGAGGGTTCGGCTTTCCCGGCAGGGTACGCCGACGCTACATTTCTTTGTGTAAAATTATTATCACATCGCTTTTTGACGGTTTTCATGACCAACTGTTCGGATGCATTTACAAATCAATCTCAGCAATCAGTTGATCAAACAGTGGAAACCGGAGTTGACAGCCGAGCCGCCGGAAACCCATCCGCTGCTCCAGTGGCGGATCGATAAGATTAAGCTGGCGAATACGACGGCGAATTATATCTGCGTGAATGAGGCGACGTTGTTTTCGTTTCTGCTGCCCCGCCTGCCGGGCAAAAAGAAGTTGCAGGTTCAGCAATATTTTGTGGATCGCCTTCTGATCATTCTCGAAGAGACTTTTTTTCCGCCGTCGGCGCTTCAGCTATTTGCCAACCTCCCGGTGTTTTACGGAAAAACAAAATGCAAGCGGATGATCGGAACGGTGACGGATATGCGGTTCCGCTACGACCTTTTTTACGGCGAGGCGCTCCCACTTCAAGAGGCAGAGTATCGGGTGAATGACTGCCCGACCCAGGGGCCGAACTACCGCTGGCCAATCAGGGAGTTTCTGAAGCTACGCGAACTGTTTGATGATCCGCACGGAGGCTTGCTAACGTTTAAGATGCCGAAGGATCTATATTATGCCGCGCGTCAAAATCTTCGAGCCCCCACCCCGCCAGCGCTTCTCTGTTTACATGAAGATCCTCAGGACGACAATACGTTCGTCGGCAAAGTGACCCTTCCCGATCTGATCGTCTTCCACACGGTTGTGCAGACAGTTATGGAGCAACCCATCACCTTTGAAATCAAAAAGAAACTGCTGCCTGTTTCCGTTTATCTCGAAGACATTCTCTCAAAAATGCCCTGACCGCCACGGGAGCTGGAAAGCAGGCGAGACCCATCTTTCCGGAGGACAAGCTGCCCGCGGTACGTGTGTTCCAAGGTTTGGAAAAGTTTAAGGGTGCAGGCTCAGCCTGCTTCCAAGCCTTGGAAGATTTTTGGTAAGCCCGTTTCTGGTGCCCCGCGGCCATCGGCCGCAACTACAACTTGTAGACGCGGCGGGTCGCCGCGTTCTTTGGGTGAATCGAAGTCTACTCTGACCCCGATCCGTGGGACGTTTTACCATCTGCGGGGATCTTCTCCGTTGTGCCGTTTAGGGTTTGTTTTGCCTTGTATTTTGAAAGTCAGGGTTTCAATATGCGCGCCATGAAACGATTCCAACGATCCGATCTTCTTCAAAGAATCTCAGGGCTGCTTCAGAACAACAGAAGTGTGGCGTTGCTGGGGCCACGGCAGTGCGGGAAAACCACGTTGGCGCGTGAGGTTGCCGCCGCAACCGAAGACGCAACCTATTTTGATCTGGAAAACCCATCTGACTTGGCGCGTCTCACCGATCCCATGCTGGCGCTGGAACCGTTACGAGGTCTGGTGGTGCTGGATGAAATTCAGCGCCGACCGGATCTGATGCCCCTCCTGCGCGTCTTGTTGGATCGAAACCCGCTGCCTGCAAAATTCCTGATCCTTGGAAGTGCTTCCCCAGATATTATTCGCGGAACCTCCGAGTCGCTGGCCGGTCGCATCGCTTTTGTGGATATGCACGGATTCAACCTCCAAGAAATCGGCACGGACTCCGTGCGAAAGCTCTGGCTCCGCGGGGGATTCCCTCCCGCATTCACCGCACAATCCGATGCGGATAGCTTGCAGTGGCGGCTCGATTTTATTCGGACCTTCGTCGAACGGGATCTACCGATGTTCGGATACTCTCCTGCGCCGGAAACCATACGCCGCTTTTTGATGATGCTAGCTCACTACCACGGTCAAACATGGAATGGATCGGAAATTGCCCGCTCCTTGCAGGTTTCGCACCCGACCACCCGACACTATGCAGACTTGCTGTGCGGAGCCTTTCTGGTTCGGCGACTCCCGCCCTGGTTCGAAAATGTGGGCAAACGTATTGTTAAATCGCCCAAAATGTACGTTCGAGACAGCGGTTTACTGCACGCACTTCTGGGGCTGGACACCTTTTCAGCGCTGGAGAGCCACCCGAAACTGGGCGCATCCTGGGAGGGGTTTGCGTTGGAGAATTTGCTCTCTGTTTTGAATGAACGAAATGCCTATTTTTGGGCAACCCAAGGCGGTGCGGAACTAGACCTTTTCTACATCGACGGGAATTCTCGATTGGGCGTGGAGTTCAAATATAGTAGCGCGCCAACCTCCACACGATCCATGCACATTGCCATGAACGATTTGAGTCTCGACCACTTATATGTCGTTCATCCGGGATCGCGCCCCTTTCCCCTCACCGAAAAAATCACCGCGATCGGACTCCCCGAAGCGATGGAACTGTTCGCGAAATAAAGGAAGCCCCACATGAAAAATAAGAG
>JAOZSE010000014.1 GCA_029939835.1 Pontiellaceae bacterium
ATGCTGGTTTTTATTGAAAAGCAGTATGGCGTTGACCTGATGGCCGCCGGCCTCAAGCGCGAAGACGTTGCTTCGGTTGCCGCGCTGGCCCGCTCGGTGGAGAGTCGGAAAACCTCGTGAACCGCTTTCGTTATCTCAATGGAATTGATTGGGTTCTTACCGGCCTGCATCATTCGATCCGTCAGACGTCCGGTCTCGGCAATTGGTCACAGCTTGCCCTCGAACTCGACGGTAAACTCGATATTGAACATTTTCGCGCCGCCGTGCAGCGTTATGCCTCCGCCTTCCCGGTCTTGCAAGGACGCGCCGTGCGCGGCTGGCAATTGGCACCGGTCTGGAAAATGCCTGTCAAAAAAAAACAGGCTCTCGTATCAGTTGAAAAACAGATTCTGCCGGATGATGCCTCTTTTGAGGCCATTACCGAAAAGCTCGGTCAGTGTGTAGCCGTATCACCAGGCACCCCGGGACGTTACATCGGGTTTAATGCGATCTACACGGCGCAGAAAACATTTCTGGCTTTCCGGTTCGATCACCGCCTTTTTGATGCCCGTGGCGCGGAACTTTTTATTCAAGGCCTCATTCGATATCTCGATGATGGAACAGCTGAGCCGCCTCCAACATTTCAGATCCCGCCGGAAAAATCCGACCTCCGTCCGTGGATTAAAAAATTCAAGTCGGGGCAGCAGGTTGTCCGTCTGCTTCATCGTCAGCAAGAGGCGACTCCGTTCCAACTCGAATCCCGTATCTCGAATCCCGCATTCCGCTTCACGCTGATCCCTCTCAATGAACCGGAGTCAGTCGCGCTGATCAACCGCGCCTACGATCAGGCGGGCTACCTCATGCTTACGCCGTGGCTGGCGGAACGGATGACCCATGCGCTCAACACACTCCTTGAAAAGGAGGGGCGTCCGCCCGGCGGATACGTTATTCCCTGTTCGACCGACTTGCGGGCCGATACACAAAAGGAGATGTTTTTTAATCACGCTTCCTTTATCTATCTCTGCCGCCCGGCGGGGGAGGGTGCGGATTGGCCAAAGCGTTTTTCCCGTCAGTTTTTTGAACAGGTACAGCAGGGTATGCCGTGCCATTTTGAGAACGCCTGGAAACTGGCACGCATCATCCCGGCACCGCTCTTCGGCAAGCTGCTGCGCGGCCCGCTGAAGAGCTTCGCCGGAACCTTCAGTATGGCGAGCGTCGGCGACGGACTGTCTGCTATTGAGTCGGTCGCAGGGCTTACCGTGCGAAATGCTTTTCACATGCCGATGCTTCCGCCCGCGCCGGGGCTCGGTTTTTTTGCCAACACCTTCGGTGGTCGACTCAATCTCTGCCTCACGTCAACCGCCGGGGTGCTCAGCGATAAAGAACACACTGAACTTATCGGGCTACTAAAACGCGAGCTGCTGAGCCTATCTTGACGTTTGCGGCGGGGTGGGGCAGCTTCTGCGCTTTTTTTGTTTTTGGCCGGCGGCAATTTGCCGCAGGGTTGCAGTACCTTTTTGAGATTGCGACTGTTATACACCGCTGATACCGTACGCAGGTGCATAAAGGAAGCTGTTATGAAAGAAACGCCGATTCATAAGTGCAATCAGGAAAAAAGTCCTCTGGATGCTCAGGCAATTCGACACCAAACCAATAAGGGATTCAACACATGAGTAACTTGCAAAACTACCGCTTCCCTCCGGGTAAGCGGTACTGCATTGGATGTAGACAACGTTTACCCGAAGGGAAACGTTCTTTCTGCTGAGGTTTCGCAAACAGACTTACATGAGGAAATTTATGCCTAAAATTGAAATTATGCCGTCGATTCTGGCGGCGGACATGGGAAATCTGGAGCAGGCCTGCCGGGACTGCGAATCAGCGGGTGCTGATCAGATTCACGTGGACGTGATGGACGGGGTTTTTGTGCCGAATATCAGTATGGGGCCCGCCGCGGTCGCCATGGCGGACAAAGCAACCGAACTGCCGCTGGATGTGCATCTGATGCTGATTCAGCCGCAAAACCATATCGAAGCATTTGCCAAGGCGGGTTCCGACTCCATCCTGATTCATATTGAAGCCGACTGCGACGTGGAGGATACGCTCAAAAAAATTCGCGGGCTCGGCTGTCGGAGCGGCATTACCCTGAATCCGGACACTCCCGCAGAAGCCATTTTCCAGTGTCTGGAAAAGGGGTCGGCGGACGAGGTGCTCGTGATGTCGGTGCATCCCGGTTTCGGCGGTCAGAAGTATATTGAAGCCGCCGAGGGTAAGCTGGCGGAAATCCGCCGTCGCTGGCCGGAGATGCCACTTTCCATTGACGGCGGTATTGATTCCGAAACGGTAAAAGCCGCCGCCGCGCACGGCGCGAACCTGTTTGTGGCCGGTACTTCGCTTTTCAGTGCTTCCGATCTAACGTCGGCTGTTGCAGAAATGCGCGCCAATGCCGAAGCCGACTACGGAATAAAACTTTAACCGCTAATGGACGCGAATCTACGCGAATGAATATTTATCCCGCAGCAAAGGGTAGGGACCGCTCTCCGAGCGGTCCGCAGACGGTTCGGAGAACCGTCCCTACCATCATTAGCGTTCATTGGCGTTAATTCGCGGTTGAATTACATATGACTGATTTATCCAAAATTCGTAATTTCTGCATCATCGCCCACATTGACCACGGCAAATCCACGCTGGCCGACCGGATGCTCCAACTCACCGGCACCATCGAAGCTCGCAAGATGAAAGAGCAGGTGCTAGACGCGATGGATCTCGAACGCGAGCGCGGCATTACCATCAAAGCCCATCCGGTGATGATGAAGTACACCGCTAAGGACGGGCAACATTATCAGTTCAACCTGATCGACACCCCCGGCCACGTGGACTTTTCCTATGAAGTATCCCGCAGCCTCCAGGCCTGCGAGGGCGCGATTCTGGTAGTGGATGCCGCGCAGGGTGTCGAAGCACAGACGGTTTCGAACGCCTTTCTGGCCGCCGATCATCATCTGACGATCATTCCCGTCCTGAATAAAATCGAGCTGCCCAGCGCCCAGCCGGAGGCGGTGGCACAGCAGATTGAAGACCTGCTGGCCATTGACGCTACGGAGTGCCTGGAGGTGAGCGCCAAAGCAGGGCAGGGGATTGTCGAGACGCTTGAAGCGGTGGTGGAGCGGATTCCGCCGCCGAAACCGTCCGAAGAAAAGGCGGCGCGCGGTCTGGTGTTTGATTCAAAATATGACGCATTCCGCGGCGTGGTCATTTATATGCGTCTGTTCAGCGGCCACCTCAAGACCGGCGAAAAGGTGCGCATGATGAGCACCGGGCAGGAGTATGAGATTAAAGAGCTCGGCGTATTCACGCCCGACCCGGAAGCACGCAAAGAACTCACCGAAGGTTCGGTCGGCTATGTCATCGCCAACATCAAAGACTCTTCGGAAATCCAGATCGGCGACACGATCACCACGGCCCGCAATCCCGCAGACGATCCGCTGCCGGGCTTTAAAGAAATCCACCCGATGGTTTTTGCCGGCATCTATCCGGTGGAGACCAGCGACTATGAAAAACTGGGGAAGGGCCTCGATAAACTGCGTCTCAATGACGCGGCATTTTCCTATCAGGCTGAATCGTCCGTCGCGCTCGGCTTCGGCTTCCGCTGCGGATTCCTCGGTCTGCTCCACATGGAAATTGTGCAGGAGCGCCTGCGCCGCGAGTTCGACCTCGATATCATCGCCTCTTATCCGAACGTGATTTACCGGATTAACCTCAAAAGCGGCGACACGATCGAGGTGGACAACCCGGCCTATCTGCCGGATCCAACGTTTGTTGAAAACATGGAGGAGCCCTTTATCAAAGCCACCATCATCACACCGACCACCTGCCTTGGCGACATGATGCAGCTGGTGATGGAAAAGCGAGGCGAAATCACCCATACCGATTCCATTGACGCGCAACGCGTCATGCTCACCTGTGACCTGCCGCTCAACGAGGTGCTGATTGATTTCTATGACCGGCTCAAAAGCCTGAGTCGCGGTTACGCTTCCATGGACTACGAACACGCCGATTACCGCGAATCCGATCTCGTCAAAATGGACATCCTCATTCACAGCGAGCCCGTTGATGCCTTTTCCTGCATCGTCCACCGCTCCAAAGCGGTTTTACGTGGGCGCCAGATGTGTGCCTCCCTGAAGGATGTCATTCCGCGCCAGGCTTTTTCGGTGGCCGTTCAGGCGACCCTCGGCGGAAAAATCATTGCCCGCGAAACGATTCGCGCCTTCCGCAAAGACGTGACAGCCAAGTGTTACGGCGGCGACATCTCGCGCAAACGCAAGCTGCTCGAACGCCAGAAAGAGGGTAAAAAGAAAATGAAGAGCATCGGCAAAGTGAGCATCCCGCAGGAGGCTTTCATTGCAGTGCTCAAAACGAAGCAAGAGTAGGACAGGCTTCCAGCCTGTCCAGACAGCCAGGATGGCTGTCCAACGTTGGAACTGAATATGACAATTTTCAAAAAACGCCGTGTCCGCAAAGCCCGCAAGGAACTTAAGGACGTCCTGCACCATGCCAAGCACATCCGGCATATGCATGAAGATATTGCCGATCCGAAGGCGCTTGAACAGCTCCGTGCCATCGAAAAGGCCGCCCGCGAAGCACGCGGGGGAGCCGCCTTCGCCAAAGGCTCCGGCGGGCCAGGGGGGGATCGTGTGGATTTGATGGAAACCGCCGGTGCGGCGCTCATCAAAGCCTGCGAAAAGGTCGCACCGCCGCGACGGCATCCCAAAACACGCGAAAATGTTGAGGTGCTCTTTGTCGCCATCGCCGCCGCCATGGCCATCCACGCCTACTTTTTCCAACCATTCAGAATTCCGACCGGCTCCATGCAGCCGACGCTCTACGGCATCACCCTGCAGGAAAACTCCGCTTTGCCGCCTACCAATCCGCTTTTCAGGGCTGTTAACCTGATTTTTTTCGGGGAAAAGCAGGAGCCGGTTGTTAAGGCCAAAGCCTCCGGATATATTCAAACCGCATTCGATAAGGACGGACATAGAAAGCTTTACGCGCAACCCAATCCGGATGAGACCGTTACCATCTATATCGGCGGTATTCCGCATCGGGTTCCGTTTAAGTTTCTTCAGAAAAATCTATTGCGAATCGGTGAAAAAATCCGGGTCGGCGAACCGGTGGCTCGCTCCTCGGTGCGGAAAAGCGGGGACTACATCCTCGTAAATCGCATAAAATACAATTTTGTAAGACCGAAGAGGGGGGATATTGCGGTTTTTGACACTCGGGCGCTAACCCATCCAACGGTGCGCAAAGATTCCTATTACATCAAGCGCATGGTCGGCTTGCCGGGCGAAACCATTTCAGTTGATCCAAAATATCTGCTCGTAAACGGCGGAAAACCGAACGATCCGCGTTTCGATAAAATTTTCAATAATGAAAATTACAACGGCTACCAGTTTGGCAATCCGTTGGCCGTACCGACGCCGCTGCTCAGCCAGTCCGGCGATTCGATTACGCTGGAGAACGACGAGTATCTTTTCTTTGGTGACAACACCGGGCGCAGCCTCGACGGACGTTTTTTCGGCGGCGTTAAGCGCAAGTACATCAAAGGGCCCGCATTTTTTGTCTGCTGGCCACTTGACCGCGCCGGATTCGCTGAAACCAGCCATTGAGTCTTTAGTTTGCAAAGCCGAGCAATTTACCGGACATAATAGGCTCTATCCGCCGCGATCTTTAAGAAACTCCCCAATTTAAGCTGTTTTTGACTTTCGATACACAGCGTCGCATAATATATCTTATGTCTAATGTTGGGTATGGGTCACCACTACATAGTGTGTTTGGTAAGTAAATTGTCGATAAGTGGCTCCTAGTAGCGACTTATTAACAGCGGCACTTCCAGTTGTGAAAAGCTCGCCGTAGCGGCTATCAGTCGTTCAGGAAAGTTTTATAGAGGCGCTGAGCATGCGTCAGAGGATCCGTGTAATACTCCTCAGCTGAAATATCGAGTTCGACCCGCTTTTTCGGGTTGATCTGGATCGTCGGATTCCCGGCAGAAAAACGCTTAATAATCTCCGCATGGGGCTTCAGCGTTCCGTCAGGACGCACCAGCCCAAAAGTTCGTTCCTGAAGCGATTCTTCGCAGGGAGGACGGTCGTAAAGCTCGGGGATGTAGTCGGCATAGCACCAGAGCATCGCGCCGGTGGCCCCTACATCAAGCAGCCCCTGGAGCACCGCTTCAATATGAAGCGCCAAATCTTCTTCGGAGGCCATAAACTGCCGGACTGGTGTGCCGTAGCGTGACCATTCCAGATAGCCGGAAGGCTCTCCAAAAGGCATGGTGCAACCGCCGAACTCCTCCATCAGAACGGGCTTTCCGCAGAGTGCTTGAGTGAGTGCGCAGATAAACGGGACATAGGCGGTATCCAGCGGATTTCTCGCCCAGTCCGTATAAAGAGAATAGCCGTGCATAACGGCGATATCCGTCTCAGCAAAAATTTCGTGAACCCGCAGGCCGGTGTCCTCTAAAAGAGATCCGGAGTGCAGCCCCCAGGTAACCGGATGAATGTCATCAAGCTTATGAATACATCCGGTCATTCGTTTAGCCCACTCCACGCCATCGGCCGCTCTCGGCGGACGGGCAAAAAGATCGGATTCATTGCCGAGATTCCAGATGCCAACGGCCGGATGCTCCCTCAGACGTTCAACGACAGTACGGATCAGTTTTTCGCCGGCCTGTACAGCAACGGGGTCGGTGTACGGGTTGGAATAGGCGCAGTTGACCGCCCTGCCCCCAGTGACGACCTGACGGATACCCGGCGCCATCGGTTCATCGCGCCGGAGCAGCCATGCAGGTGCCCACGACGGGCCGCTCATATGGCCGGTAAAAAAAGTGATATTCAGCTTTAGATCCAGCTCTGAGGCAATATCACACACCTGTTCCAGATTCCGGAGCGCCGTCTTATCCACGGAAGCGGGATCCGGCTGCCAGTGCTCCCAGAGTAGAAAAATACGCACAAACTGCAACCCGAGCTCTTTGATGACCTGAAACTCTTCACGGACTTCCGCCGCATCAAAGTTTTGCCACCAATACATGGCCTTTCGACGCGGCCAGTAGTTCACGCCCATAATAAAAGGGTTCGATTCCATCATGCCTTAACCGTTTGTCTGTCTGAAATTGTCATGCTACAGCATTGACCACTTTCTCGCAACTTTCGTGACAGCTGTGGGACGTGGGGTGAAAGCCGGAACTTGACCGTGAGCTTGTCGAACCATTCCGTGCGCTCCCGCACGACCTGCCTGTCCGGCGTAGCTTTAGCGAAGACGGGCTCTCCCTGCCGGAAGGCGGCGGCCCGCTCCTAAAGATCGAGCGGAAACAGTGACGGCCTCGATCACTCTCTGGTGTCGAGGCCGTCTCTGATGAAGCGAGTCCATCTTTTATGGATTAATTACACAATCGCTTTCTTTTCCCTCAAACCTCCAATTAACAATGGTGCGGGTTTCAGGATCGTACTCGAAAAAATATCGGCAAGTTCTTATGTATTGATACTCATTTTCGATATTTCCATTCGGCAAGGATTTGCTTCCTAAATAGCGATCTGGATAGGGATATCCCCAACTACGAGGGTCATCAATACTTTCCCCAACTGTACATCTCATATGATCTTTAAAATTCTCATGCGGTGAAATACACGAAGAAAACAATAAGCCCAAAAAACCAACCAATAAGAATTTCATCCAAATGCTTATTCTCATCGCTCGTTCCCTTCTCCTAAAATCGCATTGATTTGGATACTTTGTGATACCGCCTGCATCCGCATGGAAAAGGTTGATCCCTGCATAGCATTACCAAATATCGCGGCCGTGCTGACCGCAGCAGCTGGAACCATGGTTCCAACATTATTAAAAAAGTTAAACTTCACCGGGCTCGTCACTGGATTAAGCCAATAGTCGTGCAATCCCGCTACAGCGTTCATTCCGGGAACAAGATTTAGCGCACGACTCAGCATGCCTCCTTCCTTAAAGAAGTTTCGTGGCGAATACCAAGAAGATGCGGGGGTATGGGGTTTCCTTAGCCCTATGATATTTTCCTTCCAAGAAACGGGGCGTTGCTGCCCTTGACTATCATACTGGGGTTTCCCATTTGCTTGATTTTCCCCGGCAAAGCATTTGCCCTGCGACCTACCTGATCTTTGTAATAATTGGACGCTTTGATAAGCGCTTCGGTGGCAAGAATGGCAAAAGCACCGGTGACGGCTCCGTTTTCAAAATTGCCACCACCTTGGATGCTTCGACCACAAAGCACATTGCTCAAAGAATCCGGGAAAACGCATCTGAACAAAATAAACGGCCCCCAGCAGCAATGGAAAAATAAGGGGCCGTAACGGTGAGTCCTGCCTGCTCTTCGCAAGCGGTTCTTGTTTTTTCATATCCTGTGTTCGGCACATAAAAAGCACAGCGACCTTACGCAGACCGCCCCGCCCCACCAAGAGAAAAAGTGGAAAAGAGACATTAATTTTTGTATGCGGTGAAATTCACCACAAACTCTGCCTAAAGTTTACTTATCGTTTTCACTGCTGGAATAAACCACTTTGCCGGTCTGTTCGTTGGTGATGGTGAAGTCCTCCATGTGCAGGTGAGGGTCGGAAACGAAGGTGAGATGGCCCTGGAATTTCTTTTCCATGGCTATAAGGGTTTCCTCATCCTCGCGACGCAGGCGGTCGAGTACACCGGGATTAACCGTGATTTTCATGGAATGGCTCCCCTTCCGGTCTTTGCGCAGCGCGGCGGAAAGACGGCGCTGGAGTTCCACGCTCATGGTGAGCGCCGATTTAACCCGGCCGCGTCCGGCGCAGTAGTCGCACTCGACATACGCAGTGGTGTAGACGCTTTCTTCGAAGCGCTGGCGGGTCATTTCGAGAAGCCCGAGCTGGGAGATCGGCAGCACATTGGTGCGTGCGCGGTCAGACCGAAGCGCGTCGCGCATTGTTTTATAAACCGCGTTCTGGTCACGCTTGGTTCTCATGTCAATGAAGTCAACGATGACCAGCCCGCCGATATTGCGCAGGCGCAGCTGACGTGCCACTTCATCGGCTGCCTCGGTGTTGACAGACAGAATGGATTCCTCGGCGGATTTTCCACCTTTGTGCCGACCGGTGTTGACGTCAATGGCGACCAGCGCTTCCGTTTCGTCAAAGACAAGATATGCGCCGGATTTCATCCAGACCTTGCGCCGGAAAACGGATTCGATCTGTTTTTCGACGTCAAAGTAGTCGAACACAGGCTCTTCCCCGGCGTAGAGCTGTACCCAGTTGCGGGAGCGGCGGGAATAGCGGGCGATCATTTTGCGGATCATTTCATAGGCGTCGCGATTGTCCACATAGACGCGGTCAATGTCTTCGGTGAGGTAATCGCGCACGACGCGCTCGGCCAGATTGGGTTCGTTGTAGAGAGAGCACGGTGCCTTTTTTTCACGGAAGCCCTGATCAATCTCATTCCATATTTCGATCAGGGTTCGGGCATCGCGCGCAAAACTGGTCTTGCGCGTTCCGGAGCCGGCCGTGCGCACGATGATGCCGATGTCTCCGGGAATCGGAAGGCGAGCCAGTATTTTTTTGAGGCGCGCACGCTCCTTGGTGTCACCAATTTTTTTGGAAATGCCTTTGAGTCCGGTACCGGGCATCATGACGAGATAGCGACCCGGCACACTCAGATTGGCGCTCACGCGCGGACCCTTGGTGCCGATGGCATCCTTGGTGACCTGCACGATGATTTCCGAACCGATCGGGAACTTTTTGGTCATTTCACCGGGCGAGAATTTGCGTCGCCGGCGGCTGCCGCCCCCGCCGTGCCTTCCCTCCTGCTCTTCCAGGCGGGCGGCGTCTTCCGGAATCATGTCCCAGTAGTGAATAAAGGCGTTTTTCTTCATGCCGATATCCACAAAGGCCGCCTGCAGGCCGTCCTCGAGGTTTTGAATCTTTCCTTTGAATATACTGCCGACAATGCGGTTTTCCTCCGCGCGCTCAATGTGAAAATTATCCAGCTTGCCCTGATTGAGCACGACCACACGGGTTTCAAGCGGTTCAATATTGATGACGATCTCTTTTTTCTTCCGACCGCCTTCAATCAGTTTCTTTTTAATGTTTTCGAGCATAACAGATCTCCTTTCTCTAATTTATACGCGACGCCGCAGATAGACACTTTGCACCAGCCCAAGCGCCGTCATGGTACTGACCATGAAGGATCCGCCGTAGCTCATAAGCGGCAGCGGGAGTCCCGTGATCGGCATGAGCCCTACGGTCATCGCGATATTGATAAATACATGGGTGAAAATGAGCGCACCGATACCGGCCGCCAGCAGACGTCCGAACAGGTCACGCGCGCGTATGGCGGCGCGCATGCAGCGCGCCACCACCAGTGTGTACAGCCCCAGCAGCAGGGTGCTTCCGGCAAAGCCGGTTTCCTCCGCCACGACCGAATAGATGAAATCGGTTGGCGCAACGGTTCTCGGCAGAAAGCCTAGAATGTTCTGGGTGCCCTTCAGCCAGCCTTTTCCGAACCAGCCGCCGGATCCGACGGCAATCTGCGACTGCAGTTTGTTCCAGCCCGCGCCAAGCGGATCCTGAGTGATGTTCAGATAAACCAAAATCCGGTTCTTCTGGTAGTCGGCCAGGAAGGGAAATGAGTCGGGGAAAAAGCGTAACCAGAGAATCACCAGCAGCAAAACCGCCGCGCCTCCCCCGATCAGAATCAGCAGTGGGCGCCGCGGTGCGCCCGCGCAAAACAGCAGGATTATGGTGATCGGCAGCAGGATCATCGCCGTGCCCAGATCCGGCTCCGCAGCGATCAGCAAAAACGGGATACCCACCAGCGCAAAGGGTATCAGGAAATGTTTACGCTCCTGAACATCCGTTGAAGGATTGCTCAGCCAGGCTGCAACCGTAAACAGCACGGCCAGTTTTGCAAATTCCGACGGTTGCAAATCAAAGCCGGGCATTGGAATCCATCGGTGCGCGTTGTTTTTTTCCGGGAAGAAAAATACCAGCAGAAGCGCCAGCAGTGAGGCGGCATACGCCCACCAATGCACAGGCTTTATTTTTCGGTAATCGAACGCAGCGGCGGCGGCGTAGCAACCCAGTCCGATCAACGCCCAGACGATCTGCTTTTTGAGCAGTTCGCTGCCCTCCCCCTCTCCGGTCTGATAGCCTGCGCTATAGATGAAAAGAAAGCTGATCACCAGCAGCACCGCAATGGCGCCGAGCATGGCGAAATCAATTTGGCGGATGCGGCTGGTCATGACGCCCCCCCGGGGGAGAGTGATGATTGATGAGTGATGCTTGATGAGTTGGGAATTGCCAATTTCAGATTTTCGATTTCAGATTGCAGGGAATGAGTGTATTGGTTTCCGAAATATTCTGACCTCTGTCCTCCGTCCTCTGTCCTCCGGATCCGCCCTTCCTTCTTCATTTTTTCATAAAGCCCTTGCATCAGAATTTTCATGCGCGGTGCCACGGTCATGCCGCCGGAAGCGCCGTCTTCGATCAGAAAGGCAATGGCATATTGCGGTTCATCGAACGGCGCGAAGGCAATCATCCAGGTATGCTTACGTCCTTCGCTTTTTCGTCCGTATTCCGCTGTGCCCGTTTTTCCGGCAAAGACCAGACCTTCCACGGCGGCTCTTTTTCCGGTTCCGTTATGACCCATGACGACGTCATGCATGCCGCCGCGCACGGCGCGCAGGGCATCCGCGGGCCACGCCATTTTTCCGACCCGGCGGGAAGGATTGTCGATAAACGTCTCTCCTTCCGGTGGGCAGTAGGCCTGCACGAGCCGCGGACGGTATAGCCAGCCGCCATTGGCAATGGTGGCGGTGACCATGGCCATCTGAATCGGGGTCACCTCCAGGAAACCCTGCCCGATGGCCAGATTGCAGGTGTCGCCAGCACTCCATCCGCCGCGTCCGTCGGAACGTTTCCACTGATCGTCCGGAACCAGCCCGCCCTCTTCATAGCCAACCTCCACGCCGGTTTTTTTGCCAAGCCCGACAGCGCGGGCCTGTTCAACAATTGGTCGCCAGCCACAGCTGAGCGCGGTTTTAAAAAAGTAGGTGTTGGCCGACTCCTCCAGCGCCTTCCGCATATTCACTTTGCCGTGACCGCGCGGGTTCCAGTCGTGAAAGGTGCGTTTACCGACCTGGAACGAGCCGGGGCAGTTGTACACCTTGCGGGGTGCCGCCGGGTCGGCCGTGGCGGCCGCGAGGCCGACCAGCGGTTTAAATGTACTGCCCGGCGGATAGAGGCCGGCCGCCGCGCGGTTGAAAAGCGGCTTGCCGGAATCTTCCGAGAACATTTTCCAGTTCCTGGTAGTGATGTAGGGCACAAAGAGATTGGCATCGAATCCGGGAGCGCTGAGCATCGCCAGCACATCGCCGTTGTTGGGATCGAGCACGACGACGGCACCGCGATAGCCTTCGAGCGCCTCTTGCGCGAGCCACTGCACCTCCATGTCGAGCGTCAGGCGGAGATCGCCCCCACGTTTAGGCGGACGCCGTGCCAGCTCGCCATGGCGATAGATTCCCACATCCACCTGAAGCAGTTTGGCTCCCGCTTCACCGCGCAGGAATGGATCGAACAGTTTTTCGAGCCCGGCACGACCGCCCATTTCGGGCAGATAATAGGAATATTTGGTTTTTTCATCCGTCGCGGGATCGGCCCGCCCGACGTAACCGATGATGTGCGAGGTGTCCGGGCTGTAGGGATAGTTTCGGGTAGCCTGAGTATAAATATCTACACTGGGAATGTCGCCCCCCTGCTCCGCCAGGCGCGCCATGGTCTCTGCGCTGATATCACGCCAGAGGACAAGAGGATACGGTCGGTAAAAGTCAATGTGCTTTCGGATATCCACTCGGCTGAGCACCGGAGCAAGCCCTGTAATCTCAGTCACTTCGTTCATGACTTCGAGTGCGCGATCAACCGTTTTGGAAAACGCACCGGAACAGCGAATCTCTTCGGGGAACAGAGCAATGGAATAGGTCGGGCGGTTATCGGCCAGACAAAGGCCGTTGCGGTCATAAATTTTTCCGCGAATACCGGGCAGTCGAACACGACGCAGGCTCTGATTCTTCTGGCGGCTTTCGAACTGCGATACGCGCGCCACCTGCAGTCGGAACAGCGTTCCGGCCAGCACCAGAAACGCAACGCCCATGCAGGCCATGACCGCATAAAGACGCCGAGGGCTGCCGTTCTGTTCGATATTCCGCACACGCATCATCAGACACGTTTCCTCTCTTTTGTGATCAGACGACGAATCTGCGTAAGCGCGAGATAGACGAGCGGACAGATCAGCGCACCGGCCAGCAGACTGCCGAGCAGACGAAGCGTCAGCGCTCCGACCCAGATCGGGCGCAGGCCGGTTACACCAAGCACCACGGCAAAATAAACGATTTGCAGCACGGCACCCACCGCGCCGAAAATGATGTAGGTGAGCAGCCGGTCAGAAAAAACCTCTTTGCGAACCAGAATGACATTCATCGCCATGAGCACAAAAAACGGAATCGAAATGCCAAGCGGCGCGGGACAAAACGTATCGTGAATGAATCCCGCCACCACGGCGGCACACAGGGCGCGCGAACGGCTGGTATGGAGCGAAAAATAAACGATCAGACTGAGCAGCAGCGGCGGCTTGAGCGGGCTCAGCATTCTCCATTCCGGCAGCAACGATTGAACTGCTCCGGCCGTCATCAGCGTCAGTATAATAAATAATCCGCTCATTCTTCGCTCTCCTCTCCATTTTTGTCTGCCGTCACAAAAACAACATCCATCAGTTCGATCACCGCGTTGGGAATAATGTCGGCGTATTGATAGAGTCCGGCCTCCTCGGTATGAACCTTCTCGATATAGCCGATGAGAATGTCTTTTGGAAAAACACCGCCGAGGCCTGAGGTCACCACGGCATCACCTGCGCGCACCGGCGCATCCTTATGAATAAAACGCATGCGGGCGATCGGGTAGCCCTTCATGTTGACACCGTGCCCGCTCACCAGTCCGAACGAACCGGTTCGCGAAACGCGGGCGGATACTTTGCAGGCCGGATCGGAAATGAGCAGTACATCGGCGGTATGCAACGAGACTTCGGCGGTACGGCCGACCAGCCCGGAGGATGAGATGACCGCCCGGTTTGTGCTGACCCCGTCGCGCAGTCCCTTGTTGAGGCGTACACTCTGCCACCACCCACTGATCGTACGTGCCGTAATCTCGGCGGGAACCAGGGTGCGCTGCTGCGGCCGGTAGAACCCCAGCTGGCTTTGCAGGCGCATATTTTCCTGCTCAAGATTCTCCAGTACGTTCAAGCGTGCCTGCAAATGGATCATCTCTTCGGAAAGGCGGCGGTTTTCTTCGGCCAGTCCGCCAAGGCCGCGCACGCTGTCCGCGCCGGCCTTGAGACGCCGCCCGCCCTTGAGGAAAAGATGCTGCACCGGAGTGATCGTGTCTTTTAAAACCCCTTTGATGCGGGCGGTGCATCCGTCCGGCAAAAAGAAAAGCAGAACCACCGCAACGGCGGCCGCTGCCCAGCGTAAACTGTTTCTCTGTTCAATCATACACCCGTTCCGGCTCTTTATCAGAACCTGACGGGGATGAAATGATCTGAAAAGGATGCGTCCTTACCGCGCGCGCGCGTCAGAGAGCTTGCGAAGGAAGTTGATTTCGTGCAGCACCACGCCGGTGCCCTCGGCGACCGCGCTCAGCGGATCGTCGGCCACGTGCACCGGCAGGCCGGTGTTTTCGGCAATGTGCTTATCCAGTCCGCGCAGCAGCGCACCGCCGCCGGCAACCACCATGCCGCGATCCACCAGGTCGGCGGACAGTTCGGGCAGGCAGCGGTCCAGGGTCACCCGTACCGCTTCAACGATTGCGGCAACCGGCTCTTTGAGCGCGCCGCGCACTTCTTCCGAACTGACAGTCAATGTTTTCGGCAGGCCGGCGACCTGGTCGCGGCCTTTTACTTCCATCGTAATCTCTTCGCCCGTTGGGATCGCCGAACCGATTGAAATCTTAATGTTTTCCGCCGTCCGTTCCCCGATGAGCAAATTATATTCCCGTTTCAGATACTGGACGATTGCTTCGTCCATTTCATCCCCTCCGACACGCACGCTGCGACTGTAGACGATTCCGGCCAGTGAGATAATCGCCACTTCCGTGGTGCCCCCGCCGACATCGACAATCATATTGCCGGCCGGTTCCTGCACCGGCAACCCTACCCCGATCGCAGCAGCCATCGGTTCTTCAATTAAAAAAACATCACGTGCGCCCGCATGCAGTGCGGAATCTTTTACCGCGCGCTTCTCCACTTCTGTGATACCGCTCGGTACAGCCACGACCACGCGCGGACGCACCATGCGGCGACGATTATGAACCTTCTGAATGAAATACCGCAGCATTGCTTCGGTAATTTCAAAATCGGCAATGACACCGCCCTTCATCGGGCGGATCGCGACAATACTGCCCGGTGTGCGGCCCAGCATGCGCTTCGCTTCGTCACCAACCGCCAGTACGCGGTTGGTTCCGGCCTGCACCGCCACCACAGACGGTTCACGCAGAACAATGCCGCGGTCGCGGACATAAACCAGTGTATTGGCGGTACCCAGGTCGATACCAATGTCACTGGAAAAAAGACCCATCAGACGGTTTAACATGATGTTAATTCCTGTTTTGGTTCAAAAACGTAAAAAATCTCAATAAGTGGTTCATAATTGCGTGTTTAAACAAAATGGGTCAAGCCGAAAAAGGCCTCCGCGTTGTTAAAAGTAATTCGAGCAATCTCTTCGATGGAAACCCTTCGCAGTTCTGCGACAGCATGGGCAGCGTGCACCAGATTTGCCGGTTCATTGGGCGGCTTCATACCGGCGGGCGTGAAATCAGGCGCGTCGGTTTCGATCAGCAGACGGTTTTCGGGCACGGCGACAGCCGCCGCCCTCACCCGTTTGGCATTTGGATTCGTCACCGATCCGCAGAATGAAAACCAGCAGTTCATCTCGGAAAGTTCCGGAATCAGTTCCGGTGCGCCGCCGAACGCGTGCAGCAGCACGCGCGGTGCGGAGTGCTCACGCAGTATTTCGATCAGTCGCCCCCAGGCGTGCACGCAGTGGACAACAACTGGTCGATTGAGTTCGCGTGCGAGGTCAATATGGGCGGCAAAACACCCCTCCTGCTGTGCGCGGTTGGTAAAGCGCTCCTGCCTGTCCTCCGTCTTGTCCGCCATAGCTTCAGCGTCGGCGGGAGCTTTAGCGAAGGAGGAAAAATCGAGCCCCGTCTCCCCGATGCCCGCCTCCGGATTTTCAGCCAACAAATTTTCCAATTCATGAAAATTTTGCTTCCAAAGGTAGGGCTCGAGCGCCGGGCGAGCCGCATCTTCCGGATAGCTCGGCGAGATGTCCCTACCCTTTACAAACCACGGATGAAGCCCAAACGACGGGATGACCTGCGGGAAACGCTCGGTAATTTCGGCAACGCGCGACCAGTCATCGGGTGATGTGCCTGCACAGGCCAGCCTGTCAATGTCTGCGTCGAATGCAGACGCCATCACGCTTCCAAGGTTCGAAAAAAGTGCGTCGTTGGACAAATGACAATGGGCATCGAACAGTTTCATGGGCGGTCAGCATACCCGTCGTGAGCTGAAGAATCAATCTTCGACGATGAGGCGGAGGGCGAGATTGGCCTGGAAACTACGGTACATCATCCGGTTCGACAGCTTTAAAGCCGGATTCAATAAATACCGCGCGTCCGGCTTCGCTGCTGAGGTAGCGTGCGAAACGGAGTGCGGTGACCGGCTGTGTACTGGATTTAAGCCGTGCCACGGCAACTACCTGCTGCGGTGCATCATCAAAGGGGGGAAGACTCACTATCTCAAGGTCGAGATATTGTACTATGGTGGAATCCCAGATGATTCCGATATCAGCGCTTCCGGTATCTACGGCTTCGGCCACTTCGTGAACCGTCAATTTGAAAACACCGCGGTCTTCGATCCGCTCTTCGACGGCCTCCCACAAACCCTCTTTGAAAAGCAGGTTCCGGGTTTCGCGGCCAATGGCAGTATCTTCGGTGTCGCCGAGCGCAAGCCGCAGCAGAGGACGAAGCAAATCATTGAGAAAAAGGATATCCTTTGGATTTCTTTTTGCCACCACAATAACCGCCCGGTGAACAGCCAGCGGAAAGACCTCGTCAACCAGCCCTTTTCCGGAAGCCATATTGATGTAACCCCGGTCGGAAGCCACATAAAGATCGCCCTCGCGCAAAGCTTCTGTATCGCTGAGCAGCGCGCCGGAGCCGCCATACTGCAGCTCGATTTTTACTCCGTATTTATCGGAAAAGTCCCGCGCCAGTTTCAGCACAGGCGTTTTTGCGCCTGCGGCGCAGTAAACCAGAATCGGTTTGCCGGTCGTTTCGTAGTCCCTCAGTAAAACATAAAGCCACAGCACACCCAGTACCGCCACCACCAGTAACACCGTTAAAATAATTATCCTGTTTTTTTTCATAAAAATTCTTTCGAGGAGGCTTTCTCCTTTTCTTCCGCGCTTCGTCAAAATAGAATCTGCGCTATGAAAGCATATCGGCTGTTAGTTGTCATCCTGCTCGCGGGTTCTATTTTTCCACTCGTTGGAAGCGCTCAGGATATTCCTTCCAATTCACCTCCGTCCCAACCTTCCCAAATCTCTAGAGCTCAGGAGAGTCTGGATTACGAGGCGACCGATATCGGGAAACGTCCGCTGGTCTACCAGATTCCGATTGAAGACCAGATTGAGCCCGCCCTGCTCTACGTCGTACGCCGCGGTGTGAGCGAAGCCGTGCGCGAAAAGGCGGATGCTATCGTCTTTGTCATGAACACCCCCGGCGGGCGCGTGCAGGAGGCGCGAGAAATCGTCAGCCTGATCGGGCAGATTGACGTGCCCGTTTACACTTTTGTCGAAAAAGACGCCTATTCGGCGGGTGCCATCATCGCGCTGGCCACGCCGCACATCTACATGGCGCCCGGCAGCGTCATCGGCGCGGCTACGCCGATGCTGATGACGCCCTTTGGCGGCGTTCAGGAAATGCCCGAAGACGTGCAGGAAAAAATGACCTCCGCCATCGCCGCGCTCGTGCGCGCCGCCGCCGAACAGGGCGGGCACGATCCACAGATCGGAGAGGCGATGGTTCGACGCGAAATGGAATATAAAATCGGCACCAACATTGTCAGCCGCGAGGGCGAACTGCTCACCCTAACCGCCACCGAAGCCGAGGGAGTGCTTTCCGAAGGCACCGTGGGCAGCGTTAAAGAAATGCTGGAAAAGGCCGGGCTGCCGAACGCGGAAATCAAAACGCTCAAGGTAACGCCCGCTGAAAAAATCGCGCGCGTCATCGCGGCGCTGGCGCCGATTCTCCTCATGATCGGGCTCGGTGGCATCTACCTCGAAATCAAAACACCGGGTTTTGGCCTGCCGGGCATAACCGGTGCGGCAGCGCTGGCACTCTTTTTCTTCGGCCACCACATTGCGGGACTGGCCGGGATGGAGGACGTGGTGATTTTTATCATCGGTTTTACCCTGCTCTTCGTCGAAGTGTTCATCACCCCCGGGTTCGGCGTGCTCGGTATCAGCGGCATCGTGCTGATTTTCGTTTCGCTGCTCAACGCAATGAGCTGGCAGTTGCCCGGCGAATTCCTTCCGACCATTTCCGGAACCGGTGCTACGCTGCAGCGGGCCCTTGGCAACCTTGCGCTCGGCGTGGCCGGAACCGTTGTGCTGGGATTTTTCGCAGGCCGATACCTGCCCAAATCGCGGGTGCTGCGTCCGCTGGTGCTTGGCCAGCAAACTGATCGCGCTGAAGGCTTTACGGCGGCGCATGAGCACAGCGAGCTGCTCGGCAAAGAAGGTGTGGCAGAAATGAACCTGCATCCGGCCGGCCGCGCCCTTTTCGACGGTGAGCGCGTGAATGTCATCACCCACGGCGAGTTTATTGATCAGGACGAACGCGTCCGTGTCGCCGAAATCCACGGCAGCCGCATTATCGTGGAAAAGGTCTAAAAACGTAGGACAGGCATCTTGCCTGTCCAGACAGGCTGGAAGCCTGTCCTACGTTGGAAGTATGCGGCAAATTTTTTGAGCGTTGATATTATGACCGAAGCTGTCTGGAAAAGTGCCCGCTTCCGGTTCTATGAGGAGCTGAATGATTTTCTTCCCCCGGAGCGGCGCAAAAAGGAGTTTGACTACACCTTCCGCGAACACCCGGCTGTCAAAGATCCAATTGAAGCGCTCGGTGTGCCGCACACGGAAGTGGATCTGATTCTTGTCAACGGCAAGTCGGTCGCCTTTGATTATCAGTTGCAGGACAGTGACCGCGTTTCCGTATATCCCGTTTTTGAAAGCCTCGATATTTCTCCGCTGGTACGGTTGCGCCCGGGGCCGCTGCGCCATCCGGCATTTGTGCTGGACGTTCATCTCGGCAAGCTCGCCCGGCTGCTGCGCATGCTCGGTTTCGATACCGACTATCGTAATGATTTCAGCGATCCGGAACTGGTTCGGATTTCCACCGAAGAGCAGCGGACTCTGCTGACGCGCGACCGGCGACTGTTCTTTTTCCGCGCCGTAAGCCGCGGGTACTGGTTGCGTCATACCGATCCCGAAAAACAACTCCGCGAGGTGCTCGACCGGTTCGATCTCTATACACAGATTGAGCCGTTCCGGCGCTGCATCGTCTGCAACGGACCGCTGCAGAAGGTGGAAAAGGCCGCCGTTCTGGATCAGCTCGAACCGCTTACCCGGCGCTATTACCGCCTTTTCCGGCAATGCGCGACCTGCCGGAAAATCTACTGGCGCGGCACACACTTCCATCACATGAACCGGATGTTGAACAAAACCCGCCGATGGGCGCGTGATCGCAGAGTGTGAACGATTCCCTCGAAAGGTAGGGCGCTTTCGCCGAAAGCGCCGCGGACGGCTCGGCGAGCCGTCCCTACCCGGATGCCCTGCCAACCGTAGCTCCAAAGGAGCGAAGGTTGGCGTACCCAGCAGGAGTCGAACCTGCAACCTCCTGATCCGTAGTCAGGTGCTCTATCCAATTGAGCTATGGGTACTTCAAAATCCGCCTTCGTTAAAACTTCGGCGTGACAAGGCGCAGAATGTACTGTCTGAGTTCCGGTGAATCAACCGCAAAAAAGAGGCTATTTTGCAGCGGCCTGCAGCGCGGCGGCTTTATCGGTTTTTTCCCACGGGAACCGCGGGCGGCCGAAGTGGCCGTAGGCCGCTGTATCACGGTAGCTCCAGCCTTGGGGCTGCAGGAGCCCCAGCTCTTTGATGATCGCGGCCGGGCGGAAATCGAAGATTTCGCCGGAGGTAACGATGGCTTCGAGTTCACGGTCTTCGAGTATGCCGGTGCCGTAGGTGTCTACATTAATGCTGAGCGGTTTGGCCACACCGATGGCGTAGGCCACCTGCACTTCACACTTTTTCGCCAGCCCGGCGGCTACAATGTTTTTGGCCACATAGCGCGAGTAGTACGCGGCGGAGCGGTCCACTTTGGACGGGTCCTTTCCGGAGAAGGCGCCGCCGCCGTGACTGCCGACCCCGCCGTAGGTGTCAACGATGATTTTTCGGCCGGTGAGCCCGGCGTCGCCGTTCGGGCCGCCGACGACGAATTTGCCGGTCGGGTTGATAAAGTACTCCACATTGTCTTTGAGCAGGCCGGTCGGACTGAGCACGTCTTGGACGACCTCAATGATGTCTTTTCGGATGGTTTCGAGCGGCACGTCGTCGGTCTGGTGGGAAACCACGACGGCCGTAATGTGATCGGGCTGTCCGTTAATGTATTTGATGGAAACCTGCGATTTGGAGTCCGGTCGCAGATACGAAATGGTTCCGGCCTTGCGGATTTTCTGCAGTTCATCGAGCAGCAGATGACTGTAGTGAATCGGCGCAGGCATGAGAGCCTTGGTTTCGTCGGAGGCATAGCCGAACATCATACCCTGATCACCGGCACCCTGCTCGGTGAAAAGCCCCTCCCCTTCGGTAACGCCCTGCGAAATATCAGGGGACTGCCCGTGAAGGCGGTCGATATATTCAAAGGTGTCGGCGCAAAACAGAAGTTTTTCGGCCTCGTAGCCGATCTCGCGCACGATCTGACGTGCGATGGCTTCAGGATTAATCTGATCCCAGCCCGCACAGGTGATTTCGCCGGCATTTACAACGAGATTGGTGGTGACGAGCGTTTCACAGGCAACACGGCTTTTCGGATCCTCAGCCAGGCAGGCATCGAGAATGGCGTCGGAAATTTGGTCGCAAACCTTATCGGGATGGCCTTCGGAAACCGATTCAGAGGTGAATACATGGTCTGCACTGATTTTGCTCATAGCGGGACTCCTATCAATAAATTCGTTTATCCGGATGTATGAATCTAAGAATGTACCCTCTTCAACCGATGAGCTCAAGAATTTCCGGTGCCCTTTTTGCCAGCAGGGCGCAACATTCTTCAAGAATGTCGTCGGGCGTCCGGGCCTGCAAGGCCCCTTCTGCCAGTCGGGCGCATTCGGTGTAGCGCAGACTGCGCACCACATCTTTGATCATCGGTACAGAGGGCGGGCTGATACTGAGCTCGTCCACTCCAAGTCCGATCAGCAGCGGTACCATTTCGGGGCTGGCAGCCATTTGGCCGCAGACGGCCACCGGAATGCGGGAATCGTGTGCCGTCTGCACCACCTGCTGAATCAGTTTGAGGATGGAAACGTGGGTCGGTTTGTAAAGATAGGCGACGTTTTCATTTACGCGATCCACGGCCAGTGTGTACTGGATGAGGTCGTTGGTGCCGATGCTGAAGAAATCGACGTGCGGCGCGATCAGATCAACGGTGAGAGCGGCTGAAGGCACTTCGATCATCGCGCCCACACGCAGTTTTTCCGCGTAAGGTGCACCCTCCTTTTTCAGTTCTTTGCGGCACTCTTCGAGGATGCCGTTTGCCTGAATCACTTCGGTCACGCAGCTGATCATTGGATACATAATGGAAATGCTGCGGCCCGCGGCGGCGCGCAACAGGGCGCGCAGCTGCACCTTGAAAAAATCCGGATGCGCCAGGCAGAAACGAATGGCCCGTTGTCCGAGGAACGGATTGAGTTCAGAGGCCGTTTTAAGTGTTGAGGCGAATTTATCGCCGCCCAGATCGAGGGTGCGGATGACGACCGGATCCGGAGCGCATTGATCCGCGACATCGCTGTAAACAGTCGTCTGCTCCTCTTCGTCGGGCAGATGATCCTTGTCGAGAAAAAGGAACTCGGTACGGAAGAGTCCCACGCCCCTTGCCCCGAACCGGCCAATGCCTTCGACCTCCATCGGGAGCTCAATGTTGGCGGCGATGGGCATGCAATAGCCGTCTTTGGTCTCGGACGGTTTGTCTTTGAGCGTCTCGAGTTCGCAAAGAATCATTTTCTGATCTTCGGCCTTTTTGGCGTAGGCCAGCAGCCGCTCGGAGGTCGGCCGGATAATCACCATGCCTTTCGTGCCGTCCACCAGCACCGTTTCGCCGGAGGTGACCCGCGTGCTGATATCATGCAGTCCAACCACGGCGGGCACCTCAAGCGCGCGGGCCATGATGGCTGTGTGTGAAGTGACGCTTCCGATATCGGTCACAAAGGCGTGCACGATATTTCGGTTCATGCCGGCGGTATCGGAGGGTGAAAAGTCGCGCGCGACCGCAATACAGGGCCGTTCGAGCTGTCCCATCCGATCCATGGTTTCGCCGGAGAGGTTTTCGATGACGCGGCGGGTGACATCGCGCACGTCGGCGGTACGCTCGCGCAGATAATCGTCCTCCACCTTTCCGAGCATTTCCATATAGCGCTCGGCAACGCTGCCGACAACGGCTTCGATGTTCCGGTGTTTTTCGTGCAGTTCGCGGATGACCTCTTCGACGAAATAGCGGTCGTCTACGACCAGCAGGTGAGCATCAAAAATGCTGGCGTGTTCTTCGCCAAGCACGGCGCTGACCCTGCGTTGAATCTCAGAAATCTGGTGCCGGGTTTTGATCAGCGCTTCTTCGAAGCGGGTAATTTCAACCGGCACATCTTTTTCCGTGATCGGACGCTCAGGTATTGGAATACCTTCGGCTGCAAAAACCACCACTTCGCCGACCGCCACGCCGGGCGAGACCCCGATGCCCTGCAAAACGAGTTCGCCGGGCACCTCTGCGGTTTTTTCGGTCACATCACTCCTCGAAGAATTTTTTCTCAAAGAGTTCGGCAATTTCGAGCATGGCCTCGACGGCGTCTTCGCCAATGGTTCGCACCTGAAGTTTTGAGCCCTGATGTCCTTCGATCGTAAGAAGTCCCATGATGCTCTTGGCGGAGACTTCGGAGCCTTTTCTGCCGATATAAATTTCGCAGGCAAACTTCCCGGCCGCCTTGACCAGCAGTGCCGCCGGGCGTGCGTGGATGCCGTATTTATTCAGCACCTTAAATTCGCGGGCTATGGTCTGTTCATCGGCCATTTATTTTTTCGCCTTGCGCAGGAAGGTCTCCATTACTTTTTCGTCCAACTCTTTGGCCGCATCGTGTCCGAGCAGCTTAAGCTTATGATTCAGCGCGGTTACTTCAACAATGTTGGCCATATCGCGCCCCGGGCTGACCGGCAGCGCATAGTATGGAAATTTGACGCCCAGCACATCAATGTCACTCGGCAGGATACCGGTTCGATCTTCTTCGGCATCGTTTTCGTAGGTGTGCAGGTTGATCACCAGATCCAGCGTTGTTTCGCGGCGAATCGAAGCCACTCCGAAAAGGCTGGGGACATGGACAATGCCGACGCCGCGGATTTCCATGTGATAGCGGGTCAGTTCATTGGCGTAGGCCACCACCCGGCCCGCGCTCTTGCGAATCACCTCAGTGATGTCATCGGCCACCAGACTGTAGCCGCGCTCAATCAGCGAAAGCGCGGTTTCGCTTTTGCCGATACCCGCCTTACCCTGCAACAGCACGCCGATACCCATGATTTCGAGCATGGTACCCTGAATCCGGTCGCGCGGCGCGGTGAGCTCTTCAATCAGCAGTGTGCACTCGTTGATAAAGCGGCTGGTGATCATGGCGGTGCGGAAAAGCGGCACCCCGTATTCTTCGGCGAGCGCCCGCAGCTCGGGCAGCGGATTGCGGTTGCGGGCGATGATCATGGCCGGCACGTCTTTTTCAAAAACCGCGCGGAGGCGTTTCTCACGCTCGGCCGGGCTCAGACTCTTCAAATAAGTGAATTCCGACAGCCCGAAAACCTGAAGGCGCCGCTGGGCGAAATACTGAAAGAATCCGGTCAGTGCCAGACCGGGACGGTTCAGGGCCTTTTCCCCGATATGCCGCCCGAGGTGCTCCCCTCCCAAAATCAGTTCAAGCGCCAGACGCTCCTCGCCGGCTTCCAGCAGTTTTTGCAGAGTGATTGCCATGCTTTTACTTTCCTTGCGCTCAGGCTGAATGATGATCCTGCACTTTTTCGCGCAACTTGCGCAACTGCCGTTCTGCTTTATCAAGTGCCTGATCAATGGACGTGTACATGTTCTCCGATGAATCTGTCCCCTCGACATGAAGATTCTTTCCCTGCACAAGCACTTCGACGAAATGAATCCGTTTCTGGAGATCGAGAATAATACGCACGTCTTCTATGCGCGGAAGATCATTCAGGGTTCGCTCCACCTTGTCATAGATATGATCCCGGATGCCGTCGGTAATCTCCACATGCCGTCCTGTGATATGCACCTGCATAAACGTCTCCTTTCTTTTTACATGCTGAACCGCGGGCCCAGATAGAGCTCGCGACTCACTTCATCGTTCACTAAAAATGAGCTGGCGCCTTCGCGCAGCACCTTGCCTTCACACATCAGATAGGCGCGATCCACCACCGCCAGCGTTTCGCGCACGTTATGGTCGGTAATCAGCACCCCGAGCCCCTTGGTGCGCAGTTCTTTAATGATCTCCTGCACCTCATAAACCGCCAGCGGATCAACCCCGCTAAAAGGTTCATCGAGCAGAATGAGCGACGGATTGGTTACCAGTGCCCGCGTGATCTCCAGACGGCGGCGCTCGCCGCCGGACAGCGTATAAGCGCGCTGCCGCGCCAGATGGGTTATCTTAAGTTCGCTCAGCAGGAACTCCAGACGCTCGCGGCGCTCGCGCTGCGAAATCGGCAGGGTTTCAAGAATTGCCATCACATTTTCCTGTACGGTCAGTTTGCGGAAAATGGAAGGCTCCTGCGAAAGATAGCCCAGCCCCATGCGCGCCCGCTGATACATCGGCACCTTCGAAACATTGCGCTCCTTGAAAAACACTTCGCCCGCTGTCGGGTGAATCAGACCGGTCACCATATAAAACGTCGTCGTTTTGCCCGCGCCGTTGGGTCCCAGCAGCCCGACAATTTCGCCGGGCCGGACATTCACATCGACTTCGTTAACCACCTTTTTGCCACGGTAGCTCTTCACCAGTTTTTCGGTACGGATTAAATAGGTCGCTTCCATTTCAGTTCTCAAAAAGATTCAATTTCAGTTCATCATCCGGATAAATCACCAGCCGTGCTGACGGTTCACACACCATCCGTCCGCTCGCCCGCCAGAAACGAATTTGCTCACCGGCGAGCATACTGCGCCCGCTGATGAGCTTTGGGTCGTCCTCCAGCAAAAATTCATCAGTTCGAATATCATACATCGCTTTTCCGGCGCGCGCTTCCCGTCCTTCGTGTGAGATTCTAACGTCCGTCAGCGCCTCTATCCAGTCAATTTCACTGCTTTCCCCGATACGCACCTCCAGCGTGCCGCAGTCAATCGTCAGCTGAGGGTCTTCGATGTGCACGTTTTCACTGAAGCGCACCGTTTTACTTTTATAAGCCAGGAAAAGCTCTTTTGATGTAATCACCGTCACATCGTTGCTGCCGCGCGAGCCGCCGCCCGGCGGCAGGTCTTCACCGGCCTGCTGCATAATGTCTTCAATGACCACCCGGCTCTCGTTGAGCACCTGCACGATGTCTTCGTCCGGTTTCACGAGAAAGCCGCGACCGCTCACATGCACCTGCTCCATATCGGCGGTGACCGGCGCATCCGAGTGCGCCTCGCGGCTCTTCTGGTTGTAAAAACAGTACGGCGACTTCACCTCCATAAACACCGCGTCGTCTTTGTAAAATTCAATGCGCAACCCGGTGATCTTCACGTCGCCGCCCGGTTTTATTTCCGCGTGCTCACCAAACAGCTGCGAGACCATGGCCCCCTCGCGGTCATACTCGGGAACCCGGAATCCGGAAATCTCCATACCCGCGTCCTGCGCCGCGGTGGAAACCGCCAGCAGAAAAACCAGCAAAAAACTAAAAAACGTGGCATATTTAAATGGGTTCATAGGACCCACCCTGCAACGTCTTTTCACAATGTAGAGTCGGCTCTGTGAGCCGAAAAAGAAACCGCCGGAAAACTTTACAAAACAGCCTGAAGAAAACTTCCTCATTTCACCTCATTGATCGCGGTCAGTTTTTTCCAAAGTTTGGGCACCTCGGCAAACGGCATCGCGTTGGCCTTGTCCGAAAGTGCCTTCGACGGATCCACATTCGTTTCAAGAAAAATTCCGTCCACGCCGACCGCCACCGCGGCCTTCGCCAAATATGGCGCATATTTTCCATCGCCGCCCGACGCGTCGCCCGCTCCGCCCGGCGACTGCACACTGTGCGTACAATCAAAAATTACCGGATAGCCGAACTCGCGCATGACCAGCAGGCTGCGCATATCCGCCACCAGCGTGTTATAGCCGAAGGACGCCCCGCGCTCGGTCAGCAGTATCTTTTTGTTGCCGGTCGACTCCACCTTCGCGATCACGTGCTCCATATCGAGCGGTGCCAGAAACTGACCCTTCTTGATATTGACCACTTTGCCGCTCTCGCCCGCCGCCAGCAGAATATCGGTCTGGCGCGAAAGGAAGGCTGGAATCTGCAGAATATCGACTACCTTGGAAGCAATCACGATCTCCTGCTCACTGTGCACGTCGGTAAGCACCGGTACGTTGTATTTCGCTTTGATCTCCGCGAGAATTTCGAGTCCTTTTGCAATGCCCGGCCCGCGGTACGATTTAATGGAGGTCCGGTTGGCCTTGTCGTACGACGCCTTGAAAACAAACGGAACGTTCATTCGTTTTGCCATGCCGCACAGCCGTTTCGCCATATCCATGCACAGCGCGCGGCTTTCAATCACACACGGCCCCGCAATCAGCGCCAACGGATGCTGCCCACCAAACTTCACCCCTTTCACATTAACTGTTTTTGTCATTCGTTTTACTCCCGTAAATTTCCGGTTCTTCCGCAACCTTCAGCAGTTCGGATTCAGCCGTCATCAGTTTTCCGGTGTAGAGCGCCTCAATCGGAAAACACATTGCATAGTCGCTCCAAACAAGGTTTCCGTGCTCGACAGAAACCCGGGCGAACTCTTTTTCATTTAGATATTTTTTAAGCTCAGGATGCGCCTGCCGCAAAAAGGGCTCAAAGTCCACCTTTTGAACATGCCCGTCCGAAAAAGTAACCTCCAATGAACACTCTCCCGAATGGCGGAACTCTTGAACACGAACCTCTTTGCCTGCTTCGAGCGTCATTTGATCCTCCGCGTAATTTTTTCAACCTCCATAAAACGAATAGTCAGAAAGATCAACTAATCCTGTCGTTTGCTCACTTTTAATTGTCCAAAACATCGGAGGTCTTTCTAACAGGTTGAACGGTAAGGGGAGCCGTGGCTCGGAAAGCGTATTTAGCAATTTTGAATACATAGTTGTAAAAATTACCGGAAAAATGACATACAAATGCGTTCACTCATTCTTTCGGCTCCACCATCTTCAGCTTGGGAAAGAGCTTCTTAAAATCTTCGTGGTTGCGGGTAATCAATCCGTCGAACCGCATCGCAAAAGCGCCGATCTGAATGTCTGCAATCGGTCTGCGACCTGCCTGGTTTTTCCGCTTCAGGTTTACATACCTGCTCCATGCCGCATGCGCCGCCAGTGTATCCGCCCACTCCCATGGAAGAGCAAAATCCACACCCACCTCACTCAAAAAGGTTTCCTGCCCCCGGCGGTCACCATAGAACGAAGGGGCAATTTCAATGTAAGAAACCGGACAGAGGATCAGTCCGTCAGAGGAGTATTTGATCAGGCAATCTGCCGAAGTTTCACCGAAGCGAACATCTTCGCTGATCACATCAATGAGCACGCAGGTATCCACCACCCAGGCCATCAGAGTTCCTCGCCTTCGCGCAGCTCTTTCATCCATTCCGCCGTGGACTTCTGGGGGCCGAATCGCTTGCCGTATCCCAGCATGGCTTTGGCGCCGCGAGGCTTGTGATTTGCCTCCTGCACGATCACACGGCACTCATGATCGGTGACCGCCTGCCAGGTCAGATGCTGACCCGGCTTCAGATGGAGTTTCTGCCGGATCGCCGACGGAACAGAGGTCTGTCCGCGTTCCGTAAGTGTTGTTACCAGTGTTTTCATACCCCGATCATATCATGTAAAATCATCATGTCAACTTGCGGAAACCG
>JAOZSE010000070.1:0-6417 GCA_029939835.1 Pontiellaceae bacterium
TTGCACCCTGAATTGTATTCGTTTCCATAATCTCCCCTTATTTGTTAACCCTCTGCTCCATTTGACCTACAACATCTCGTCCAGATTCATCTTTCTTTGTGGCAAAAAGGAAAAGGCCTTTACCGTTACTTTTTCGTTCCCAGAGTTTGCCAACTTCGGCTTTTTCCTTTTCAGACTCCATGGAAACAAGGTGTTCGCCTTTGTATTCGATTACCATCGTTCGGCCATCTTTCAGCTTGGCGATGAAGTCGGGATAAAAACGGCCGGTTGATACAGGCAGGCTGAATGCGCAGGAGTCGCGGCGCTCCAGATTGCGCACCCAAAATTCAATGTTCGGGTTCTGGTCGATTGCCTTTGCGCACTCAAATTCTTCGCCTTCGCTTTTCAGCTCTCCGACGGTCGGGAAGTAGTGTTTATTGAACTGGTACGAGCCGGTGTATTTCTCGCGGGCAGGATAGCTTTCCGGCGTGAACTCATAGTTGAACTCTTCATGTGTACAAACCGAATCATCCGATGCAAAGAGCGCCGCTTGAAAGCCCTTTTTCTGCGCATCTTTTTGGCACTCTGTAATCCGTTCAGAGAACGCCTTCTGCAAAAGGAAGATGAACCGTTGCTGTATGGCGTAGCTGATTCCACGTTCGTCTTTTAACTGCTGAATCGTCTTGCGAATGAACAGACACAAATCCGCCTGCCGCAAATCGCGTTGGTTCAAATGGGAATCCAGCCAGCCGACAATCTGGTCTTCCGACCAAGGCGTTTTCATATCGCTCAAATCAAGCTCGGCGTGTTCTCTTCCCAAATGCTTTTCGATAACGCGCCCGCCCTGTAAATCAATCAGGTAACGGTCATTCTCTTCTTTGATTTGGAAGCCGGGCAATTCCGCCGGATAATCAGAGAGTCGCCAACCGCTTTCCATGTAGATGTCTTCGGATGCGACATCGACAAACCCATCCAAATCAAAACACAGCTGTGGAATGGCAAAAGGAGTCCCTTTAACAGCCGGGCAGTCCTTGCGGGCTTCCTGATAGCGGCGCAATTCCATCGTCTGCTTAAACGCCCTCTTCTCTTTACCCTTCAAGGTTTTTGCAATCCGGTTTTCGGCATCCAGCGACAACACGCCTTTAATCGTGTAATTCACCTGCCCGCCAGACAGCGGCGTGACCTCAATCTTACTTTTTTCTTCGGGCGGCAAAGAACTGAAGTCTGCCTGGCTTTCTCCCGCGAAACTGCAAATCGGCAATTCCATCGTGGATTCGTAACCGAACATCAATTCGCGCTGCGAGTCGGGGCGTTGCTGGCGAATGCTTTCCTGAGCCTCTTTTTCATCGAAACCCATTTCTACAAGCCGATCATGAATCTGACTGGCGGCATGCTTCCACGAAGGAGATGAAACATGTGCATACGCCCGGTTCAGCTCGTGCTGCACCCGCTGGTTCGCATACGGCATACGCAACACGCGCCCCAAAAGCTGCTCCACATTCTTTGCGGACTTCGTATTGGCGACAGAACAGAGAATATAAGCAAAAGAACAATCCCAGCCCTCCTTTAGAGCCTCAATCGTAATCACAAACTCGATATTCGAATCCCGGTCAAACAGGTTCACCCCGTCCAGTTCCCGCTGATTTCCGGTGGCGATGGCAATTCGGGAACGATCAATGCCCTCCTCTTCAACCAGATACTTCTCCACCACCTCAACCGTTACATCCTGATTCTTCTTTTCCGCCTGAAGCAAAACAATAGGTCGGATGTAATCTTTATCCTGCTCCGCCAGCTCATGAAGTTTCTGCCGGGTCTGAACAGAAGAGTGAATTGCCTCCTGCCACGTCTCATGCTCCGTCAATTCAATCGGAAGCTTGATCATCTCTTCTGCCTTCAACTCCGAAGCCGAAACATTGTGCAGAATGTTGCTATCCCCCGCCGGGGTCGCCGTGAATTCCACAATGCACGACGGATTAATCTTTTGAATCCGCTCAACACTGAGTTCCGAATTATGGTTATGCGCCTCGTCCACAATCACCAGCGGGCGGTGCATATTCAGCAGATTGATAAACGAGGCCTTCACTTTTCCGTCATCGTCGCGATCCAACCCGTTTCCAAGGTTTGGAACGTTTGAAAAATGCGACTCCAAATCCTCGTGATGCGCGTACACCTTGCGCATCTCCTCGTTATCATTCTTCACGCGGTACGACGCAAACGTCGCCAAAACAATATTCGTCTTACTCTTCAAATCCTGCGGGCGAATCTGCGTAAACTCCGAAATATCCAGCACCCGGAAACGGTTATCAAAATTTTCCACCAGCGCGTCGTTATAAGGATGCCCCGGCGTCCGCAACGCATTGAGTGTTTGCTCCTTAATCATTGAGGTCGGCACCACCCACAACACCAGCGGACAATCTGTGTCCATATAGCTTTGAGCAGCCTTTTGAATTGCATACGTCGCCAGCAACGTTTTTCCGCCACCCGTCGGAAGGCGAAGGCAAACATACGGCACTTCATAAACCGCATCACTCAACGGCTGATAATCGCGGAACAACACACCCGGATTATCTTTTGCCACCTTCTCGAACGCATCCTTCGCGCCGACAATCCGCGCCGCGCTCAAATACTCCTCCAGCACACGAAGGGTTTCATCCTGATAATTCTTCAGCGTAAACATAAATTACCTCGCCTTTACATCGTAAGGGGTCTGCTTAAAAACAATGTCTTCCTTGCGCAATCGATCCGCCTTAAACGGCGTCCACTCGCCATAAACCACCTTCGGGCCATCATGCGGAGGCAACTCCGCCAAAATGCGCGACGTCAAAACATTGCCGTTCTGCGGCTTCCGGTCGCCCAAAATCCCATTGTACAAAAGATAATAGGCAACTCCATTATGCACACCCAAAAGCGGCGACTTGCCCTTGCCCGTCCACGGCGTGTGCGTTTCCGAAAACCAGACATGCGCCGCAAGCACCGGAAAACGAATGTCGGGATTGATTTGCCCTGCCTCATCAAAAACACCCTCGCCCAAACGGAAAAAGCGGAACCCGCCGCCGCCCTCCCATTTGCAAGCTTTGGAGATTCCGCCCGGCTCGCCTTCAATCACCTTTTGCATGCGCGGAGCACAATGCGTCACCGCATGATCCCCCAGCTCAATCCCGATATATTTCCGCCCCATCTTATGCGCAACCGCCGCCGTCGTGCCCGAGCCGAGGAAGGAGTCGAGAACAAGGTCGCCGGGATTCGTTGCAATTGTTAATACACACTTGATTAACGATTCCGGCTTTGGTGTTCCAAAAGGGTTATCAACGGGAAATAGTTTTTTGATTTCAGACTTCGAAGTCCTATTACTTCCCGCTAATGAATGCGGAAAGATTGTTTCTGCGGGGCGGCCTTGGCTTGCGTCTCCATAGATTCGGTAATATGGAACCCAGCCTTTTTTTCCATTCACCCAATCAATTCGCTCACTCTCGTCTCGAACTTTTTCCTCTCGCCATCGCCAAGCCCCATCTGTTCCGTCTTGCCGGACAGGATAGACTTTCGATCCATCAGGAGCTTCTAAAGCATAATAAAGCGTTGGGCGAGCCTCTCTCGAATCTCCCTGCCCACCCATAGCGCGAAGAGGCTTTGTGTAATATCGGCGGCCTTTATCATCCACCCTGTTATAGTGGTCAGCTATTTCCGCTGGCAGTCTGTTGAACTCAGCGAACTCTTTATTCTTTGCATACGCCAAAAGATGATCGTGCCGACTGGAAAAAAACACAGCATCCATCCTTGGGCTATCTGACTTTTCCCATATCGCATTGGCGATAAAATTTTTACGTCCAAAAAGCTCATCACACATCACTTTAAAATAATGAGATTCACGATCATCCAATGTTATCCAAATCGTACCGTCTTCTGTGAGCAAATCACGTAACAGCTCCACTCTGGGATAGATTAGCGAAAGCCATTTTGAATGTTCAACATTATCATCATAGTGATCAAACGCGCTACCCGTGTTGTAAGGCGGGTCGATAAAGATGCACTTCACGCGCCCTGCATAATAGGGAATCAGGGCTTTCAGAGCATCGAGGTTATCGCCCTGAATCAGCATATTTTCATGATCGGCATCCCCGAACGAAAGTTTCGGCACTTCCTCCAGCAAACGATACGGCGCACCGTCCGCCGCCTTCAACGCCTTGTCCTTATCCACCCAATCCAATATCGGCATTCAAAACTCCTCTTTTTCCAAGGTTCGGAAAAAACCCAGATCAGATTTTCCAAACCTCGGAAAGTTTCTACCGGATTTTTCCAACCATTGGAAAAACAAAGCCCCGCTTTTCCAAGGCTTGGAAACTCATAACCCCGTAGCTAAAAACAAAAATAACGAGTTGGGAAAATCTTTCAGATACACTCCTTTCGGATAGCATCATAATCACTCAGCAATCGGCTTAGTTCTGCAGGTTAAATCAAAGCCAATGACTTTAATATCGTCAAACAGCAGAGAGGTCTCTGCAAAGGTCTTTGCTTCGTCCGACAGCCATTTGATCAAGCCTTCAAAATCCATTCGTTCTGAGGTGTCGGGGTTTATCCAGTGTTTACCCTTTGTCTGAATCAATAGGAATATTCCCAACCGAGAGCGTTGGTCGCGTAAATATTGACCGATGAGTTGATTCTTCATTCGTTCCCGAAGCTTGGCACCAGACCAGTTGTTATTGACCACTTTTAGTTCGATGGGAACAGGCGCATCAAACCCAAAGCCATGCACCCGAATATCAGGGATTTTCCCATCGGCTAATTCTTCTTCTTGAGGAGCGTTGTATCGTCCGCCAGCATGATCCCTTAACCACCCACCAATGAACGTCCGATGTTTTTTCTCACCAGACACATCCTCAAGGATTGGCGCAATACTGCTATCGCTACCTTCAAGGTCGTATTTAAGATCCAACAATCTGGAAACAGACAAATCGAATAGCTCTTGATGATTGCTGGGGGATCTCTCGATATCCCGAGCAAAGTCGGCTACATCACTATCCCTCCACGGCTCACTTTCTGATGCTATTTCTGCATGGGACTTTGCATAGCTCAAATACCAGTCGCACAATTCTTTGGCTGGGTGCGTTTTTGATAAATCTATTAATGCCGCATAGGTCTTCTTCCCTGGAATTTCACGGAGCAGATCAACCAGTTTCCCGCGTGCGTCCTGAGCATCGTCCCGTGCTATTGGTGAATACGCCCCAGCGCCATCCCTTTGCAGATCATCTTCTGTTCGCACATACTGATAGGTCAACTTGACCAATTCGAGCAGTATTGGAACTCGGCAATAATCCTGTTGCGCCCCTAAACCATCCTGCCGTCGGCTTCCAATCAAATCCCTAATAAAGTGAACTACAAAGTCTACGCCTCCCAAAGGCGTCTTGATGCCTTGTAATTTTTTCTTAAGGGCGGGCAAGGCACTATCCGCATCAATGCCCATCCAAGCAGCGAACCATGCGGCGGCCTTTTGCTTTGCTACTTTTTGCGCTTGGATTCTTGCCAGTTTAACAAAGGTACAAGTATCCAAGTTTGGATCAGCGAGTATTATTTGCAGAGCCTTTCGTAACGCACTTTCATGCTTGGGAACGCGACGAGATAATATTTTCAGAAGGCTCGGAGACAGATTGGCATGTGCGAATTCCAAATGATAAATCACGTCATCCAAAATATAGTGACACGGCTCTTTTCCGTTGTATTCAACCAACTCCCATTCAAGCTCCCGAAGCAAAGCATTTCCCACAATGCTGGGATACTGCCTGTGAAGAGCTTCAAACCATAAAGGGAAACCGTTCATCTCCAAAAAAGCATATCGACAGGCCAAACAAACTTCATCCGGCGATAATTCAGCCAGCCACTCTGGATTCTGCCTCGATTCAATTTCCAATCCCGACAGGCCAATGATTACGGCATATGGAACGCTGTTCGGATTTTCAATGCCCTCCGACCTTAAATCTGGCTGATATTTTCGCCAATAATCAATACAACCATCCCGGAACGCCTCAGCGATCTCTAATCCATATTCGGGAACTAATGTTTGCCACCCCCATTTAGCCCATTTGTCTCCGCCATCCCGATTCTCAAATATATCATTGAGAAGATACACCGAGGCTTTATATACACACCCTTCATGTGCCTTTTCCGTATCGCGAAGTATTTGCGTATTAGCCGAGATCCATTCTGTCCATTTGATTTTAGATTCTTTCTTCCCTGCCTCCTCACGCTTCCGCATGCGCCTATGATATGCGGTTTGACGATTTAACCTGCGCGTCTTTTCAGACTTTGGAGCTGGGTGTAAATAATCTTTGAGATCTTCCTCAAGCTGCGTATTGCCAGCAACAACCTTCTTCATCCGCTCTCTGCGCTTCCGCCCTCGTCCAGCATCTCGATGCAGCGGCCGATGGCGCGCTGATCTATCAGCAT
>JAOZSE010000070.1:6427-9135 GCA_029939835.1 Pontiellaceae bacterium
ACGTCAACCTCTTGCCGTTCGTTAATCCATTTCAAAACTGCATCAAAGTCCTCAACCCCAAACGACCAGCAGTTATCATTTAGCCACCGAACTTGCCACCAACCTGTTAATTTCTCCTCCTTCGTGTTTTGCAGGCAGACTCTTTGTAGAAAAACGTCATGCCAAAAAGCGGCATAATTTAGAGTCCTCCATTCTTGAACCAGCTCCTTAAGTTTATCTGGAGCTGCTCGATAGTGAGTATCCATTTGAGTGAGTGACAAAACATCCAATACGGCATCACTAAAAGCATCAGACTCCCGAGCCGCAACAATTCGTTCTACAGCCGTTCGGGCAACACCCAATAACCATTCGTATTTTTCAGAAATCTCACAACAGCGGTGCTCGACAACAGGTTTGCACCTCAACAACGGCAACAAACCCTTTACCCAATCTAGCAACACGTCTTGCGGACAGTTTTTTTCACTATACTGGATGAGGCAATATTTGATGTCGCGCGAACGTATCTCTTTAATTTTGCGAACCCGCTTAATTAAGGAGAGCAATCGAGGAACCGTAAGCGTTTCAGGTGCAAGGGAATCAATGAAGACAGCCATTACTTCCTCGTTATCAAAAGACCGATCCTCCAGATACCAATCTAATAACTCGCCCTGCTTTCGAATAGAACAGGCGGCTCCAATCGCCTTTATTGCATAACTGAGGGCACTGGAATAACTCCTGTTTTCTCGCGCATACTCATAGACTAAATCCGAGCATTCGCTAATTTTCCCCAACCAAACGACCTTGAAGAGCAAGCTGCGGATCTCAGGATGATCAGAATATTTCGAATAGAGCATTCTAACGACTGAACCGAGTTCTGGATCAGCAAACCGTTTTACATCCGACCAATCCAGTGAAACATATACAACCTCCTTCTTTGCATAGTGCTCGCATAACGATGTCAACATCATCTCACGAACAGAAATTGGCAATTGCGATGGATCACCGCCCTGAATCAATACCTCGGGGCAGATCCGAATTGCCTTTTCTCTAACTCGATCATCCCACAATAAAAGCCATGCCAATACTGGGCGCATGGACGGCACACAAACCGACCGTCCGTATCGCCGCGCAAAGAATAGCCCGTCGACTGCCCTGCGCGATTTTTCATTAACAAGAAGCTTCAATAGCCATTTAGCGGTTAGAAACTCCCTTACACTGCGATGATGAAACCGCACGGTTCCATAGATTGCATCATCGAGAATAGGGCGCGAAAGCAGCGCTCGTATCTGTGGTCTATCCCATCCGACAAGAATTCTTCCTGCATCCATCGCTGTTGCTGAGAGAGAAGGTTCAATCTTTTCTTCCGGCACCAATATTCTTTGCTTCTTTCGGAAAGTAACTGCGGCGGCCAACATTTCTGCCCCACGCATTGCATCCTCATATTTTAGCGGCAGCCGATTATCGCGGTCTGGATCTCGTTCCCTCAATCTAATCGAGATACTGGCTTCCAAAAGTTGAGCCTTACTCCCGATCTCTCTTTTCTCCTGCCACAAACTAATCAGCTCGATTAAATCCTGAGGGCGAGTAGCATAGTTTTTGGCCTCTGCCTTCTGGATTGCAGAATAAAAAGCCTCAGCATCGTCCACTCCAAATTTCTCAGCGAAGGTTTTGGCTTGATTCTCTGACAAAGAACCAAGAGTTACAACGGAGGGGTCGGGAGAGTCTTTAACGCATTTTTCTACAGTAGCAGTTGCCTGCCTTAAACCTTTATTCAGTTGCTCACAACTCCCTGAATCATTGATCTTTTCATGGGGAGCCACGGGCAGGAGATCTTTAACCAACTGATAATCCACTTCAGAGCGCCACTCACTAAAACGGCTTGTTATGAAAATGTGTGAACGAGAGAGCCCCGTCTTCACCCGCTTGGAAAACCTTCGCGTTGCGCGCTCGAACGCCTTAGGACTGGTCAACTTGGCTTCATCTACGGAATCAAGAAAGAACCAGCCCTCATCATCTGACTCGAGCCATGCTGTAAATTCTTCTGGTTCTCCCTCTTCAAACGCTAAGTCAAAATCATCTACCAAGTGTTCCAGCCGAAGAAAAAATGCCGCTTTTCCGGCTTCTCGAAGCTTTTGTGTTGTGTGCTTAATTTCCTCGGTCTTTCCTGCCCCTGCCTCAGCAAGGATTACAACGCGGTTAAGCTGAAGTAGATCTTCCCATGATTTCCCCTCCCTGAAAGACCATGCATAAGGAGAATCATAGGAATTCTCGTCAAACGAATAATCCTTAGGAATCGGATAGAAAACTCGATTAAGATCAATGTAGCCGCTCATAAGGATGCCACCTTAGCAAAGCACATGAATGCTCCGCAATTTTGATATCACTGAAGATTTCAGCAAATTTTCCAAGCATTGGAAAAATCGGAGTCAAAAGTTCCAATGCTTGGAAAAAACGGAACGAGCTGGGTTCGAAACCCGTACCTTTAAAGGTGCGGGACTCTAACAGCGTTTTTTCTATACAACTTCCTCAATATAATGGTGTTAGAAAACTTAATTTCCCGTACCTATAAAGGTACAGGAAATTCATCAGGTTCTCTGCTTCGTTACGGATTTCTCAGATAACAGATTCTGACCCCTTTCCCACCAGAAGAACGCGGCGAGGACACCGCGTTTTCTAGAGGAGTCCGGCTTCTTTGTGTTTGGCGGCGATGGTTTCGGCGAGCGCGTCGA
>JAOZSE010000071.1 GCA_029939835.1 Pontiellaceae bacterium
GCCCTGCCCCATTCCCTGCTGCTTGAACTCTTTACCGACCGGGGGGTCGGAACCGAAATCATCAACGCGTAACACGCAGCAAGGTCTTTGGCCGCAACCAAAGAAATGATTACACTCGACCAACGGAAAAGAGACCGCGTTATTACGCGGCAAGAACCGAAGGGAGTGGCAAAATCATGAACAGCAAAATTATTTTTAACAACCGGATTGAAAAAGCCTGTCTCCCTCCCATGATTTTGTCGGCAATTATTTTGTCAAAATCTCCCTTCTCAAAAACGCACACAAAACTCATCACGCTGGGAGCATGAAACAAGAAAACGACGGATAGCAGATACGAAATATAGTGTTGGCTCTGTGAGCCAATTTTTCGGCAATTTTCAGGGTGAACCATGCCTCTTTTGGAATAGGTTGATGAAGGCGGGGCTCTTCCTGCGGGGAGTGAAGAGGATGCTGCTCATAGTGCCATTGCGTCGGCGCAGGGCATGGATTATTTGCTGACATGGAATTTTAAGCATATCAATAATGCCGAGAGAGAGGCGCGCGTGCCTTCGAAGCTCAGTTCGACGAAGCTGCTCTTCCGAATGTTTGTATTTTTGACTGGAGTGAAATGGCCGATCCCGATGTATTTACAGGGACGGGGACATCTGGACAAGCATGGCATGGCGATTTTGCTGAACTGTTAATAGACATAAGACCGTTCGGATGGGCTCAAGGTCAGCTGTTGGCGGATTGGATCGCGGAAAACATAGCGCTTGGTAAAATAAATTCAGCGAAACCTCTTCACATTATTGGGCACAGCGCGGGGGGCTTTGTGTCGGAAATTTGCGCTGACCTGTTGGGGGATATTGTAACCCAGATCACAATGCTCGACACGCCTCTGGCGGAATATGCCGGAGAAACCGATACCCTCACGTTTAAGCTGGTCAGCCGGAACGATACCAATGCGGTGCTTTCCATCAGCAATATTGTGATGGAGGTCAGCAGCGATCCGGACGGCGACGGGCTGGATACCGATGCCGAGACCGCCCTCGGCACTGACCCGCTCAATCATGACAGCGACGGGGATGGAATCAGTGACGGCGATGAAGTTAACACGACGCACACCAATCCCTTTGAACCGGACAGCAACGGCGACGGCATGAATGACGGGCAGGAGCAGAGGTGCGGGACCAATCCGACCAACGCGGCGGACCGGCTTGAAATTGTAGAAACCGCAGGTGACCCTGTGCAGGGATTCACGCTGAAATGGAAAAGTGTCGCCGGAAAGCAGTACAGCGTCAACCGGAGCACCAATCTATTGTCGGGAAATTACATCACCATGGCGGACGACGTTCCCTCAAGCGCTCCCACCAACAGCTTCACCGACGGCACGGCTACCAATGGACGCGGTTTTTACTGGATACGTCTTGAAGAGTGAATCTCTCACGGGGCAGACCACGGTGCATCTTGGGTAGGGACGGCTGTCCCAGCCGTCCGCGGACGCCTCGGAGAGGCGTCCCTACCTTTCGAGGGACGCATTCATTCCCGTGGCAGCCGAAGGAAGAGGCAACCCGGTCCTTCTATGGATTCGTACTACTATCCGTCCGTTTCTTTTCTTTTTGTGCACGTTTTTGGTGGAGCACGACCTCCGGGCGTGCTCAGAACGCGCCCGGAGGTCGCGTTCCACCTTTGCGCTCCTTGTGTTCTTTCGCGGTTTAAATTTGGTTGCAGCTTCTGTGCGGGGGATTTAATGCATTGGCAACGGCGCATTTCATGCGGTATGTTCCATCGCCATTTACAGGAGAGAAAAAATGAATACCGCCGAAATTGCTGAACTGCATAAAAAATATGTGATGCCGACCTACGCGCCGGAACTGGCACTGCTGAAAGGCGCGGGAACAAAAGTATGGGACGCGGACGGAAATGAATATCTCGATTTCCTTGCCGGAATTGCCGTGCTCAATGTCGGCCACTGCCATCCGGCGGTTGTAAAAGCCATTCAGGAGCAGGCGGCGAAACTGATGCACGTCTCCAACCTGTACTACAACGAACAGCAGCCAAAGCTCGCGCAGGCACTCGTCGAACGGGCGGGCGGCGGCAAATGCTTTTTCTGCAACTCGGGCGCGGAAGCCAATGAAGGACTCATCAAGCTCGCACGGCTCCGGGGTTCACCCAAAGGCCGGTTTGAAGTCATCACCATGAAAAACTCGTTCCATGGCCGGACGCTCGCCACGCTGACGGCCACCGGACAGGAGAAGGTGCAGAAAGGTTTCGCACCGCTGCCCGAGGGCTTCGTCTATGCAGAATTCAACGACCTCGCTTCATGCGAGGCCGCGATCAATGAAAAAACCGCTGCAATTCTCGTGGAAGCCGTACAGGGCGAAGGTGGCGTGGTGCCCGCCGACCCCGCCTTCCTTCAAGGGCTGCGGAAGCTCTGTGATGAAAAGGATATCCTGCTGCTCTGCGATGAAGTGCAGGCGGGCATGGGCCGGACCGGCCACTGGTTCAGCTTCCAGAAATACGGCGTCCAGCCCGACGCCTTTTCGCTCGCAAAAGCCCTCGGCAACGGCTTCCCGATCGGCGCAATCGTCGCCGCACCGAAAGTGGCGGATATCTTCCAGCCCGGAAACCACGCGACGACGTTCGGCGGAACGCCGCTGGCCTGCGCCGCCGCACTAGCCGTCATTGAAACCATTGAAAAGGAGCACCTGCTCGAAAACGCGCAGACAACGGGTGCACTGCTTCTCGAAAAACTGCAAACCATAGCAGAAAAATATGACTGGATTGAAGGCACGCGGGGCTGCGGTCTGATGGTCGGCCTCGTGCTCAAGGACAGCGCCACACCACTTCAGAAGCTGCTACAAAAAAAAGGTCTCCTTACCCTGGCGACCGCGGGCAATATACTGCGGATGCTGCCGCCCCTCATCGTCACCGCCGAAGAGGTCGAACAAGCCGCCGCGCTGACTGCCGAAGCCTGTAAAGAGATTGATGCAATGTAGGACAGGCATCTTGCCTGTCCAGACAGGCTGGAAGCCTGTCCTACGTGGGGAATACACCCGGCGGTATGAGGAACAATGAATAAACATACACCATGAACCGCGAAACCTTTCAGATTAAACCGCACGAAGACGGCCGGGTGCTGGTGGATGTGCTCTCCGAACGGCTGCGCTGCTCCAAAAAGCAGGCGCGCGTCCTGCTCGACGCGCGGCAGGTCTTTGTGAACGGCAAACGCATCTGGATAGCCAAACATACGCTCAAAATCAAAGACATAATCGAAACCGTCCGCCCCGAGCCGAAATCAAAAAAGATCGAAATCCTGAAGAAAGCGGGCAATCTGATTATCGTCAACAAACCCTCCGGCATAGTGACCAATGACAGCGCGCGCAGCCTGGAAGTGCGCCTGCAGCGCGAGCTGGAAAATCCGCAGATGTGTGCCGTGCATCGCCTCGACCGCGATACATCGGGGTGCGTGATGTTCGCCGCCAGCGCACCGGCCAGAGAACAGATGATTCCGCTCTTCAAAGAGCAGCAGATTGTTAAAATCTATCGAGCCATCGTCATCGGTCGCGTTTCCGACCACCTGAAAACCATTACGCGCGATATTGAGGGAAAATCGGCGACCACCCTCGTGAACGTACTCGACCGAACCCGCGACGCAAGCTATCTCGAACTGCGCATCCAGACCGGCCGCACACACCAGATCCGCAAGCATCTCGCCGCGGCGCGCCATCCGGTGCTCGGGGATAAGGACTACGCCGGCGATCAGCGCGGTAAAACGGCTTTCCGTTCCGTCCCGCGCCAGATGCTTCACGCGTACCGGCTGGTGCTGCCTGATCCGCAGGGTAACGCTTCACTGCGCGTGACCGCGCCGGTGCCGGATGATTTCCGCGACGTGTTGAAAGCGTTGAAGCTAAAGTAAAACTCTCCGTGGCAAGCTATGCGACATCTGGGTAGGGACGGCTCGCCGAGCCGTCCGCGGCGCGTTCGGCGAACGCGCCCTACCTTTGGAACAGGAAGGTCAGTCGCCGTAGTTCTCGGCAATGAAGCCCCGGACGGGACACATGCACATCTGTTTTCCGTCGCAGATGACCCGATAGTTGCATTCAGCCGGAAGTTTCGTCTCCAGAAAAACAATGCCAAAGACATGATCTACGGAGCACATCGGATGGTCGCCGCATTTTCCGGTTTCAAGACAGGAATAACGGTAAGAGCATCGATCTGCGCTCTTCAATATCCGTTTCGGAACCTTATACCGCGGTATCGTGCGCCCTTTCATTGCGAAAGCAGTTTAGAGCGGCTGAAGAAAAAGACAATAAGAAAAACCCCGCCCGGGATCCGGGACGGGGCTGTAATGATTACAGAACCGGTTATTATTCGACGCGCGGTTTGGGGCCTTTGTGCCGCGGGCCGCCTTCGGGACACTCAGGACGCTTCCCGGCAAGCAGTTTCTGAAGATGTTCTTCGACTTTCTGATCTATGTTCTCTTCGGCGTCAATCAACCGCTCTTTCATCTTCGCCAGTTCAATCTCCGCCCTTTCAAGCCGCTTGCGGTGCATTTCATGCATCTTCACGGCGCCTTCGGTGAGCCTGGCGCGAAGCTGACTGATCAGTTCCTCTTTTTTAACCGGATCGGTTTCAGCACGGGCCGCTTCCGTCAACTTTTCGATAGCTTCGCGCTGTGCTTTCATTTTTTCCCGCTGTTCTTCAGTCAGACGGGGTCGCTGCCCGCGATGCATACTGGGGCGAGCCGGCCCGGGGCGTTCAACGGCCTGTTTTGGAGACGTTTCGTTTTCGCCAAAGCCAAGCTTCCACCACTGTGCGGAAGCGGTTGTGGCCGCAAAGACTACCAGCATTGTATAGATGATCCATTTCTTCATTGTCTTCTCTCCTTCTCTTGCTTGACCCGTGAAACCTTGTTTCACCGGATTTGAGTTACATCTCCATGATGTCCAGCGGATCGCCTGATATGGCCAGTATCAGGCTCTCCAGTTCAACCAGATCCTCTTCGAACTGGGCGTTCCACACGCCCATCTCCGTCATCGCAATGACCACAGGAGCCGGGGAGGTCTGTCTGAAATTCCAAATGCCGACCACAAGGGCCAGACAGGCGGCCAGCGCCAGCGCCGGTTTACAGGCCCGAATCAGCACGGGGCGGCGCTCTTCGTGCAAACGCGCGGCAATCTTTGCAGCAGCCCACGGGTCGGGCTCAACGTCCGGCGACCGAACGGCTTCGCGCAGTGCATTGAGTTCCCTGCGCTTCGGTTCTGCATCGGCTGCCCGGGCCAGCGCGCGCCGCTGACGGGGCGTCAGTTCGCCGGACTGTTCGAGTAGCAGTAATTTTTCGAGTCTTCTCGTTTTCATATCCCCCCCTCCTGCAATTCGTGATATTCGGCTGCCAGCTCTTTCCGAAGTTTGGAAACCGCATACTGCATACGAGCCAGCGCCGTATTGATGGAACACTTCTGCACCTTGGCAATCTCCTTAAAACTGAGGCCGGACTGCATCCGAAGCCAGAACACCTCGCGCTGTTCGGGCGGCAATTCGTCGGCGGCCTCTTCAATCCGGCGGCCCAGTGCATGCCCGCCGGTTTCGTCCGCCGGACTCAGCCCCGTGCCAGCCAACCGCTCATGCAGCGCCAGGCCATCTTCGTGTGCGGGCGTCTCGAGCGAGAGTACCGGCTTACGACGGCGTATCCGGTCAATCATCAGGTTGTGCGCAATGCGGAACAGCCAGCTCAGTAAATTCTTTTGACGGTAGCGGTTCATGTTTTTAATCGCCCTCACCCACACCTCTTGAAACACCTCGTCCGCGTCCTCGCGGCCCTCGGAAAATTTATAGATAAACCCGAAGAGCGGGCGCTTATACTTCCCGACCAGCTCGCCGAGGGCTTCGGCGTCGCCTTTTCGATAAGCTGACAAAAGTTTTGCATCATCTGCTTCCATGCGGTTTTTCTTTCTATCGTCGCTTTTCATGGCATATAACGGGGTGTCCCATCGCTTTATTGTAAGAGGAAACAGCTTTTTATGAAGATTTATCCTGTCCAACCTGAAACCAGTGAATACCTGCAGGACGAGTCGCGCCTGCGCGGCGCGGCGGATGAAATTGCCTTTCCCGAAACGGAAGAGGACGTCTGCGCCCTCCTCGCTTCCGGCACGCCGGTCACCCTGCAGGGCGCGCGCACCGGCATCACCGGCGGCGCTGTGCCGCAGGGCGGACGGATTCTAAACCTCTCCAAAATGAACTCCATCGAGGAACCTGAAAACGGGCTGCTGACGGTTGGGCCCGGCACGCTGCTGTGCGACGTCCATAAAAAGCTTGAAGGCACGGGCCTGTTTTTTTCGCCCGACCCCACCGAAGACACCGCCAGTCTCGGCGGCATGGCCGCCTGCAATGCCTCGGGCGCGCGGTCGTTTAAATACGGCTCAATGCGCCGTCACATTGAAACGCTTCGCGTCGTGTTCGCCGATGGCACCGCACGCGAAATCCGACGCGGCGAACCGGTTCCGCCGGAGGTTCCCCTGCCCGCCTACCGCGTGCCAGACGTTAAAAGCGCGGCGGGTTATTACGTGGCCGACGAAATGGACTTCCTTGATTTGTTTATCGGCGCCGAGGGCACCCTCGGCATCATCACCGAGCTCACACTACAACTCTCAGCAGTTCCCAATGCCATCTGGGGCCTGACCGCGTTCCTTCCATCCGAAAAAGCAGCGCTCGGTTTTGTGCAAAAACTGCGGAAAGAAACCGCGCCCGCCGCCATTGAATTTTTCGACTTCAACGCGCTCAACCTGCTTCGCAAAAACCCCGACCTGCCGAAGCTTGCCCCGGAATTCCATACCGCGGTTTATGCAGAATTCCATGGAACAGACGATAACGTCGAAGCCGCCGTAACGGAGGCGGCGGAGATGATGGCGGATTTCGGCGCCGATCCCGATGCCGCATGGGTTGCGATGGAGTCTGCAGAGCTCGAACGCATGCGCCTTTTCCGCCACGCCCTGCCCGAAGCCATCAACCAACTCATCGCGGAACGTAAAAGAGAGTATCCCGAGCTGACAAAGCTCGGCACCGATATGTCTGTTCCCGACGACCGGCTCGAAGAAATCATGAAGCTCTACCGGCAGGGCCTTGAACGCGAAAAACTCGAACACGTCATTTTCGGGCATATCGGCAACAACCACGTGCACGTCAATATCCTGCCGCGCAACCCGAATGAGTATGAACGGGGCAAGGCACTTTACGCTGAATGGGCGAAGCAGGTTGTCCAAATGGGCGGAAGCGTCTCAGCCGAGCACGGGATCGGAAAACTTAAGCGTGATTTCCTGAGGATCATGTTCGGAGACAAAGGCATCGAAGAAATGCAGAATCTCAAAGCCTATTTCGATCCTGTCGGCCTACTCAACCCCGGCAACCTCTTCTGATTTCTTCTGGCTCGCCGCTCAAAAAACCTTCACTTTCGGGGGATGGGTTCACCAGATACAATTCCGATTATGACCAATCCGTTTCTCCGGGATGCTGAACACCCGGAGGTTCAGGTTCAATGGGGGCTTGGCCCTTATGAGAATACGATGGCCGCGCTGTCGGAGATCGACCTGTCTGCCGCACAAAACAAACGTGTTCTCCTTAAACCCAATGCCGGACGTCTCGCGGCCGAGAACTCTGGCGTGGTCACCAACTCACAGGTCGTCGCGGCCGCTATCGACGCCTTCCGGGATGCCGGGGCCGAGGTGTCCATCGGGGAAAGCCCCATTATCGGCATTAAGACCATGGAGGCGTACGAGCAATGCGGCCTGGCCGTCATGGCTCGCGAGCGCGAGTGTCCGCTGATCGATATGGATGAGCGCAAACCGAAGGTAATCCCAATCCCTGACGGTCGTGCCATCCAGAAGATCAAACTCTGCGCCGATGTGCAGGATTTCGACTTCATCGTTTCGATCCCTGTCATGAAAATGCATATGCATACCGTGGTCACCCTCTCTGTGAAAAATATGAAGGGCTGTCTCTGGCGGAGAAGTAAAGTTGACCTGCACATGCTGCCCCCTGCTCCCGGCCATGAAAACGATAAGTCGCTGGATGTGGCGATCTCAGATATGTCTGCTGTATTGCGGCCTCACTTGGCGATTATTGACGGCACCGTCGGCATGGAAGGCTTGGGGCCCGGCGCGGGCGAAGCGAAGCCGGTCGGCGCAGTCGTTGTCGGCGCGGATCCGTTCGCGGCCGATGCGGTGGCGTGCCGGATCATGGGGATGACCGCCGAAGAAGTTCCCCACCTGCGTATGGGCGCAGAGCGGAGACTCGGAGTCATTGATCTAGAAAAAATCAACAGTTCCCCTTCGAACTGGGAAGAGGCAGTGAATCCATTCGAACGCGTTCCAGAAAATCTTTCTATACAATTCCCCGACACCAACATTCTGGACAATCAGTCGTGCAGCGCCTGCCAGTCCACCCTGATGCTGTTCCTAAAGCGGTACGGAGAGGAAATGTTCCAGTACTTCCCGGAAAAGCTGCCCATCAACATTGCCATCGGCAAGGGACATGATCCGCTTCCAAAAAATACGATACTGATCGGCAACTGCACCCGGGCCCACAAGAAAAACGGCCTCTTCGTCTCCGGCTGCCCGCCCGTCGCCACTTCCATTATTAATAAGATCAGGGATCACCGCGCCGACAAAAAGGACGATCGATAAACTGAGATATTCTGCTGCCCGCCCTAAAGAAGCAGGTTGTCGTCGTTTTCAGCGTAAAAAACTCAATAAGGGCTTGATTTTGCCGTCGCAAAAAGCTCCAATGCGCGACTCATTGTTCAGCAGAACAAGGAGAACTCTATGAGTAAATATGTCGCCATTTTCCACGCCAACATGAACTATGCGTTCCTGAT
>JAOZSE010000072.1 GCA_029939835.1 Pontiellaceae bacterium
AAAGCCTTCCGCAACGAAATCAACCCGCGCAACTACACCTTCCGCTCGCGCGAATTCGAACAGATGGAACTCGAATTTTTCATCCAGCCCGGCACCGATGCCGAGTGGCACGAATACTGGGTGTCCGAACGCCTCAACTGGTACGGCAAAGTCGGCCTGCCCGAAGGCCGCATGCACCGCGACATCCACGAAGGCGATGCCCTCGCCCACTACGCCAGCGCCTGCACCGACATTATGTACGACTTCCCCTTCGGCACCCAAGAGCTCGAAGGAATCGCCGCGCGCGGCAACTTTGACCTCACGCAGCATCAGGAAACATCCGGCAAAGGGCTCGAATACTTCGATGAAGAGACCAAAGAAAAATATATCCCGCACGTCATCGAACCCTCCGCCGGGGTTGACCGCATCGCGCTCGCCCTGCTCTGCGAAGCCTACCGCGTTGAATGGATTCCCAAAGGCAAAGACAACGACGGCAAAGTGCTCACCGCCGACCCGGCCGCCAAACAAGCACCCGAAGGCTACGAAGCCCGCACCGTCCTCCGCTTTGCTCCCTGCATCGCACCGTACAAAGTCGCTGTCTTCCCGCTACTCAAAAACAAACCCGAACTCGTCGCCAAAGCACGCGAAGTCTTCGAACAACTCAACGAACGCTGGACCTGCTTCTACGACCAGGCTGGAGCCATTGGCCGCCGCTACCGCCGTCAGGACGAAATTGGAACGCCCCTCGGCGTCACCATCGACTTTGACACCCTCGACGACGACACTGTCACCGTCCGCGACCGCGACACCATGGAGCAGGTTCGCGTCAAAATCGATGAACTCGAAGCCCTCGTCGCAGAGCGGGTGAAGTTTTGATTAGCCGCAAAAGAGCACAAGGATCGCAAAAGCGAATCTTCTGCAGGGCGGGGTTCGCGAGACCCCGCCTTATTTTTTGATCGCGAATGGACGCAAATTGACGCGAATCAATAAGGGTGAAACGCGACCTCCGGGCGCGTTTTGAACGTGCTCAGAGATCACGCTCCACCTTGCAGTTTCCACGGTTTGGAAAACCCTTTGCTCCCTATCCGCGAAACTGCTAAAATTCACATTCAAAGGGTCTGGATGAAATATTTTGGACACCCAAACAACGATGAGAAAGTGGCTGTAACCTCATTCAATCATCGAAAATTCGATCCGCAGTGTAAATCAGAAGGTCGGCTAAGAGATATGAACCAAAGGGTCAGAACGCTTTTTCCCTCATTTTGCGGCGGTCTCGGAGAGACGCGCCCTACCAACATCCGGTTTATCTTGTAAATCCCGTCTAAAAACTCTTTCTGTTTTTGCGTTTTTTGCGATCTTGAACCGCTCCCTTCGGTCACTATTTTTGGATACAAAAATTATTTATCGCTACGCTTTCAGCGCGGCAAAAAATCCCCCCTTCCCCTACGCCGCCTCCGCCTTCTTTTCAATACGGCGTGACGAGTTCCCGATGAGGTCGGCTTCGTATTCGGGAAACATGATGATGGCGGGGTGGACTCCGAAGGCTCGGGCGAGCTGTTCTGCCCGCTTTTTCCCGATATCAATCCGGCCATTCTCCAGCAAGCTGATATTTTTGGCGTGGAGACCCGACTGCTCAGCAAGCTGTTCCTGCGTCCATTCTTTCAGCTCGCGAAGCATCCGAATGGTTTCACCAGTCGTCAACGTCGTGTGCTGAGCCGCCGGAACAAATTCATCACTAAGATTCTTTTTTATCTCTTTTCCTCAACCATCATTCTGCCGTTAATTATTCTGCAAAATATGTTTCCTGTTCGAGAGGATAAGAAGTTCGCAGAATAATTAACGGCAGAATAATGGGGGAGTTACAGAGAAAATGATTTTGATCAGCTATTCACAACCCCGAGGTCTTCCTTAAATTCGGGCAGATCATAATGCATGGGAATGTGAAGCTCCCCGAGCTTGCGCAGGAAGTCGGGTTGCGTCATTCCTGCCATTCGTGCGGCGCGGCCCAGCGGGACTCGCCGCTCGGCATAAAGACCAATGGCCAGATCAATCCGGGCATGCTCCGGAGTCAGATCGAGACCATTGGTCAGTTCATCTGGAAGTGCAATCTGCACAGCTCTTTCTATACGCCTCTGCCGAAAAACCTGCAAGCTATTCGCGTCTACTCGCAGTTCACTTCTTCTTTTTGTTCGAACTCAAGTGCGGCGGAGTTTATGCAGTAGCGCAAGCCGGTGGTTTCGGCGGGCCCGTCATTGAAGAGATGGCCGAGGTGTCCGCCGCAATTGGCGCAAAGCACTTCGGTACGTACCATTCCGAGGCTTCTATCTTCACGTAAAATAACGCGATCGGTTTTTGCGACATCATCGAAGGCGGGCCACCCGCAACCGGAATGGAATTTATTATCTGAGGTAAAAAGCTCCGCGTCGCATCCCGCGCAACGGTACACGCCCAACGCTTCGCTATCGGTGTAAACACCGGTGAACGGACGCTCCGTACCTGCTTCGCGGAGAACGCGATATTGTTCCGGTGTCAGCTCCGAATGCCATTCGGCATCGGATTTCTCTACAGGAAAATTATTCATGGCGACCTCCTGTTCTGAACACCCAAAGAGAAGTATGGGAGTAAGGGTGTAGAGTATCACCTTTTGGAGTGCGGCGGCTTGCCGCCGCTTTCCGTTGCGGAGCTTGCTCCGCAAACCGCCGAAGCAAGCTTCGGCCAACAAAGCGCAGGCAAGCCTGCGCACTCCATATTGATTTTCCATCATTCCAACACTCCATTCTCTAAAATAGACAACACTTTCTCCGTATCCGTTAGATCGTTGAGCACAAAATCCGCGGCGGCGATTTCAAGTTCTTCGGCGGTAAAGCCGCCGGTAGCGACGGCGATGGCGGTCATGCCGTTTGCTTTGGCGGCGTTGATGTCGGAAGGTGTATCACCGATGAGCACGGCGCGCTCCGGAAGCCCGGCATGTTCAAGTGCGTGCCGGGCGATCTCAATGCGGTCGGCGTGGCCGCAGCCGAACCCGCCGCAGCTGAAGTAATGGTCAATGCCCGCATGGCGCAGTTTGGCCCGCGCCGTTGTTTCAATGTTGCCGGTAATAACGCCCAGTTTCCATTCCTTAGAGAGGCGCTCAAGAATTTTTTCAACCCCCTGGAAAAGCACCGGCGGGCGGGCGGTCAGCCGGGTTTCGAGCGCGGGCGCGAGGCGTTCAAAAAAGGCGCGTTCCATTTCGGCGTTCGGCTCGACGCCGCGCTCACGGCAGATCTGCCGAAAAACATTGAGGTCGGTTGCACCGTAGAAGTTGATATGTTCAACGCCCTGCTCCCAGCCAAAGGCTTCGGCGAACGCCTGCGCGAAGGCGGCGCGGCCCGCGCCGGGCGTGTGCAGCAGCGTCCCGTCTATATCAAAAAATATCCATCCCTGCGGTTTGTTCATGGCTCTCTTATTTAAAGAATCGGACGACCCAAAGATTTTTATTCGGAGTCACCACCTTCAATTATGTGATAAGTTCGGTAGTCGGACGAGGCACCATCTCTCGGCGTCATTCTTCCCATCAGCAGTAAAACGAGACCGAGCACCAGCGCGAGACAGACTAAAAAAAAGCCGAACAGTTCGAGCTTGCGGTCAAACTGAAGCCGCCAGACGAATATCCGCTGCCAGACAGTCAGGGGCGGCAAACAGTCATCCTCTGCATCCTTCAACTGCAGTTTTTCACCCTTGGGGCAGATGAACTGTTCCAGCCGTCCGGTATTGCAGGCCATATCGCGCCAGCCTTCCGAAGGGAGTTCAATCACGGAAATCGAACTGTTTGGCAGATGGTGGATATTGCTGTCCAGCAGATGGTGGAAGAGGTCGGTGATGCCGGGATTATGACCGACCAGCATGACCGTATTGTATTGGTCATCGAGTTCATGTACCAGCCTGAGCAGTTCAGCGAGATCGGCTTCGTGAATATGCGCGTCGAACCGGACCGACTCTTCCGGAAGCGTAAGTTTCTGCACAAAAAATTCGGCGGTTTCCCGTGTGCATCGGGAGGGGCTGGCAACCAGCAAATCCGGGGCATAATCCGTCCGGGCAAACCGTTTGGCCGCTTTCTTTGCGTCGCGACATCCGCGGCGACTGAGCGGCCAATCGGCATCGTCCAGCATCGGATCGTCATAGTTTGCTTTGGCGTGGCGTATGAGAATGAGCGTTTTCATGTGTACGCTTCAGCGTTTATTTAAACGGAGCGGGCTGGAAGGGTATGGTCTCGTGCTTCTCAACAGCCTTGAAATGGCGGCCGCCGGGCAGGCGGCCGGCTCTATCCGCTCCGCCCAAAAACAAAATCAACATGCCGACCAGCAAGGTAAAGCCGATAAAAATGGCACAAAACAGTTCGATCCTTCGGGACCGCTGCATCATCCAGAGAGAGAACCGCTCCCAGAGACCCGGCGGCAGCTCATCGCTTTGCAACTGCTGCTCTTCGCCTTTTGGGCAGATCGCATACTTAAGCTGCCCGACCTTGAAGGCAATGTCATGCCAGCTCGCTATGGGCAGTTCGATGACCGCAACCGAACAGTTCGGCAGGTTGTGAATACTGCTGTCCACAAGGTGGTGCAGCAGGCCGCTGATGCCGGGATTATGGCCAACGAGCATAACCGTATTATCTTGATCATCAAAGCCGCGAACCAGCCCGAGCATCTCAGCACGTTCGGCTTCGTAAATGCGCTGGTCGGACCGGATGAATTCCGGCGGAACGCCTAGTTTCTGTGCAAAAATTTTAGCTGTTTTGTGTGCCCGGGGCGAAGCGCTGGACAGAATCAGATCGGGCGAAATGTCCGCTAGAGCAAACCTTTTAGAAACCGCCTGTGCGTCACGATAGCCCCGACGGCTTAACGACCGGTCGATATCGGCCTGCGTCGGTCCGCTGAGGGCGGGCTCGGCATGGCGTACAAGTATGAGAGTTTTCATGTTCCGTTCCTTCGTAAAAATTTAAAGAAAAGCGCCGGACAGTACAGGAAAATCGGTGCGGGAATCACGGGCTGGCGGGCTCCTCTTTTTTCAGCTCCACACGCGGGAAGAGCGCTTCGGCTTTACCGACAGCGGTTCCGGCTTTAATAACACCAAACGTATTCAGTTTCGCCAGCTCGGGTTTTCCGAGGCCAAATGCGGTGCGCAGTGTGCCCATGCGTTCGGGCATAACGGGATAAAGCAGCGCGGCGCAGACGCGCAGGCTTTCGGCGGCGAGGACGAGCGTAATGCCAACCTCTTCCGTTTTTCCTTCTTTGGCAAGCGTCCACGGCTGCTTGATTTCAAAATATTTATTCACCTTGCGCACGGCACCGAGCACGGCGGCGAGACCCTGACTGAGGCGCATGGTATCAATGGAGCCTTCCATTTCTTCGACGGCCTGTTGAACCGACTCCCACAGTTTTTTTTCGGGAGCCCCTTCAAGCGCATTTTTTCCAACCTTTGGGAAAACGCCGTCGCAGTAGCGACCGAGCATGCTGAGCGTGCGGCTGAGCAGATTGCCAAGGTCGTTGGCGAGATCGCTGTTGTAGCGTCTAACAAAAGCTTCCTCAGTAAAGGAGGCGTCCTGCCCCAATGTCATTTCGGCGATGAGGAAATAGCGAAAGGCATCCACACCGCAGCGGTCGATCATTTCCATCGGGTTGACCACGTTGCCGAGGCTCTTGCTCATTTTGGTGCGACCGGTCAGCCACCAGCCGTGCGCAAAGATGGTCTTCGGCAGCGGCACACCCATCGCCTTGAGCATCGTTGGCCAGTACACAGTATGCGTGGTGAGAATGTCTTTACCGATCAGCTGGTGCGTCGCGGGCCACCACCGGCTGAAATGCTCGTCGTCACGCTTGTAGCCGATGGCGGTGATGTAGTTCAAGAGCGCATCAAACCAAACGTAGGTGACAAAGTCCTCATCGAACGGCAGTTCAATGCCCCACTCAAGACGCGACTTCGGCCGCGAAATGCAGAGATCCTGAAGCTCTTTGGTTTTGAGGAAGCCGAGTGTTTCATTGGCACGGAAGCCGGGCTGGATGAACTCAGGGTGGGTTTCAATGTATTCAATGAGCCACTCCTGATATTTGCTCATCCGGAAAAAATAGTTGGTCTCCTGAATAGCCTCGGCCGGCTTGTCGCATTCGGGACAGTTGCCGTCCACGAGATCCTTCTCGGTGAAAAACCGTTCGCACCCCACGCAGTACCAGCCTTCGTACTCAGCGCGGTAGATTTCGTCGCGGTCGTAGAGATCCTGCAGCACCTCCTGCACAATCACTTTGTGACGCTCTTCAGTCGTGCGGATAAAGTCGTCGTTGGTAATTTCGAGGCGCTTCCAGAGCTCCTGAAAGCGGATAACGGTCTGGTCGCACTGTTCCTGCGCAGTGATTCCGTTTTTATCGGCGGCCTGCTGCACTTTCTGTCCATGCTCATCGGTACCGGTCAGAAAAAAGGTGGGGATATCGAGCAGACGGTGATAGCTGGCAAGCACGTCGGCGAGAATGGTGGTATAGGCGTGCCCGACATGCGGCTTATCGTTCACATAGTAAATCGGTGTCGTTACGTAATAGGTTTTGTTTGCCATGATCAAAATGTATACCGGAGGCCGACGCTGATTTCGAGGTCGTTCTTCTCAATATCGTCGCCCTCTTCAGGCCGGTTAGCGTAAGTGTCTTCGAGCGCAACAATGAGAGTGAAGTGACTGTTGATCCTGCTTTCAACGGCCGTGAAAAACCGGAAGTTATAATCGTCGAAGTTGCTGATATCGGTGAAAAACTCGGTGCCGAACCACCAGCGCGCGGTTTCGCTGAAATGCCAGTCGAACCACTGAGCGAGCCGCCACGCCAGATAATCTTCGACCGTGTCCAGCGATTTTTCGCGCACATAAAGCAGGCCGGTGCTGACATCGGCGACGAGTTCTTCGGTATCCTTGAGGTAATAACCGACGTTGGGACCGAGCTTCACGCGGTAGTTGATATCCTTGATGTCGTCGTGCAGCGCCGACAGCGTCCCGAGTGCGAACCAGCGCTTTGTTGCGCCGAAAATACGGCGAGCCTCGCCGTCGGCCTCGATTTTTGAATCACTGACATCGCCCTCGGTTTTGCGATATTTGCCGGCGATCTTGAGTTTATAGCGATAGACTGAATCGTTTTTCTTTTCGAAATCGGCCCCGTATTTATAGGCCTTTTCCTCCGTGTTGCCGGTGGCATAGTCGAGCCCGGTGTAAATGCTGGCGATCCAGTCGCGGCTCTTTTCATCCTCTTCAGCCAGTGTGCACCACGCGATCAATACACAGACCGCCCCGATGAAATAAAATTTACTTTTCACGGAAAAAATCCTCTTCGGCGTTAATGTGCGCCGCCGTTAAGCAACATCATCACCGCCGCGATAAAAATGAGTGCAATCACGACAATCTGCAGCAGCTTATCCGGCATCTTCACGGAGAGTTTGCTGCCCGGCGGCACGCCGATCAGTGACCCGGCCGCCATCACTGCCGCCGTCACCCAGTCCACGGCTCCGCTGCGGCCGTAAACCAGCGAGGTAACCAGCGTCAGCACCATGGCGATCGTTACCGACGTTCCAACTGTTCGGCCCGCCGTCAACCCGAAAACAATAATCAACATGGGAACAATCAGCACCCCGCCGCCCACCGATGTGGCACCGATCAGCCCGCCCACAATAATACCCGTCAGCACCCCAACTACATTACGTGTCGCCGCATGCCCGTTCATCCGATCTGCCAAACTCTTCTTTTCACTTCGGAGACCCTTTGCACGCAGGTTTTGAATCAGATTCAACACCATGACCCCCACTGAAAGTAAAACCACCCCGACGATGAAACGTCGGAGCCCTTCCTGAAAATCCGTCTGCCCGCCCTGATGGCTGACCCACGAAGAGATTAGAATATTAGCGGGCACGGCCCCGACCAGAATCCGGGCCACCAGCGACCAGCGGACCGTTTTCAAGCGGGCATGATGAAATGCAGCTGAAATATTAGTCAGAAAAATGTAAAGACTGGTGGTTCCAACCGCTAAGACAGGATTGAGTCCAAACACCAGCGTCATTGCCTGCAACCCGAGCACCCCGCCGCCGACCCCGGTCAGTCCAATGCAAAAACCAATCACCAGCCCGAGAAACAGACGCCCCCCCAGCTCCATCAAACTTAAATCAAAGAATTCCATCCTTTTCTCCGTTTCGTGAGAAGCACAGGCGTTATCGGAACCACTCCGGAACCTGAACTCTTTTTACCGTCTTTTCCAAAAAACAGACTTTTTAACCACCGGATCGGCGGCGGATCAGCTCCTGGCGAATGCGCCGGCGGGCAAACCGCAAATCAAGCACTCCAACGGCCTCCTCGGATCCGTCACCGCGCAAAACAGGCAGTACCTCGGCCTGCATGCGATTCATATCGTCAAGCACATCGGAAAGCTGCATCAGCAGGGTCGCACGTTCTTCAACCGGCTCCATCACATCGCCCGCAACCAGCCACTGCCGGCTGTCGGCATCATCGAGCAGTTCCTTGAGCGATTCGAAGGTAAGCACACCCAGAATTTTTCCAGCTGTGGAAACAACCGGGTAGACCAGTGCGTCGTTCTGCGTAAACTGCTGCAGCACCCCGGCCAGCGGCAGGTCTTCGGAGATCGGCTTCACGTCGGGATTCATCACGTCGCCGACACCTAATTCGGCAATCACATCCTCTTCGGTGATGTTTCGGTCGGTCTCTTTCGCCAGCCGGACCGCCAGTTTGGTGCACGGCGGACCGATCAGCTGCACAATCAACGTCGTGGCGGTAACTGTGAAAATGATCATATTACCCAGTGACATGGTTTCGGTCACCGCGATGCCATGCAG